>NZ_WOYP01000013.1 GCF_011620715.1 Microbacterium sp. | reverse complement strand
AAAACGACGCAGCGCGGGCGGTTGCCATCTGAGTTGACATAATGTGCATTATCGGTAAATACCGCGCGTGCCCGCTGCAGAGATCTACGGTGCCGGCGTCGTCGTGTCTGCCCGGAACGCTGCGACGGCTTCCTGCACGGTCGGGTAGATGTGCGCGTTGTCGAAGTGCTCGAGGGTCTCGAGCTTCGTGAGCACCTGCATGAGTGTCGGATCGACATCGGCCAATGCGAAGATCCGCTTCTCGGCGTGCAGTGCCTCGATGAGTCCCGCCAGGTTGAGGCTCGCCGAGTAGTCGATGTCGCCGATCGAGGAGCAATCCAGGATGAGCCAGCGCACATCGGAGGGCGCCGCGGCGATGAGCTCTTGGATGCGGTCGACGAACAGGCTCGCGTTCGCGTAGAACAGCCGAGAGTCGAAGCGGAACACGAGCAGCCCGGGAAGGCTCTCGCTGCCCGGCTCAGCCGGCGTGTAGGTCGGCTCCCCATCCTTGTCGACTCCCACGAGGAAGTCCGTCGGCGTGTATGCCCGGCGCACGAGCTCGATCACCGAGAGCGCGATCGCGAGGATGATGCCCTGTTCGACGCCCCAGGCGAAGACCACGATGGCCGTGACCAGCGCGATGACGAACTCGCTGATGCGGGCCGCCCGGATCCGTCGGAGCCCCTTCAGGTCCACCAGACCGAGGCCGATCATGAACACGATCGCCGCCAGCACCGCCACGGGCATGTTGGTGAGGTACCTCGTGAGGAACAGCACCACGACGATCACCACGAGCGACATCGTGATGTTGGCCATCTGGCTGCGGCCGCGCTGCTCGTCGAGGATCTCGGTCTTGGTCGGGCTTCCGTTCACGACGAACGTGCCGGTGAGCCCGGCGGCGATGTTCGCTCCCGCCAGACCCAGGATGTCTTTGTTGACGTCGACCCGCTCGCTGTGCTTCATCGCGAAGCTGCGCGAGGTTGCGGCGCTCTGCGCGATGATCAGGAAGAAGCATGACAGGGCGACTCCCATCACCGCCGGGATGTCGCTCAGATCGATGCCCTGCGGAAGTCCGAAAGGCGGCATTCCGCCCTGCACCGGGCCGATGACGGCCACCCCGTGGCTGGATGCGTCCAGCACATTGGACAGGATGATCGACAGCACGACGGCGATCACGGCACCGGGGATCTTGGGGTTGATGAGCTTGCCGCCGACGATGATGACGAGGGTTCCCGCGGCGAACGCGACCGTCCACAGACTGGCGTCCGTCAGGTGGGTCAGTGTGCTCCACTGCTGCTCGAACCAGTTGCCGGTCCCCTTCGGGATGCCGAGCAGGTCAGGCAGCTGACCGGTCAGCACTGAGATGCCGACGCCGGTCAGGAACCCGATCAGTACGGAGGCGCTGAGGAAGTCGCCCAAGAAGCCCAGGCGGAGCACTCGCGCGAGGATCAGCATCGCGCCACACACGAGCGCCACCAGGCTCGTCCAGGCGACCCACTCGGACGAATTCGGCGACAGTCCGGAGATGCCCAGGCCCGCCAGGCCGGCGGCGAGGATCGCCGCAGTCGCCGAGTCCGCGCCCACCACCAGCAGGCGCGAGGAGCCGAGCAGCGCGAAGACGATCGTCGGGAAGATGATCGTGTACAGGCCGGTGATCACCGGCGTCTGGGCGATCGACGTGTACCCCATCACCTCGGGCACGGCGACCGCCGCGAGCGTCACTCCGGCCAGAACGTCGACCGAGAGCCAGCTGATCTTGTAGTGGCGGATCCACTCCGGCACGATACGAGTCAGAACGGACATTCGGAACCTCTCCCCTGCGATCCATGCTCTGCGACCGCACCGTGCAGGATGCGCCGCCTCCGTCGCGGCGCGCCGGTTGCCCGGATGTTAGCGGCGGCGGCTTCGCCCGGCATCATCCGGGTGGAGTGATAGATCCCGTCTTCTGGCGACACACGGGACGTTCGTCCTCGAGTCCGACCACTGCGGGGTCTATGATATGACCGCACCTCTCAGGTAACTCCCAGAAAGGGAAGACTCATGTCTACCGAATCCGCAGCGGAAAAATCAGCCGTCAACGGCATCCGCACCGCCCTCGGCATCGGCGGCGTCCTGTCCGTCATCGTCGGCATCCTCATCCTCGCCTGGCCGGGCAAGACGGCCATGGTCGTCACCGCGATCATCGCCATCTACGCGATCGCGGCAGGCCTCGTCTACGCCGGCCTCGGGATCTTCTCCAAGACCCGCGGCGGCTGGTCACGCATCGGCCATATCGTCCTCGGAATCATCTTCATCATCGCCGGAATCGTGGCGTTCCTGAACCTCGGCGCCACAACCGCGTGGCTGGCCGTGTTCATCGGCATCCTCGTCGGAATCCTGTGGATCATCGAGGGAATCGTCGCGCTGTCCACGCTCGGCGACGCCGCGTCGAAGGGCTGGAGCATCTTCTTCGCGATCATCAGCATCATCGCCGGCATCGTTCTGCTGTTCTCGCCGCTCTACATCGCGGCGCTGTGGTGGCTGCTGGGAATCGCGCTGATCGTCCTCGGCATCATCCAGATCGTGCGTGCGTTCACTTTCGGCAAGAAAGACCTCTAGGGTCGCAAGATCGTCGCCGCGAAGAATCGCCCGGGCTCATCCCGGGCGATTCTTGGTGATTCCGGCTCACACGACATCGGAAGCCTGAATGCGTGACGCCCCCGCGCGTGGATGCCGGTCCAGGAGCGAGCGCGCAACGCTCACTCCCCCGCGAACGAACTCGTGTCGCCGATGAGCCGGGTGTTGTCGTCCGGGATCGGGTCGACCGCGGCCCGGGCCACCTCGGCCGCGAACTCGCTCACGTCGTAGAGCTTGCCCGCCGACTCGCGGCGCGACGCGATCGCGCCAGGGTTCGCCCGCTCGAGCAGCGTCGCGGTGATGGTTCCCTCGATCATGTCGCCCGAGACGACGACGAATCCGATGCCGCGGTCCTCGAGGTCCGGAATCAGCTCGCGCAGTGCGTCCTCACCGGCGCGCTTGGACAGGGCGACCGGCACATACTCCGGCATCGTCGGAGTGGTGCGGATGAAGTGGGCCTGGTGACTGGTGACGAACACCACGCGTGCACCATTGCCGAGCAGCGGCAGCGCGGTCTGGAGCACGCTCACCTGCGCATCGCGGTTGAGCTGCAGCGCGTACTCCTCGCCCATGCCCGACTCCATGCCGCCGGACGCGTTCAGCACGAGCACGTCCAGGGATCCGAACGCCCGCTCCACCTCGGAGAACATCGCCTGCACCGACTCAGGCTCGGTGAGGTCGGCGCCGATCACGAGCACCTCGACACCGAGCCCGCGCAGCTCGGCGGCAAGCTTCTCGGCGCGCGGCGCCTTATTGCGGTAGTTGATGACGACGTTTGCGCCCGCCTGCGCGAAGTACCGCACGGTATCGGCACCGATGCCGCGCGAGGAACCCGTCACAAGCGCGGTCTTGCCGCTCAGCGAGCCGGGCGCGAGGGGCATGTCACGTAGAGACTCAGTCACCTCTCGACCCTACCAATCAGGTGTCGACGGCCGCGGCCACGGGTCCGGGCGAAACCCCGCGTGCTAGGTTCGAAGGACAGGGAGGCACACTCGTGGAGTTCATCCAGGCCATCGAACAATTCGCGTGGATCGGGTGGCTGGTTCTGATCCTCGTCTTTCTCGTGATCGAGATGCTCACGCTCGACTTCACGTTCTTGATGCTCAGCATCGGCGGTGTCGCCGGTCTCGGATCCGACCTGATCGGAGCGCCGATCTGGCTGCAGGTCATCATCGCCGCCGCCGTCGCCGCCGTGCTCATCCTCGTGTTGCGGCCGCCGCTGCTCAAGCGGCTGCGCCGCGGCGAGGACCCGGCACCGACCAACGTGGCCGCGCTCGTCGGACTGACCGGGCAGGTGCTGTCCACGGTCACACCCCACGGCGGGCAGGTGAAGCTGTCGAACGGCGACACCTGGACCGCTCGCCCCGATCGGCAAGGCGAACTCGAACCCGGCACCGTGATCCGGGTGAGTCGCATCGACGGCGCCACCGCCTACGTCCGAGCTCAAGCAGAGGAACCCAGCGCATGACCCCCGAGAGCTTCATCCCGACGGCCATCGGCTGGGTGCTGGCCGCAGCGGTCTTCATCTTCGTGCTGGTCATGATCATCCGCTCGATTCGCATCATCCCGCAGGCGACCGCCGGTGTCGTCGAGCGTCTCGGTCGGTACCACAAGACCCTCATGCCGGGCCTGAACCTCCTGGTGCCCTTCATCGACCGGGTGCGTCCGCTGATCGACATGCGCGAGCAGGTTGTCTCATTCCCGCCGCAGCCGGTGATCACCGAAGACAACCTGGTCGTCTCGATCGACACGGTCATCTACTTTCAGGTGACCGATCCGCGCGCGGCCACGTACGAGATCCGCAACTACCTCGGCGCCGTCGAGCAGCTCACCACGACGACACTTCGGAACGTGGTCGGCGGCCTCAACCTCGAAGAGGCGCTCACCAGTCGCGACGAGATCAACGGCCAGCTGCGGATCGTGCTCGACGAGGCCACCGGCAAGTGGGGCATCCGCGTCGGGCGGGTCGAGCTGAAGGCGATCGACCCGCCCCTCTCCATCCAGGACTCGATGGAGAAGCAGATGCGCGCCGAGCGGGACCGCCGCGCCCTCATCCTCACCGCCGAGGGCACCAAACAGTCCGCGATCCTCACCGCCGAGGGAGCCCGGCAGGCCGAGATCCTGCGCGCAGAGGGCGACAAACAGGCCGCCGTGCTGCGTGCCCAGGGTGAGGCAGAGGCGATCGCGACGGTCTTCAGCGCGATCCACCTCGGCAACCCCGACGACAAGCTGCTCGCCTACCAGTATCTGCAGACGCTGCCCAAGATCGCCGACAGCGCGTCGAGCAAGCTCTGGATCATCCCGAGCGAGTTCACCGAGGCACTCAAGGGCATGAGCACGGCGTTCGCGGGATCTGTCGCCGACGTCGCCCAGCGGACCGCACCTGAAGTGAGGCCCGCCGAGCCGCCGGTGTCGTGACCCACCGCTGGTTCGATGGCACCCCGCGCCCTCGCGTGCTCGCGCACCGCGGGCTGCTCACCGCGGCCGACATCGCCCACGGTGTCGTCGAGAACTCGTTCACCGCGGTCTCGGCCGCACATGCGGCCGGCGCACAGTATGTCGAATCGGACTGCCATCTGACCGCCGACGGCACGGTGGTGCTCTTCCACGACGACGACCTCACCCGGGTGACCGGCGATCCGCGGCGGGTCGCCGAGGTGACTGTTCGAGAACTCGACGCGCTGATGTCCTCGCGCGGCGGGTTGATCACCCTCGAGCAGGCGCTCGAAGCCTTCCCGACGGTGCGGTTCAACCTCGACGTGAAGGCGAAGGATGCCGCGGCCGAGGTCGGCCGGCTGGTCGCACCGCATGCGCACCGAGTTCTTCTCACGAGCTTCTCCGACCGGCGCCGGCGCGATGCACTCGCCGCCGCCGAGCAGACGGGGCGAGACATCCGTCCCGCGACGTCCGCCGGAAGCGCCACGATCGCGCGTGTGCTGGCCGCCCTGTCCGTGCGCTCCTCCGCTCTGGTGCGCAGCGCGCTGGCGGGCGTGGATGCGCTTCAGGTGCCCGAGCGACAGGACCGGCTGCGCATCGTCACCCCCCGGCTGATCGCCGCCGCGCACCGGCACGGCGTCGAGGTGCACGTGTGGACCGTGAACGACCCGGCGGACATGCGGCGGTTCGTGGCGATGGGCGTGGACGGTCTTGTGACCGATCGCGCCGACCTCGCCCTGAGCATCGTCTGTGAATGACCCGGCAGGGGGCTCCGTTCGGATGATCCACCCAGGTCGTCACGTTATACCTGTACAGCGACGAGAGGACCACACAATGGCAGACCGCAGTTTGCGCGGCATTCGACTCGGCGCCCAGAGCCTACAGAGCGAAGAGGGCGTCGTGTTCCATGAACGAGCACAACACATCTACAAGTGCACGTCCTGCGGACGTGACACCGCCGTCACCTTCGCTGCAGACGCCGAAGTCCCCGAGGCCTGGGAGTGCCGCACATGCGGTGCCGAGTCTCTGCTGCGCATCGGCGAAGGCACCGCGACGGTCGACCACACCGACGACAAGGTCGCCCGCACCCACTGGGACATGCTGCTCGAGCGCCGGACGATTCCCGAGCTCGAGGAGCTGCTCGAAGAGCGCCTCGCCTATGTGCGCGCGCGGCGCGGAGCCGGCGAAGACGTGACGGCGAGCAAGCTCAGCGCCTGAGCCTCAGCCAGTGATGCCGGTCCCCTCGGAGACCGGCATCTTCGCGTCGACCCGGCTGCGATCTTTCCGGCTGCGATCTTTTCGAGATCTGATCGCGACGACCAGTCCCAGAGCGCTCAGAGCGATCAGGCTGCCCCACCCGAGGAAGATCTTGATCCCCTCCCCCGCGATCACCGCCGGCGTCAAACCGGTTCGCAGCGGGACATCCGTCAGCATGTGACCCGCCACGTCGGCGGCGAGACCGTCGATCGTCCTTCCGTCGGGCGCGATCACCTGGCTCGTGCCGACCGTGGAGAGGTTGACGACAGATCGTCCGGTCTCGATCGCGGCCAGGCGAGCGAACGCCAACTGCTGCAGGTTCTCGTCCGTACCCCGGAAGTCCGCATTGTTCGTCTGGAACATGTAGATCTGCGCGCCCTCCTGTGCCCCGTCCCAGATCACGTCGTCGTAGATCACGTCGAAACAGATCGCAAGTCCGACACCCACCCCGTCGACATCGAAGAACGGGGCCGTCTCACCGGGCGTGTACTCCCGCTGGATCAGACCGATCAGGTCGGGCGCGAACGGCTCGAAGAACGCCCGATCCGGCACGTACTCGCCGAACGGCACCGGATGCCGCTTGTCGTAGGTCTGCACGGGGCCCTGGCCCGCCAGCCACAGGAGCGACGAGTTGAAGTACTCGCCGTCGCGTTCGGTGACGGCGCTGACGATCAGCGGCGCATCGACCCTTTCGGAAACGGCGTCGAGCACCGATGCCGTCGTCGCGTCGGCCGTGGGGTCGGAGTCGACTCCTCCTTCGGGCCAGAGCAGCACGTCCATGTCCTCGCCGAACAGCGGTACGGTCGCCGCGAGTTGAGCGCGCAGCACCGCGTCGGCGGTGCGCACGTCGAAGTATCCCGCCGGACCGTTGCCCTGCACCGCTCCAACGCGCAGGGTGCCGGCCGGAGTGGTCGGGAACTGCGGGACGGCCAGGAGCAGGATCGCGACCACCGCAGCGGGAAGCGCGGTGAGCGGGGCGCGCAACCGCCCGAGCCGCACGTACTCGATCGCCGCCGCGCAGAACAGCACAATCAGAAACGTCAGTCCCGACACGCCGACCCACGACGCGAGGTCGGCGAGCGGGCTTCCCGCCTGCGTGATTCCGATCCGACCCCAGGGGAAGCCTCCGTACGGCCACGAGCCGACGATCTGTTCCCGGAGCGTCCAGAGGCCGGCGACGAGCAGCGGGAGCAGGGTCAGGCGGGAGATGGTGGAGGGCATCACCCTCGGGAGCCAGCGGTACGCGAGCGTGATGGGGATCGCGAGAGCGGCGGTGAGGATCGCCTCGAACATCGAGAGGGCGATCCACGGGACGGGACCGAGGTAGCGCGCTGTGAAGACCAGATTGATGAAGAAGAACGCCGCGCCGAAGGCGAACCCGACCAGGACCGCCGACCACAGTCGTCTTCCGACGAGGCCGATCAGCGCAAGCACCACGGCGGGGAAGGCCATCGGCCACCAGCTCAGCGCGGGGAAGGCCAGTGTGAGGAGGACACCACCGACGACGGATGCCGCCACCGCGCCCCACAGCGGCAGGATCGGTCGCGGCGCAGGGGTGAGAGGCACCCCATAAGAGTAAAACGGTCAGACGGAGCTGTAGGCCACGATGCCGCGACGCACGGCCTCAAGCGCCCTGCGGGCCGTCGTGGCGAGCGGCGCGTCCGCGACGAGCGAGAGTTGGTCGAGCAGGTCGATCGTCTGCTTGGCCCACCGAACAAAGTCCCCGGCGGCCATATCCGCCTCGATCAGCACGCGATCCAGTGTCACTCCCCTGGCCCACAAGTGCATCGCCGGTGCGAGCCCGGTGGCCACGGCATCCGTGCCGGGCAGGCGGTGCTCCTGCTCGAGATCGTCCAGCCGCTGCCACAGGGACTCGGTCGCCGAGAGCGCGGCGCGCAACGGCCCGCGCGGCAGACCGCGCTCGCTCGTGCCGGCGTCGTCGCGCCGGGGTTCGTACACCAGGCAACAGGCGAGGGTCGCGAGGGATGCGGCATCCAGGTCTTGCCAGATCCCGGTCCGCAGCGACTCGCTGACCAGGAGGTCGCGCTCACCATAGATGCGCCGCATCGTGCGCCCTGCAGGCGTCAGGACGGTGGCGCCGTCGTCGGTGACGGCGACATAGTCGAGTTCGGCCAGAACGTCGACGACCCGATCGAAGATGCGCGCCACTGTGCCGGTGCGGTCGTCGATCTCGCGCCGCACCTTCTCGACGGTGTGCTTGAGCTTCCAGTACCGCTCTGCCCAGCGAGCATGGTCCTCGCGTTCAGGACACGAATGGCAGGGATGCCGCAGCATCCGCTTGCGCAGGCTCGCGATCTGCTTCTGACGGGCATCACGGGTCGTCCGGGACGCGTTGGCGTCTTTGCGGTTGAGCCGCTCCAGATCGGAAAGCTCGCGGCGGATGCCCGAGTACTCCGTGAAGTCACCGCGGTCGCAGGTCATCGCCTTCGCGTACCCGGCGAGCGACTGCTCCTGCTCGCGCACCTGGCGGGCGAGGCCCACGACGGCGCGGTCGGCCTGGAACTGCGCGAAGGAGGACTCGAGGATCTCGCGCGCTCGGGCGCGGCCGAACTGATCGATCAGGTTGACGGCCATGTTGTAGGTCGGCCGGAAGCTCGAGTTCAAGGGGTAGGTGCGTCGCGACGCGAGCGCTGCGACCTGCTGGGGGTCGACGCCCTCGGTCCATTGGATGACCGCGTGACCTTCCACGTCGATACCGCGCCGGCCGGCGCGTCCGGTGAGCTGGGTGTACTCTCCCGAGGTGATCGCGACGCGGGATTCGCCGTTGAACTTCTCGAGCTTCTCGAGCACCACAGTGCGGGCCGGCATGTTGATCCCGAGGGCGAGCGTCTCGGTCGCGAAGACGATCTTGACCAGCTTGCGTGTGAAGAGGTCCTCGACGACCTCCTTGAACGCCGGCAGAAGCCCGGCGTGGTGCGATGCGACACCGCGCTCGAGGTTGTCCACCCATTCGTAGTAGCCGAGCACCGCCAGATCTTCGTCGAGCAGGGCGCGCGCGCGCTCCTCGACGAGGGTGCGGATCTCGGCGCGCTCCTCGGGGGTGGTCAGCTTGAGGCCGGAGCGACGCACCTGCTGCACGGCGGCGTCGCACCCTACGCGGCTGAAGATGAAGAAGATCGCCGGCAGCAGGCTGGCTCGCTGCAGCAGCTTGACGACTTCGGGACGGTCCAGACGCTCGATGCGCTGTGCATTGGCCTGGCGCACGGGGCGGTGGCCACCCTTGCCGGGGCGCCGCGCAGACCCCTGGTGGCGCCCGCCGGCGTCGTGCCCGCCGCCGTTCTTGGCCGAATCGCTGCGCATCTCCTGGACGCGACGGTTGTTCTCGAAGTTCGCTCCCTTGACCGACCGGATGCGCATGAGCTCCTGGTTTACCTGTGCGGTCGCGATGCCGGCCCTGTCGTCGAACAGGGGCAGCAGGTCGCCGCGGACCAGCACGTGCTGTTCGAGCGGCACCGGTCGGATCTCGGAGACGATGACCTCGGTGTCGCCGCGGACCGTGTCGAGCCAGTCGCCGAACTCCTCGGCGTTGGAGACCGTAGCGCTCAGCGAGATCAGTCGCACCACGGGCGGCAGGTGGATGATGATCTCCTCCCACACCGCCCCGCGGAACCGGTCGGCCAGATAGTGCACCTCATCCATGACGACATAGCGCAGTCCTCGCAGCGCGGACGAGTCGGCGTAGAGCATGTTGCGCAGAACCTCGGTCGTCATGACCACGATGCGCGCGCTGCCGTTGATGTTCGTGTCACCGGTGAGCAGCCCCACCTCGTCGGCGCCGTACACGTCCTGCAATTCGCGGAACTTCTGGTTCGAGAGCGCCTTGATGGGGGTTGTGTAGAACGCCTTTTCGCCGTACCCGCCCACGGCGGGTTCGCGCATCGCGAGATGGATCGCGAACTCGCCGACTATCGTCTTTCCCGCGCCTGTGGGGGCTGCCACCAGGACGCTGCGACCCTCCTCGAGCGCGTGGCACCCGGCGATCTGGAACGGGTCGAGCTCGAATCGCTGGGATGCCGCGAACGAGGAGGTGATCGGATGGCTGCGGTCCTGCGAAGCCCGGGCATAGCGTTCCGCCGGACTCAGGTCCGTCACTGACCCAGTTCCGTCACGCCGATGGCATCGGGCGGAAGGATTGTCGCGGCGCGCTTGGCGCGGCGCTTGTCGAACAGCATCGAAAGAGAGCCTGCCGCGAAGAACAGCACCACGAGCATTCCGGCGAGCATCAGCATGCTCACCACGTCCGCGGCCGGCGTGGCGACCGCGGAGAAGACCACGGCGACCAGGACGGCAACGCGCCAGCCCTTCATGATGGCGCGGCCGCTGATCACTCCCGCGAGGTTCAGGGCGACCAGGAACACCGGCAGCACGAAGGATACTCCCACCACGATCAGCAGCTTGAAGACGAAGTCGTAGTAGTACGAGGCATCGAAGAACGAGGCGCCGCCGTCGGGGACGAACGAGGTCATCAGCTCCACGATGTGCGGCATCAGCTGCAGCCCCACGTAGCAGCCTGCGAAGAACAGCGGCACGGCCGAGGCGATGAAGGCGACCGTGTACTTGATCTCCTTGCGTGTCAGGCCGGGCATGATGAACGCCCAGATCTGCCACAGCCAGATCGGCGCGGAGATGAGGATGCCGATCGCGAACGACATGCGCAGCCGCAGATCGAAGGCCCCGGTCACCGTGCTGAACATCAACTCGACCTTGGCGGCGTCGCCTTCGCTCTCGGCGATCTGGCGGAGCGGCTCCGTGATCAGGTAGATGACCGGGTCGGTGATGAAGAACGCCACCACCATGCCCAGGATGAGCGCGAGCGCGGCCAGCATGAGTCTCTTGCGAAGCTCGACCAGATGCTGGCCGAGCGACATGCGCTTGTCGCGCTTGGGCTCGCCGGGATCAGCGACGCGCGGCGACCCTGCTGTGGCCACGCGCGGGTCAGGACTTGGTATCAGCAACCCCGCTCGCGTTCGCGGTGGTCTGGCGGACCGGTGCTTCGCTTACGGAGGTTGCGACTGATTCCGTCTTGCCCTCGGCCGTCTCGTCTTCCTTCATGGCCTTCATCTCGCCTTTGAAGACGCGAGCTGACTGACCCATGCTCTTGGCGAGCGCGGGGAGCTTCGCGGCGCCGAACAGCAGGAGGATGACAGCGAGGATGATCAGGAAGTGCCATCCTGTGAGACCTTGCAACATGTCGGGTCCTTCCGGTTCGTCTTTCCAGTGTAGCTCTCGGATACCGTTGCGGCCGCCCGTTCCGGGATGGTCCAAGGCAGGTTAACGGTACTGCAACAAACCCGCCTCGGCCCAGGCTGCGGCGGCCCGGCGCGCAGACTCGGGCTCGAGGATCTCGACCAGTCCCGCGCGACGCGTGGCCAAGCGCCGGAGGCTGTTCTCGTCGGCGATGCGCATGGTCGCGGTGGAGACGCCGCGGGCCGTGTCGACCGTGGCGCGGTCCAGGTAGTCCCCGAGGAGCGGGGCGACCGACTCGGGGAAGCTGATGCGCGCGACGATGTCGCCGCCCGTCTCGAACCACTCGGGCACCGGGTCCGCGCCGTGCTCGATCGCGATATCGGTGAGCTCCAAGTCACTGACACGGTCGAGGTGGAATGTGCGCATCGCCTCACGCAGGTGACACCAGCCCTGCAGGTACCACTCACCGGTCGCGATCAGCACCTTCACCGGGTCGACCGTTCGCGTCGTGGGAGCGGCATCCGGCGCCTTGTAGGTGAACGAGACCGACACTCCCCGCTTCAGCGCCTCCGCGACCGCGTCCCGGACGGCGTCGACCGGGCCGGGCGCGAGGATCACGTCGGCGGGCGTGCTGGACGCGCCGCGGGCGAGTTTGGCGAGAAGGCCGGCGAACAACTCGGTGTCGCCGACGCCGGGGATCGCCCGCGCCAGCTGCAGTCCGGTCAGCAGCGCGGCGGCTTCGCGCGCGGTCAGCCTGGGGGCTCGCTCGAGCCCGACCGAGTTCGTGATGACGATGATGTCGCGCTCGTCCAGCAGATCCCAGTCGATGTCGAACAGGTCGTTGGCCATCTGCCAGTACCCGCCGTCGCCGGGCAGGCCGATGACGGTGAGGGTCTCGACCATCGCGCGCATCTGGTCGGGGGTGACGTCGAACTCGTCTGCGGCTTCGGCGATCGAGACCTCGCCCTTGCCGATCAGGTACGGCACGAGCTGGAGCATGAGCGCGGCGCGATCGGTCGCGATGAGCGGCTTGCGGGCGATCATGCGGCTCCTCCGTGAGCAGTCCGGGCGGCTTCCAGCCGGGCAATGACCTGATCACGCAGTTCTGCCGGCTCCACGACTCGGACCTCCGGACCGTATGAGGCCAGTTCGTCGGCGAAGACGTGCATGTCCACGAACGGAACGCGGATGCCCTGGTCGGCGGGCAGCGCGCGGCGACTGAGTCGCAGTGCGGCCTCGGTGCCGGGGTTGACCTCCAGCAGCGCCCGGTTGTGCTCCGCGACCGCGGTGAGGCCGGCCAGCGCCCGCTCCCCCGCACCTTCGCGCAGTGCCGCGTCGAAGTTCTCGCGAGTGATCGCGACGTCGTCGACGATGCGTGAGAGCAGGAAGGTGCGTTCGGCCCGGACACCGAGATCGACACCGAAGACGTGCCATCGCCCTTCGTACTCGACGAGCGCGAGCGGCTGCACCCGCCGCGTGCGCGCGGATGCCTCGCCGGGCTTCAGATAGGGGAACGTCACGACGCGGGACAGCTCGATGGCCTGCTGGAGCGCCGCAAACGCCGGCTCACGCAGGCTGATGCGGGGCGAATACCCGATGATCGGTTCGTCCACCGCGATGCCCAGCGCGCGGATCTTGCGCAGTCCGCTGCGGGCCTCGGCCGACATCGAGCTCTCGCTCCACACGCCGCCCGCGAGGTTCAGCAGCGCGAGCTCCGCGGAGGTGAAGACGATGTCCTCCGGCAGCTCGTACTCGGCGGTCGGCACACGATAGCGCGCCTCGCGCAGGTCATCGGGGTCGGCCCAGTCGCCGATCGTCTCGATAGGAACACCGAGCCGGCGCAGGCTCTCCTTGTCGCGCTCGAACATCTTCTCGAGGGCGTCCTTGGACGCGCCCGCCTCGGCCTTCTCGCGGTAGCCGGAGACCGAGCTGAGGATCGTGTCCTTCGTCAGCCCCTGGTCGGTCGCGACCAGGGCGACGACGAGGTTGACGAGGCGCTCCTCAGGCGGGTTCTTCGCAGAGGCGTTCGCAGGCACGACCCTTATCCTAGGCGTCGCCTCGGAAACCGTCGAAGGGTGCCGGACCGTCCAGCGCGCTCAATCGACCTGCCCGTCAGTCGACGTGGGCAGTCGCCGCGGGCTGGTCGATGCCGAGGATGTCGACCACGAAGACGAGCGTCGAATCCGCGGGGATCCCGCCTTGCGGCTGATCGCCGTAGCCCTCGTCGGGCGGAATGACGACGAGCACCTGCGAGCCGACCGTCTGTCCCTTCAGCGCCGTCTGGAAGCCGTCGGGCGTCGTGTCGAGCGCGATCGATTTCGGATCGGCATCCCACGTCGTGTCGAACACGGTGCGATCCGCCCAGGTGAGGCCGGTGTAGTGCAGGCGGACGGGGGCGTCGCCGGTCACCTCGGCGCCGGTGCCCTTCTTCAGCGTCTGCACGACCAGCTCGGTGGGTGGCTGGGCATCGGGGACGATGATGCCCGGCCGACCGTCGGAAGCCCGGACCACGGTGGGGATGCCGTTGCCGACGTTGAACTGATTCGCGCCGTCCGCCTTTGACAGGTAGACCTTTCGGACGTCGATCACGGCGATCGCGGAGTCGTCCCCGCCGAGCGCGAGGCTCGCAGCCGTCGTCGGCTCGATGGCACCCGGCGGCAGGGCCACCACGACGCGCGAGCCCTCGCCGGCGCACATGAGCGCGTCCTCGAACCCGGGCACGACCTGCATCCACTGCGAGAGCGACGCGACGCCCGAGAGGTCGCCGTCGTAGGCGGTCGCGAAGAGCGTGTCGCCCGTCGTGCCGCTCGTGATGCTGAGGTCCAGCACGATGAGCTGGCTGTCGGTCGTGATCTGGGTGCCGTCTCCCACCGCGACGTCTTCGAACTGCGTCGACGTCGACCGGAACGGCGTGTACAGCCCGACCTTTGGCACCTGGTCGGTCATGCCCGACACCGTCACCCCGGACAGGCCGGTGGAGTCGGCCTCGTCAGACCGGTCGCACGTGGTCGAGCCCGGAAGAGAGCAGCCGACGAGTCCGACGCAGACGAGGCCGAGGATCGCGACGGAAGCGGGGATCTTGCGCACCGGAACAGTCTAGATGCGGGTTCGGTCCGTGCCGCCCAGCGACGTTGCGGCGAACCGCATCGAGGTCGAGCAGGCGCTGCAGCGCCGTATCGCGCCCTGTCGCCATCAGTCGCCGGATAGCCACTCGACGCTACTCGAGCACGCCGGGGTCAACGCCGGCATCGGCACCGAGAGCGGCGGTCCGCGCTCCGTCGGCGGCCCGTTCCGCTTCGCGCACGCGCTTGCGGAGATTCTTGTCGGTGATCTGGCGGTCACCCACCGCGCCGGGCGTCCACAGCTCGACATCCTCGTCGCCGTAGCTCGACTTCGACGCGCGCCGGCGCTGCTCGGGCGCGATCGCGCCCGGCGCGAGCCGGCGCGCCCAGATCAGGAAACCGGTATGCGCGACCATGCGGTGGTCCGGACGGACGGCGAGGCCCTCGACGTGCCAGCCGCGCACGATCGTCTCGTTCGCGTCGGGCTCGGTGAACAGTCCTGTTCCGCGAAAGTATTCGGCGACGCGGCTGAGCTGCGTGGCGGTGGCTACGTAGCAGAGCACGACACCACCCGGCGTCAGCGCATCGGCGACGACGTCGATGCACTCCCACGGTGCGAGCATGTCGAGCACGATGCGGTCGACGGATGCCGGGGCGACTGCGCCCGGCAGCTCCGCGACGAGATCCCCCACCACGACGCGCCAGTTCTCGGGCACACGTCCCAGGAACGTCTCCACATTCGCCCTCGCGACGTCGGCGAATTCCGCACGGCGCTCGAACGACACCAGCAGCCCGTCGTCGCCCACCGCCCGCAGCAGCGACAGCGCGAGCGCCCCCGAGCCGACTCCCGCCTCGACGACCACGCTGCCCGGGAACACATCGGCCTGCGCGATGATCTGCGCGGCATCCTTCGGGTACACGATCGCGGCCCCGCGCGGCATGGACATCACGAAGTCGCGCAGCAACGGCCGCAGCGCGAGGTACTCATGACCACCGCTGTTGGTGACGACCGAGCCGTCCGGCTGGCCGATCAGCACCGTGTGCCGAAGCACGCCGTGGTGGGTGTGCAGCTCGCCGTCTTCACGGAGGGTGATGGTGTGCAGCCGGTTCTTCGGACCGGTCAGCTGCACGCGATCACCGATCCGGAACGGGCCGCTGGGGCGCTGAACGGTCATGGGTGCTCTCCTCGAGTGCGGGCGTGGCCGGTGCTGATGTGCACTGCATGGAAGTGCGCGACATCCGCGGAGGTGCGGCCTTCGAGCGTGGGCCACACCACGTGCGCGCCGGCGCCGGCGATCGAGACCATGTGCGGCACGCCGATCGACGCCGCCCCGGAGGCGACCGCGGAGCGCAGGCCGTTGGGCGAGTCCTCGATCGCGACCGTGTCGCGCGGCTCAACGCCCAGTGAAGCGCAGGCCTGAAGGTAGGGATCGGGGAACGGCTTCGGACGGGTTGACTCGTCGCCGGCGATCACGACGTCGAATGCGTCGAACTCGATGAGATCGACGACGGACTGGGCCATCCGGCGCAGCGACATCGTGACCAGTCCGGTCTTGATGCCCGCGGAGCGCAGGCTCGCCAGCAGCTCGCGGGCGCCCGGACGGAAGGGGACACCCTTCGTCGAGAGCTGGCGCATCACGTCGTCGGTCAGATGGTCGACGATGTCGTGGATCCCCATGCGCACGCCTACGTCCTGGAAGATGCGCGCCGAGTCCTCGAGCCCCAGGCCGACCAGCCGCAACGCCTGCTCGTGCGACCATGTGCCGCCGAAGCTCTCCACGAGCGGCGTCTCCGCGGCCATCCAGTACGGCTCGGTGTCCACGAGCGTCCCATCCATGTCCCACAGGACGGCCGCCAGGGTGCTCGCGCTCACTGCTCCATGCTAGTGAGCGGTCGCCGAGCCGAAGCCCGCGGCACCGTCCTCCGTCGGGCGCGCCGCGGACTGCGCGGCCCGTCATCCGGGTGCGGAGCCTATTCTGGATGCACCCCGTTCCGGATGGATGCCAGGATGCGGGCCGAGGAGGTCGTGTGGACGGACTGGGACGCAAGGTGCTCGTCGCCGCGTTCGACGGATGGAACGACGCCGGCGAGGCCGCATCCGCGGCGATCGCGCATCTGCGCGAGAGCGGCGCCTACCAGCCCGTGTTCTCGGTCGATCCCGAACTGTACTTCGACTACCAGTACACCCGGCCTCAGACGGCCATCGACGGCGACGGCAAGCGGGTCCTGACGTGGCCGGAGGCGACGATCCTCAAGCCCCTCAAGCCCACGCGCTCCTCGCAGCTGTGGCTGCTGACCGGCGTCGAGCCCGCGCGCGCATGGCAGGCGTTCGCTGCCGAGTTCGTCGATGTCGCGCTTCGCGAGGACATCACCGGCTTCGTCGCGCTCGGTTCGATGATGTCCGACGTTCCGCACACCCGCCCGATCTCGGTCTTCGCCGGCAGTGACATCGAGCAGATCCGCAGCGCGCTCGACCTCGAGCGCAGCACGTACGAGGGGCCGGTCGGGATTCTGAGCGTGCTGTCGCACGCCGCCGATGCCGCCGGCATCCCTTCGGCGAGCCTCTGGGCCAGCGTCCCCCATTACGTCGCCGGCCACACGCCGTCGCCAAAGGCGACGCTCGCGCTGCTGGACCGCCTGGAGGACCTCACCGGCGCCCCCATCCCGCGGGGAGATCTCTCCTCGCAGTCCGCCGCGTGGGAGGCATCGATCGACGCGGCTGCCGCCGACGACGAAGAGATGACCGAGTACATCCGCCAGCTCGAGCGCACCCGCGACACCTGGGACTCCCCCGAAGCCTCCGGCGACGCGATCGCCCAGGAGTTCGAGAAGTACCTGCGCCGCGGCGGGAGCGGCCCAGGCAGCGGTGACGGGCCCAGCAAGCCCGGCCGCGACGACCCGCGCCGGTAGCGGCTTTCCGCCAGGCGCGGTGCGACTCAGTATGCCTGGAGCACGCCCAGGCTGAGCAGCACGAGCAACAGGGTGCCGAGCGCGACGCGGTAGATCACGAACGGCAGGAAGCTGTGCTTCGAAATCCAGCCCATGAAGAACGCAATCACGCCGAGTGCGACGAGGAACGCCACGATCGTGGCCACCGCCGTCTCGCCGAGCGTGAAGACGCCCGGTTCGCCCCAGCTCTTGAACAGCTGGTAGAAGCCGCTGCCGAACACCGCGGGAATGGCCAGCAGGAACGCGTACCGCGCAGCGGCGGCGCGCTCGTAGCCCATGAACAGTCCCGCGGTGATGGTGCCGCCCGAACGGGACACTCCGGGGATGAGGGCGAGTGACTGGGCCGCCCCGTAGATGATGCCGTGCGGGATCGTCAGATCCTTCAGCTGCCGCTTCTTCGAGCCGACGTGGTCGGCGATGCCCAGCAGGACGCCGAACAGGATCAGCATGCCGGCGATCAGCCAGAGGGAGCGGAACGTCGTCTCGATCTGATCCTGGAAGAGCAGCCCCAGCACGACGATCGGGATGCTGCCGATGATGATCAGCCAGCCCATCTTCGCGTCCGGGTCGTTGCGCGGGATCCGGCCGACCAGCGCTTGGAACCATCGGCTGACGATGCGGACGATGTCTCGCCAGAAGAACAGGACGACCGCCGACTCGGTACCGATCTGCGTGATCGCGGTGAAGGCTGCGCCCGGATCTTGCGCACCGGGCAGGAATTCGCCGAGGATGCGCAGATGCGCGCTGGAGGAGACGGGCAGGAACTCGGTGAGTCCCTGTACCAGGCCGAGGATGATCGCCTCGAGAAGCATGGGCGCCTTTCGTGCAGAGGTGGTTCGAGCGTCGTCGGTCGCCCGGGTGGTCAGTAGGTGCGCAGCAGATCGGTCAGCACACGCTGCCCGAACACGAGCGCATCGAGCGGGACCCGCTCGTCGACGCCGTGGAACATCCCGGTGAAATCCAGGTCGGCGGGCAGCCGCAGCGGCGCGAACCCGTAGCCTGCGATCCCGAGCCCGGCGAGCGCCTTGTTGTCGGTGCCGCCGCCCATCAGATAGGGGATGACGGGCACCCCCGGGTCGGCGCGGCCGAGCGCCGCCACCATCGCATCGACGAGGCTGCCCGCGAAAGGCACCTCCATGCCGATGTCGCGGACGACGATCTCGATTTCGATGTCCTCGCCCACGATGCGCCGGATGTCGGCCAGCGCCTCGTCCTCGGTGCCGGGCAGCGTGCGCACGTCGATCAGAGCCTCGGCCATGTCGGGGATCACATTGTGCTTGTAGCCGGCGGTGAGCCCGGTCGGGTTGGTTGTGGTGCGCAGCGTGGAGCGGATGAAGCCTTCGGCGGGACCGGTCGAGCCCGCCAGGGAATCGGGGTCGGTCTCCTCCGAGTCGGCGAGGTCGCGAAGGCCCGCCAGCATCGTCTCGGTGGTCGCGGTCAGCCGCACGGGCCACTCGGTGCGGCCCAGCGCGGCGACGGCCTCGGCGAGCCGGGTGACGGCGTTGTCGGGATGCACGCGGCTGCCATGGCCCGCCCGGCCGCGAGCGCGCAGCCGGATCCAGATCAGAGCTTTCTCGCCGACCTGCAGCAGATACGCGCGGCGATCGCCGACCGCGATCGAGTATCCCCCGACCTCGCTGATCGCCTCGGTCGCCCCGTCGAACCATTCCGGATGCTGCGTCACCACGAGGTGCGAACCCTCGACGCCGCCGTTCTCCTCGTCGGCGAAGAACACCAGAATCAGGTCGCGCTCGGGCAGTTCACCCGCGCGCAGGATGTCGGCGACCGAGGTCAGGATCATGGCGTCCATGTCCTTCATGTCGACTGCACCACGACCCCACAGCATCCCGTCGCGGATCTCTCCGGCGAAGGGGTCGACCGACCAGTCCGCCGCCATCGCGGGGACGACGTCGAGGTGGCCGTGCAACACGAGGGCGGGCTTGTCGGGATTGCGCCCGCGCACGCGCGCCATCACGTTCGTGCGGCGGGGGATCGGCTCGAACAACTCGGGGTGCAGGCCCACCTTCTGGAGGTAGTCGCCGATGTATTCGGCCGCCTCGCGCTCGCCCTCGGCGCGGCCGCCGCCCCAGTTGGTGGTGTCGAAGCGGATCAGATCCTGCGCGATGCGGACGACTTCGGGCAGGCCGGAACCGATCAAGGACATGCGGACCAACCTACCCGCGACGATGCGGCGCTCTGGAAACGGGGCGGTTACGGGCGTGAGTCGTAATGCTCCGAGTAGACGAAGAAGGCCCCCTGACGGGGCGGCCCTCACACACGTCAGGGCCCCCTTTCGAGGGCCCTGATCCATTGTGTGCGCGAGGGGGGACTTGTCCCCACCGCCCCTCCACACGCCGCTTCGCGGCGCGCGGAGCCTCTGGCGGCGTGGGCCCGCCCCTGGTCGGATTCGCGGCGACCCCTGGCCGACACAGTGAAGAAGGCCCCCCTGGCGGGGGGCCTTCTTCACTGTGTGCGCGAGGGGGGACTTGAACCCCCACGCCCTATACGGGCACTAGCACCTCAAGCTAGCGCGTCTACCTATTCCGCCACCCGCGCATGGGTCTGGGTTGTCGCCAACCGAAGATCGACATTATCACGTTCGCGCCATGCTCCGATAACGCCGGTCACCCCACCGACACCCCGAAAATCCAGCCCAGCACGTATGTCACCGCCGCAGCGCCGAAGCCGATCGCGAGCTGACGAAGGGCGCGCCGCAGCGGCGGGCCGCCCGAGAGCAGGCCTACCATGGCGCCTGTCGCCAGGAGCGCGATGCCGACCAGCAGCAGCGCGACAGCGACGGCCGCGAGGCCGGTCAATCCGAAGATCCATGGCAGGACCGGGATGATCGCGCCCGACGCGAAGAACAGAAAGCTCGACCGCGCCGCATTCCAGGCCCCGCCCACGAGTTCATGATCGCTGGGCGGGTCCAGCGGCGCACCGTGGGGCGTCGTGCCCTCCTGCGCCGCGGTGACGACCAACCGCGCGCGGGCGAGCGCATCATCCTGCGCCATTCCGCGGGACCGATAAACGAGGGCCAGCTCATTCGCATCGAGGTCCAAGTACGGCAGCGACTCGTCGGCGAAGTCATTGGGCTCGGTCGCCGCCAGCAGCTCGCGCTGCGAGCGGACCGATACGAACTCCCCTGCCCCCATCGAGAGGGCACCGGCGAGCAGGCCGGCGATCCCGCTGAAGAGCACGAACTGCGGCGCGACGCCGGTCGCACCGATGCCCATCACGAGCGCAAGGTTCGACACCAGCCCGTCATTCGCGCCGAAGACCGCGGCACGGAAGGTGCCCGACAGTCGGCGGCGTCCGCGCGCGGCCAATCCGCGCACCACCTCGTGATGGATCTTCTCGTCCGCGGCCATCGTCGGCGTCGCGAACGGCTCGCTCTCATACGGCGATCGCGCCTCCGCGTTCTGCGCGAGTGCCAGCACGAAGATCGAGCCGAATCGCCTCGCCATCCATCCGAGCAGCACCGTGCCCCCGTTCGGTCGGGGCAATCGGACCGGCTCGCCACCCAGCAGGTTGAGCCAATGCGCCTCGTGCCGGCCTTCCGCCTCGGCCAGCGCGGTCAGGATCTCGCGCTCCTCGCCGTCGCGTCGCGCGGCGAGCTCGCGGTAGACCTGGGCTTCGGCCCGTTCGTCGACGAGGTACCGGGCCCAGCGCCGACGGTCTCGCTGGGTGGGTTGTGCGGGCGCGCTCAATGAAGCCTCCGGGGCGGCGGTGCGGGGACTTTTCAACGCTAGCCAGCGGGGCGCGCAAGGCCGCCCTCGAGACGGGGATTGCCAGCATTTCGGGGCTCCGAACCGCAGCCGCCGCGTCGAGGCGGGTCAGGACCGAACGCGCGAACGCAGCACGTCGATCCGCGCCTGCAACTGCGCGACGGTCGCGTGCGAGACCGCGGGACCGCCGCACACGCGACGCAGTTCCGCGTGCACCATTGCGTGCGGGTCTCCCGTCTGCCGGGCATAGAGCCCGACCAGACTGTTCAGGAGCTGTCGCTGCTCCTTGAGCGTCCGGTGCAGCGCCTGCGGTGGTGCGGGCTCCGCTGCAGCGCCGTCGCGAGCCTCGCGCGCCCGGCGGTGCCTGCTCTGGCGCGCCTGGCGTTGCTGGAGCAGCTCGTGGACGTGCTCGGGCTCGAGCAGCCCGGGCAGCCCGAGGAATTCCTCCTCCTCGGGCGTGCCGGGCACCGCGAGCTCGCCGAACTCGCGACCGTCGTAGAGCACGCGGTCGAAGTGGGCGAGCGAGCCGAGCGCCTGGTAGGTGAACTCGTGGGCCAGGGCGTCGGATGCCGATTCCTCGCGCGCGGCGGCATCCATCGCATCTTCGTCCACGGCCCATTCGTCATCGCCCGCATTGTCGCGGTCCAGCGCGTGGTCGCGCTGCCGCTCCAGCTCGGCCGCGAGCGCCATGAGCTGCGGAACGTGCGGGAGGAACACGCTCGCGGTCTCGCCGCGGCGCCGGGCCCGCACGAAGCGCCCCACGGCCTGCGTGAAGAAGAGCGGAGTCGAGGCGGACGTGGCGTAGACGCCGACCGAGAGCCGCGGCACGTCGACCCCCTCCGATACCATCCGCACCGCGACCATCCAGCGGGTCGTCGCCTGGGCGAACTGCTCGATCCGCGACGAGGCCTCGGCCTGGTCGGAGAGCACAACGGTAGGTGCCTCGCCGGTCAGATCGCGCAGGATCGTCGCATAGGCGCGCGCCGCCGTCTGGTCGGTCGCGATCACCAGGCCGCCGGCATCCGGAACCTGTGCGCGTACCTCGGTGAGCCGTCGGTCTGCCGAACGGAGGACGGCAGGGATCCACTCCCCCTCCGGGTCCAGCGCCGTCCGCCACGCCTGCGCCGTGATGTCCTTCGTGTTGTCCTGGCCGAGCTGGGCATGCATCTCGTCGCCTGTGCGCGTGCGCCAGCGCATCTGCCCGGCGTACACCAGGAAGATCACCGGCCGCACCACCCCGTCCGCGAGAGCCCGGCTGTAGCCGTAGCTGTAGTCGGTGCGCGAGAGGCGGATGCCGTGCTCGTCGGGGTGGTACTCGACGAACGGGATCGGCGCAGTGTCGCTGCGGAACGGCGTTCCCGATAGCAGCAGACGGCGGGTCGCGCGGCCGTATGCCTCGCGCAGCGCCTCCCCCCAGCTGAGCGCGTCGCCACCGTGGTGCACCTCGTCGAGGATCACCAGGGTGCGGGCGTCGGCGATCAGCCGTTCGTGCACCGCCGCCTTCACGGCGACCTGCGCGTAGGTCACCGCCACGCCGTGGTACTGCCGCGAGGGGAGGGAGTGGCGGTTGCTGAAGGCCGGGTCGAGCCGGATCGAGACGCGGGCCGCGGCATCCGCCCACTGGGTCTTCAGGTGCTCGGTCGGGGCGACCACGACGATGCGGTCGATGATCCGGCGTCGCAGCAGCTCGCTGGCCAGACGCAGGGCGAACGTCGTCTTGCCGGCGCCCGGGGTCGCCGCGGCGAGGAAGTCACGGGGTCCTGCGCCGACGCCGTCCGGGCCGTCCATGGCGAAGTAACGATCCAGCGCCTCGGCTTGCCACGCACGCAGGCGCTCGGCGGTTCCCCATGGCGCGCGCTGCGGGTAGGCGGGCGACAGGTGATCCGCGGCCGCGCCGCCGATCTTCTGAGGATTCTCGGCGAAGCTGCCGATGTGGGGACCCGGCGCATCGAGAACGGCATCTTCGTCCACCGTCATCCCCCTTCCTCATCGCCGCGCGGCTGCAGACACAACGAGTGACCACGATAGACGAGCCGAGCGACATCGCCGCCATGAGACGTTCGTGCCGCGCGATAGCCTCGTAGTCATCCCGAATCGAGAAAGGAGCATCGCCACGAGCGACGATCGGAGCGCCGATGTCATCAATCCCGGACCGCACCCCTGGCGGCGCTTCGTCGCGCTCGGCGACTCGTTCACCGAGGGGATCGGGGATCCCGAGCCTTCCGCTGCCAACGGCTACCGCGGCTGGGCCGACCGCGTTGCGGAAGTGCTCTCACGGCAGGTGGACGACTTCGCATATGCGAACCTCGCGGTGCGCGGCAAGCTCATCGCCCAGATCGTCGCGGGACAGGTGGATGCCGCGCTCGAGCTCAAGCCCGACCTGATCTCCTTCTCGGCAGGCGGCAACGACGTCATCCGCCCCGGAACCGATCCGGACGAGATCGCCACGCAGTTCGAGGACGCCGTCCTGCGCCTTCGGCGAGACGGAGCAACGCTCGTCGTGTTCACCGGCATCGACACCAACTTCACCCCGGTGTTCCGCGGGTTCCGCGGCAAGGTCGCGATCTACAACGAGAACATCCGGGCGATCGCCGATCACTACGACTGCATCGTCGCCGACCAGTGGGGCCTCAAGGAGGTGCAGGATCCGCGGTTCTTCGAGTCCGACCGCCTGCACTACAACTCTCTCGGCCACCACGAGATCGCCCGCATGGTCCTGCGTACGTTGAACGTGCCGAATGATCTGCAGCCGATGCAGCCCGACCCGCTGCCGGTGCGCACGTGGCGCGCGGCACGCACCGAGGACCTCGTCTGGGCCCGCACGCACTTGGTGCCGTGGGTGCTCCGCCGGGTGCGCCACGAATCCTCCGGCGACCTCATCACCGCGAAACGCCCGAACGCGATTCCGGTCACGACGCTCGCGCCGGTGAAGGACCCCGCCGCCACTACCGGTGAGCAGGTCTAGCACTACGGGTGCTGCCCTCGCATCGCCCAGAGCACTACGGCCACGGCTGCGGCGACATTGAGTGAATCGACACCGCCCCGCATCGGAATCGTGACGATCGTGTCGGCGACCTGCATCGCGCGAGGGCTGAGGCCGTCTCCCTCGGCGCCGAACAGCAGCGCCACCCGGTCCGGCCGGCGGGCGGCGAACTCGTCGAGCCCGATCGCGCCTGCCGAAAGGGCGAGCGCGGCCACGTGGAAGCCGAGCTCGTCCAGTGCGACGCGGGCCACGGGCCATTCCGGCAGCCGCGTCCACGGCACCTGGAACACCGCCCCCATGCTCACCCGCACACTGCGGCGGTAGAGCGGGTCTGCGCATCGCGGCGAGATCAGCACGGCATCCGCCCCGAGCGCGGCCGCGCTGCGGAACGCGGCGCCCACGTTCGTGTGATCGACGATGTCCTCGAGGATCATCACCGTGCGCGCTCCGGCGATGACCTCCGCCACGGCCGCGGGCGGCGGCCGGTGCATGGCGGCCAGCGCGCCCCGGTGCACCGCGTAGCCGGTGAGCGACTCTGCGACGCCGGCCGTAACGACGTACACAGGCGTGTCGATATCGCCGGCGAGCAGCTCCTCGACATCGGGCACCCACTTGGCCTGCACGAGGACCGAGCGCGGGCGGTGACCGGCATCCAGCGCCCGGCCGATCACCTTCGCCGACTCGGCGATGTACAGGCCCCCCTCGGGTTCGAGCACGCGCCGCAGCGCGACATCCGTGAGATCGCGGTAGTCGGCCAGCCGCGGATCTGCCGGGTCGGTGATCTCGACAACCCGCATGGGCATTCCTCGTCCCGCTCGCCTGGCACGGGTTCTCCCGCTCCACTCCACTCTCCCAGGTCCGGAGGCTCCCGTAACATCCCGGTAAAGCGCGCCGCCTACACTCTGAGCACAGGGTGAGCTCGAGGGGGTGATCGCATGGTCGAGGACACAGTGGCCGTTGCCGAACACGCCGCCCGCACCGCCGACGCGATCGCCCGGGCCATCGACGCGCTCGCCGGCCGCAGGCTCGCGATCCTCACCGGCGCCGGAATCTCCACCGACTCGGGCATCCCGGACTATCGCGGCAAGGGCGCCCCGGTGCGCACCCCGATGACGATCGACCAGTTCCTCGCCAGCGAGGACGCTCGTCGGCGCTACTGGGTCGGCAGCCACCTCGGATGGCAGGCCTTCGCCGCCGCGGCGCCCAACCCCGGCCACCGCGCGCTGGCGACCCTCGAGGCACAGGGAATCGTGGCCGGCGTCATCACGCAGAACGTCGACGGCCTCCACGTGCGGGCAGGCAGCCGTCGTGTGGTCGAGCTGCACGGCACGATGCGCCGCGTCTTCTGCACGCACTGCGGACAGGTCTTCGACCGCCGCGATCTCGCGCAGCGGGTCGAAGCGGACAACCCGTGGCTCCTGGTGCCCGAGACCGTCCCGCTGGGTCCGGATGGCGACGTCCTGCCCGAGAGCACGACCGGATTCCGGATCCCGTTGTGCACGGTCTGCGAGGGGATGCTGAAGCCCGACGTCGTGTTCTTCGGCGAGTTCATTCCCGCCGAGAAGTTCCGTGAGGCCGAGCAGCTCGTGCGGGGCAGCGGTGCGCTCGTGATCGCGGGGTCCTCACTCGTCGTCAATTCCGGCATCCGACTGCTCGAGCGGGCGCGTCGCCGCCGTCTCCCGATCGTGATCGTCAACCGCGGCGCGACCCGCGCGGATCACCGCGCCACCGTGAAGATCGACGCAGGCACGAGCGACGTGCTGCAGGTGCTCGCGGAGGCACTCCCTGCGATCGCCTGAGCCTGGTCGCGGGGCTCCCGGCGGCGCCGACCCCTGTGGCGCGCATAGGCTCGAAGGGTGACCCTGCTGACCCTCGTCCGCCATGGCGAGACCGACTGGAACCGCGATCGGCGCATCCAGGGCTCGACGGACATTCCGCTCAACGACACCGGCCGCGCCCAGGCCCGGGCCGCGGCGGCCGCGTTGAGCGGCGACATCATCGTCTCGAGCGACCTGTCCCGTGCGCGGGAGACGGCCAAGATCATCGCGACCGATCTCGGTCTGCCTGCACCGCGCACGTACCCGGCGCTGCGCGAGCGCTCCTACGGCGACGCAGAGGGCGTCGAGGCGGCCGAGTTCATCCGCCGATGGGGAGACTGGCACAACGCCGAGATCCCCGGTGCCGAGCCGTGGCCGCATCTGCGCGCGCGGGCCCTGCGCGCTCTCGCGGAGGTGGTCGCCGACGCCCGCGGCGCCACCGCCCCGGCTGCGGCCTCCGTCATCGTCGTGACCCACGGTGCGCTCATCCGCGAGCTGCTGCGTCACGCGACGGGCGGCGAGCTCCCGCCGGTCGGTACCCGGCTCGCGAACGGCTCCGCATACACGGTGCTCTACGAACGCGAGCGGTTGCAGCTTCTTTCCTATGCGGAGGCCACCGCATAGGAAACGGCGCATGGCTGCGGCGACGGTGGTCGAGTACATCGCGGGCTTCCCGCCCGAAGTCGCCGATATCGCATCTAGCTCAAGGATTGACAACCCCGCTGAGCATGTTGCCAATCATTGTAGTGACGGACGTGGTAATCTTCCCGCCATGAGCACTCTCGATCATGTCGACCTCGAGTTGCTGGCTGCACTCGCGACAGACCACAGAGCGACCGTGGTCGCCCTGGCAGAACGGCTCGGACTCTCGCGGAACACCGTCCAGGCGCGCATGGCCCGACTCGAGCGATCAGGCGTATTCCTCTCGTACGAGCGCGCAATCTCTTCCACGGCTCTCGGCTTTCCGATCGAGGCGTTCATCAGCCTCACGGTGCGCCAGGCCGACCTGCCCGCGATCACGGCCGAACTCGCGCGGGTACCCGAGATCGTGCAGGCCCACGGCCTGAGCGGTCAGGTCGACCTGCTGGTGCGGGTCGCGTGTCGCGACGCCCAGCACCTCTTCGACACGGATGCCCGCATTCTGGCGATCGAGGGGGTCGAGCGCACCGAGACCTCGCTCGTGATGGGCGAAGTGATCGGCTATCGCGTGAGTCCGCTCATGGAGCTGGCACGACGGGAGTGAGACGGTTGCCGGCGGACTGCGCGTCCGCCCGCACCAAGATCACTCCGACGAGGATGAGTGCGCCGCCGGCGAACTGGATCGGCGCCGGCACCTCCGCGAGGAAGATCCACGCGAAGCCGAGTGCGAACAGCACCTCGGAGAGGCCGACGAACGAAGCGACGCGAGAGCCGATGCGCGGCACCGCCATGACCCCGAACGCGTAGCCCATGGTCGTCGCGATCGCCGCTACCCACAGCAGCGGCACGAACCACGGCACCTCGACACCGGCGAGCACGACCGACACGGCCGGAGCGGCGAAGGGCATGATGCCGCTCAGGCAGAGCACCGCCATGATGATGCCGCCGGTCAGCAGTCCGCCCGCCGCGAGTGCCAGCGGCGGGAGTTCGTCGCCGGCCCGCTCCGAGATCACGAAGTAGGCGCACACGCACACGGCGGCGGCGAGGGCGAACAGCGTTCCGAGCAGATCGAAGGACGCACCTGAGATGTCGACCACGAGCACCAGGCCCACGATCGCGACGGCCGATCCCCACAGCACGAGCGCGGATGGGGCCTTTCGGGTCCGCAGCCACACGAACGCCACCAGCATGACCGGGGCGAGGTACTGGATGAGCAGGGCGACCGCGACCGGCATCCGCTGCATCGCGGAGAAGAAGAAGAGCTGGCAGCCGAGCACGGGCATCAGGCCGAAGACGAGGATGAGCTTCCAGTGCCTCCGCAGAAACCCCCGCTGCCGCCGGATCGCCAGGAAGAGCGCGGGTGAGAGGATGAGCCCGGCCACGCCCATGCGCACCAGCAGTGCCGCGCCGAGTGACCAGCCCGCCTCGAGCAGCGGCTTGATGAGCGGCCCGCTCGAGGAGAAGGCCAGGGCGGAGGCGACTGCCAGCAGCAGACCGGACGTGCTGACCCGGTGCGCCGGCAGCGCGGAGATCATCGGGAGGGATGCGGTGGGCGCTGCCATGGTGATTCCGGCCGTGTCGGGGTGTCAGGAGTGAAGAGCGATTACACTAGTGACATTACCGACCCATCGCGTCAGGAGTCAACATGGTTTTCATTCATGACACCGAGCAATCCCTCAAAGCTGCCGTCGACCTGGTCAACACGCTGCCCGGTTTCGACGGCGAGGACTCGCTGCGCACCATCGCCGACTTCGACGCCTACCTCGCAATGAACCGCTACACCGGAACCATCCGCCGGGACGAGACCGAACTCGCCGCCGTCCGCGCCATTCGTCCGCGCCTGCGCCGGCTGTGGGACGTCGACCGCGAAGGGGCCGTTCCCCTCGTGAACGAGATGCTCCGCGACGGCCACGCCCTCCCCCGGCTCGTCATCCACGACGAGTACGACTGGCACATCCATGCCACCTCGGACGACGCCCCCCTGGCCACCCGGATCCTGGTGGAGGCGGCGATGGCCTTTGTCGATGTCGTCCGCTCGGACGAGTACGACCGGGTGCGCACGTGTTCGGCCGACGACTGCGACTCGGTCTACATCGACTACTCACGCAACGGGTCGAAGCGCTACTGCGACACCGGCAACTGCGGCAACCGCATGAACGTCAACGCGTATCGCGAGCGGAAGGCCCAAGAAACCGCCTGATCGCCTCGGCCGCGGGCGCCGGCGTCTCGTAGTGGATCAGGTGCCCGACATCGGGGATCTCGACGAGCTCGGCATCCGTGAACAGCGTCACCAGGTGGCGCTCGGCTTCGATCGGTGTGATGTCGTCGCGCACGGCTGCGATCAGAAGCGTGGGCACCGCGATGTCGGCCGCGTACTCGGTGATGTCGTGCGAGACGCTCGTGACGAACGCGTCGCGCAGCACGTCCCGGTCGGCGAAACGCGCGAAATACGTGTCGTGCTGATCGTGGATGAAGCGGCGCAGCTGCCTGTCGGAGGTCTTGGCCATCGTGATGCTCATGACCCGCACCACCAGGGCGTTGCGCAGCACGGCCGTCCCGACCCGCTCGGGCAATCGCGCACCCGCCCAGTAGTAGAAGATCGCCAGGCGCGTCATGACGCCGCGCGGACCCTGCAGTGCCGGTGCGCCGATCGGATTGACCAGGATGAGTCGGGGCGTCGCGAGTCCCTGTGCGACGGCGGCCGCCGAGACGATCGAGCCGAACGAGTGACCCAGGATGACCGCGCCCGGAGCGACCGCGGCGACGAAGTCGCTGAGCCATTCGGCGTACGCTGCGAGGTCATGGGTGCGTCCGGGCAGCGGTGCCGTCTCACCGAAGCCGGGAAGGTCGGGCGAGATCACCCGCACCTCGGGCAGCATCGCGACGACCGGCTCGAGCCCGTGATGCTCACCGCGGAACCCGTGCACGGCGACGAGGGTGTGCTCCGCGTCCACCGGCCCATACTCCCAGTACGCGGTCGTCCCGCCGGACGCCTGCACCTCGCGCCGCACCGGCCGCAGCAGACCGACTGGGGCGGTGGGATGGGGAACGGGCACGTGCCCGATTCTACGGTCGGCGATGGGAATGCTCTTGCGCCGTCGATGTCGGAGGTCGTGCATACCGTGAATCGCATGAAGGCGACGCATGACTCGGGACAGACGGTCGATCCCGCCGATGGCGCTCCGGGGTGGACGCGGGTGATCGGCGTCTTCGACCTCGAGACGACCGGCGTCGATGTGGCGTGCGATCGGATCGTGACGGCGCACGTGGGCCTGCTCGATGCGAGCGGATCGGTGATCCTCTCCCGTGACTGGATCGCCGATCCCGGCGTGGAGATCCCCGAGTCGGCGGCGGCCCTCCACGGCGTCACGACCGAGCGCGCACGTGCTGTCGGCGAGCCGGCAGACGAGGTGGTGGAGCAGACCGTGGACGTGCTGCGATCGCTGCTGGATGCCGGCATCCCCGTCGTGGCGTATAACGCCGCCTACGACTTCTCGCTGCTCGCGCACGAGGCCATCCGCCACGGCGTCACTCCCCTGCGCGATCCGTCGCCGGTGATCGATCCGCTCGTCATCGACAAGTCCTGTGACCGCTATCGTCGGGGCAAGCGCACCCTCGCCGCGGTCGCCGAGCACTACGCGGTGCGACTGGACGACCCGCATCAGGCCTCCGCCGACGCGGTCGCGGCGGGGCGGCTCGCGCAGGCGCTCGCCGGGCGCTTCGCCGGACTGCTGCCGGCGCGAGCGGAAGAACTGCACACCCGGCAGATCGCCTGGGCGCGCGCGCAGGCAGCGAGTCTGACCGAGTACTTCCTCCGCATCGGCCGACTCGACCCGGACGAGCGACTGGACGGCGGCTGGCCGGTGCGCTGAGGTGCCCGGGCAGCCACGCCCGGAATGCGGAAAGCCCCGCCGAAGCGAGGCTTTCCGCAGCGCTGCGAGTCAGTTGCTCGACGAGCCGCCGAAGTTCTTGAAGCGCTGGTTGAACTTCTCGACGCGACCGGCCGAATCCATGATGCGCTGCTTGCCCGTGTAGAACGGGTGCGATGCCGAAGAGATCTCGACGTCGATGACCGGGTACTCGACACCGTCGAGCTCGATCGTCTTTTCGGAGGTGACCGTCGAACGGGTCAGGAAAGTCTCGCCCGAGCCGAGGTCGCGGAACACGACGGCCTGGTAGTCGGGGTGGATGTCAGTCTTCATGGTGGTCCTCTAGGCAGTGGTGCACTGGATTTTGCCAGGGCGTGAAAATCTGCGGTGCGAATGCACCAAGGATCTATTCTACCAGCCCGGAGCGCGGACGCGGAATCGTGTCCCGGAACGGCGCTGCGCGCCTACTCGACAACCGATCTCGCCAGCCGGGGTTCTCAGGAGGACGCCCGCGCGGCGTACCGTCCACCGTCGGCGGTGAGCACGATGGGCACGCCGAACGCTTTCGTGAGGTTCTCGGCAGTCAGTGCCTCCTCGATCGGACCGGACGCGACCACCTTCCCGTCGCGCAGCAGCAGGACATGCGTGAAGCCGACCGGGATCTCCTCGACATGATGGGTGACCATCACCATCGCCGGGGTCGTCGGGGCTTGCGCGTAGCCTCCGAGCAGGATCAGCAGTTCTTCGCGTGCGCCGAGATCCAGGCTCGCCGCGGGCTCGTCCAGCAGCAACAGCTCGGGGTCGGTCATGATCGCCCGGGCGATCTGCACGCGCTTCTGCTCCCCGTCGCTCAGCGTGCCGAACGTGCGGTCGGCCAGATGATCCAGACGCCACTCCGACAGCACGCGCAGAGCGCGGCGCTCGTCGATGTCCTCGTACGACTCATTCCACCGGCCCAGCACCGAGTATGCGGCGGTGAGCACGACGTTCAGAACGGTCTCATCCGGAGGCACGCGCTTGGCCATCGCCGTGGAGGCGAAGCCGATGCGCGGGCGCAGCTCGAACACGTCGGTCCGCCCGAGCTGCTCACCGAGGATCGTCACGCGACCGGAGGTCGGGTGCACCAGGGTGTCGGCCAGTTGCAGCAGCGTCGTCTTGCCTGCGCCGTTGGGCCCCAGGATGACCCACCGCTGGTCGTCTTCGACCGACCAGTCGAGGTGGTCGACGATGTCGCGGGCGTTTCTGCGTACGACGACATCGGAGAACTGGAGCACCTGCGGCATACTCTCAGCCTATCGGCGGATGCCGGCGACCTCCGCGTAGAGGGCGGCCGTGGCGTCGGCGATCGACCCCCAGCTGAAGTCTTTCGCAGCACGGTCGCGGCCCGCCGCACCGTACGCCGCCGCGCGCTCCGGATCACTCACCACTTCGGTGAGCACCCGCGCGAGGTCCGCGACGTACCGGTCCGGATCCAGCGGCGTTCCGGTGCCGTCCTGCACCTGCTCGATCGGCACCAAGCGCCCCGTCACGCCGTCCACGACGACCTCGGGGATGCCGCCCGTCGCCGTTCCCACGACCGCGGCGCCACACGCCATGGCCTCCAGATTCACGATTCCGAGGGGCTCGTAGATCGACGGGCAGACGAACGTGGTGGCGGCGCTCAGGACCGTGCAGAGGTCATGGCGCGACAGTGACCGGTCTATCCAGACGACGCCCCGCCTCGTCTCCTGCAGCCGGCGCACGAGGCCTTCGACCTCCGCCATGATCTGCGGCGTGTCGGGCGCGCCCGCGCACAGGATCACCTGCACGTCCGCCGGCAGCAGCTCGGCGGCGCGCAGGAAGTAGGTCAGTCCCTTCTGGCGGGTGATGCGACCGACGAACACGACCGAGGGCCTTTCCGGATCGATTCCGAGCTCGGCCAGCAACGCGGGATCCTCGACGGGATGCCACGCGTCGACGTCGATGCCGTTGTAGATGACGCGCACCCGCTCGGGATCGACGCTGGGGTAGCTGCGCAGGATGTCGGTGCGCATGCCGTCGCTGACCGCGATGATCGCGGCAGCGCCCTCGTAAGCGGTCTTCTCGATGTAGCTCGACACGGCGTAGCCGCCGCCGAGCTGCTCGGCCTTCCACGGGCGCAGGGGCTCGAGGCTGTGCGCGGTCACGATGTGCGGGATGCCGTGCAGCAGCGATGCGAGGTGTCCGGCGAAGTTCGCATACCAGGTGTGGCTGTGCACGACATCGGCGCCCGCGACATCGGGGACCATCTCCAGATCGGTGCCGAGCGTCTGGATCGCGCCATTCGCGGTCGACAGTTCCGCGGGCACGCTGTAGGAGCTCGTGGCCTCTTCGTCGCGCTCCGCACCGAAGGCGCGCACGCGCACATCGAGCTGCTCACGGAGGGCCTTGACCAGTTCGGTGACGTGCACTCCGGCCCCACCGTAGATCTCCGGCGGATACTCCTTGGTGATGACGTCGACTCGCATGCCATCACGCTAGTACCCGGGCCGAAGTGCGGCATAGGGTGGGCCCATGCCAGCAGTGCCGAAGGTGTTCGGAATCATCCTCGCGGGCGGGGAGGGCAAGCGCCTCATGCCCCTCACCGCAGATCGAGCCAAGCCCGCCGTCCCGTTCGGGGGGCAGTACCGCCTGATCGACTTCGCGATATCGAACCTGATCAATTCGGGACTGAGACAGCTCGTGGTGCTGACCCAGTACAAGTCGCACAGCCTCGACCGGCACATCTCGCAGACGTGGCGCATGTCGCCCCTGCTGGACTCCTACGTCGCCTCAGTGCCGGCTCAGCAGCGGCTGGGCAAGCGCTGGTTCTCCGGGTCAGCCGACGCCATCCTGCAGAGCCTCAACCTGATCAACGACGAGAAGCCCGACATCGTCGTGGTGATCGGCGCCGACCACGTCTACCGCATGGACTTCCGTCAGATGCTGGATTCGCACATCGAGACCGGCGCGCGGGCGACGGTGGCCGGTATCCGTCAACCGCTGTCGCTGGCCAGCCAGTTCGGCGTCATCGACGTCGACGAGAAGGACCCCGCGAAGATCCGCGAGTTCCTCGAGAAGCCGCAGGATGCCCAGGGGCTCAGTGATGCGCCGCACGAAGTGCTCGCCTCGATGGGCAATTACATCTTCGACACCGACGCGCTGATCGAGGCCGTCGAATCCGACGGCGAGCTGCCGACCTCCAACCACGACATGGGCGGCGACATCATCCCGTACTTCGTGAACCGCGGCGAAGCGGGCGTCTACGACTTGAAGCGCAACGACGTGCCGGGCTCGACCGATCGCGATCGCGACTACTGGCGGGACGTCGGTACGATCGACTCCTTCTTCGACGCGCATATGGATCTGATCTCGGCCCTGCCGATCTTCAACCTGTACAACATGCAATGGCCGATACACTCGCAGACCGTCAACTCGCCCCCGGCGAAGTTCGTGCGCGATTCGGTGGGCCGGATCGGCAACGCGATCGACTCCATCGTCTCGCTCGGCTCGGTGCTCTCCGGCACCCACCTCGAACGCAGCGTCGTCGGGCCGTGGACCCTCGCCGCGGGCGGATCGACGATCACGGATTCCGTGCTCTTCGACCACGTCCGCGTGGGCCAGGGGGCCCGCATCCATCGTGCGATCCTCGACAAGAACGTGGTGCTCGCCGATGGTGCGACGGTCGGCGTCGACCGTCAGCGCGACATCGAGCGCGGCTACACGGTCACCGACACGGGCCTGACCGTCGTCGGCAAGGGAGTGCGCATCGACGCCTGAGCCGCCGACGACCGGAGGAAGGCGGCGACGCTAGCGTGGGAGCATGCCCGCGCAATCCGCCCGCTTCCTGGTCGTGCTCGACGCCGATTCGACACTCATCCGCAACGAGGTGATCGAGCTGCTCGCCGATGAGGCCGGACGCGGTGCCGAGGTGACGGCCGCCACGGAGGCCGCGATGCGCGGCGAGGTCGACTTCGCCACGAGCCTGCGCTCACGCGTGAGCGCACTCGCGGGAGTGCCGACCACGGCGTTCGCGCGGGTCCTCACCCGCATCGAGCCGACTCCCGGCGTGCGCGAGCTGATCGCCGCGGTGCACGAACGCGGTGGCCGGGTCGGCGTCGTCTCTGGCGGATTCCACGAGATCCTCGACACGGTCGCCCCCGCCCTGGATGTGGACGTGTGGCGGGCCAACCGCCTCGGCACGCAGGACGGCATGCTGCGCGGCGTCGTTGACGGTGCGATCGTGGATGCCGAGGCCAAGGCGGCCGCGCTGCGGGAGTGGGCCGCCGATGCCGGTGTCGCCGCGTCGCGGACGATCGCGATCGGCGATGGGGCGAACGATCTGCGCATGCTGGCCGCGGCCGGGCTCGGACTGGCGTTCAACGCGAAGCCGGCCGTGCGCGCGCAGGCGGACCTTGTGATCGAGCGGGTCGACCTGCGCGAAGTGATCGCACTGCTGCCCTGAGAGGGACGAGCCGCCGTCGATCGCCGAGCCTAGTGGCCCATCCCGAGCCCGCCGTCGACGGGGATGACGGCGCCTGAGATGTATGCGGCGTCGTCCGAGGCGATCCATGCCACGACACCCGCGACCTCGGCGGTCGTCGCGAAGCGTCCGGCGGGAATGTTCTTCTTGTACTCGGCCTGCGTGCTCTCGGGCAGGGACGCCGTCATATCGGTCTCGATGAACCCCGGGGCCACCACATTGGCGGTGATGCCGCGGCCGCCGAGTTCACGAGTCAGCGATCGGGCGAAGCCGACGAGCGCGCTCTTTGAGGCGGAGTAATTGATCTGGCCGGCCGAGCCGTAGAGTCCGACCACGCTGGAGATCAGGATGACGCGCCCCCACCGCGCGCGCAGCATCCCCTTCGAGGCACGCTTGACCACACGGAACGTTCCGCCCAGATTCGTGGCGATCACACTGTCGAAGTCGTCTTCGGTCATCCTCAGCAGAAGCGTGTCCTTCGTGATGCCGGCGTTGGCGACGACGATCTCGACGGGACCCAGCTGCGCCTCCACCTCGGCGAACGCGGCATCGAGGGCCGCGGCATCCGTCACGTCCGCTCGCACCGTCAGCGTCCCCGCCGGCCCCTCTCCGGAACGCGCGGTGACGGCGACCTTGTACCCTTCGGCGACGAATCGCTCAGCGATGGCACGGCCGATGCCGCGGTTGCCTCCTGTGACCAGGACGACGCGATCGGTGGACATGGAGCTCTCCCGGAGGGCTGGACACGGTTGGACACGTGGACCGCACCAGCTTAGCGGTGCCGTGTTTGACACCACCGGCACGCACTGCGACGCTGTAAGCGCACCCGACGAAAGGCGCCCCGTGAGCGACACGAACCCCGACGGCACGACCCCCGTTCCGCCCACGGCGCCCTCGGCGCCTCCCGCGTACGTCGCTCCTCCGGAGTATGTCGCTCCTGCGGCATACGGGTCCGCCCCGGCCTACGCCGCCGCCCCGGCCTACGGATCGCCGTACGGTGCTGGCGGACCCGCGAAGACGAACACCCTGGCGATCGTCTCTCTCGTCTCCTCGCTCATCGGCATCTTCATCATCCCGCTGCTCGGATCGCTGGCCGGCATCATCACCGGCCACATATCCCTGGGACAGGTCAAGAAGACCGGCGAGCAGGGCCGCGGTCTCGCCCTGGCAGGCACGATCATCGGTTACGTCGGCCTGGGGTTCATCGTGATCGGACTGATCGTCTTCCTCGCATTCCTGCTGCCCCTCATCGTCTACAGCGTGAACACGTCCACGGCGTGAATGCGTCCGTCTCACCGGGCCGACTCCCGTGCGTGCAGGCGTACTCTTGAGTCACCGTGAAGAGCACGCCGAAAGCCCAATCTGCAACGTCCCTGCCCGTCGCGCCGCGCGACGACGAACATCGGCGTTCGAGCAGGTATCTGGTCATGATGGGCATCCGCATCGCGTGCTTCATCCTCATGGTCGTGATCACCCCCTACGGCTGGTACACCTGGGTCTTCGGCGCTGCCGCTTGCGTGCTGCCGTATATCGCGGTGGTCCTGGCCAACGTGGGATCCGACGTCCAGCGCACCGAAGTGATCACGCCCGAGCGTGCCCTGCCGGTAGCCGCATCGAGCCACCCTGCCCCGGCCCCCGGCGGCGCCCCGACGCTGCGCATAGAGGAGGCACGAGCGCTCGACGAGCGGCGCCCCGAGGCGGACGGCCCCGCGTGAACGGCGGGAACGACGCGTCCTCCCGCGTGCGCATCGATGGTGTGCCTGCCGCGACCTGCTCTCGTGCGGGATGCCGCGAGGCCGCGCTCTGGCGGGTCGAGTGGCGCAACCCCAAGATCCACTCCCCCGACCGCCGCAAGATCTGGGTGGCGTGCGACGAACACCGAGACTATCTCCGCGACTATCTGGCCGCTCGCGACTTTCCGGTCGCGGTGTGGCCGCTGGTTCCCCTGACCGCCGCAGGAGGCGCCTCGTGAGCCGCCGCGCCAGCGCGCCCGCGGCGGTGCGATGGACCTCGTACATCGCCGTCGCGATCGTCTTCGCGATCGCGTGCGGATTCCTGTCCAACTGGCAGTTCTCCCGCAATGCCGACAGGGCCGCTCAGCTCGCGCTCGTGGCGCAGAACTACGACGCCGAACCTGTGCCTCTGGAGGCGATCATCGCTCCCGGCGCGACGCTCGCCGCGGCCGACGAATGGCGCCCGGTCGCCCTCGAGGGCGAGTACCTCGCCGACGAGCAGATCCTGGTCCGCAATCGGCCCCACGGAGGCACAGCGGCGTTCGAGGTGCTCGTGCCGTTCCGCCTGAACGACGGCCGGGTGCTGTTGATCGACCGAGGCTGGGTGCCGCCCGGCGAGGACCAGCCGCTTCCCGACGCCATTCCGGCACCGCCGGAAGGCGCGACGACGGTCATCGCGCGCCTGCGTCCGGCCGAACAGCTGCCGGCATCCGGTCGTTCGGCGCCTGAGGGCCAGGTGCCCTCCATCAATCCGCAGCTCATCGCCGACTCGATCGACACAGACATCGGCGCTCAGCTCGAGCTCAGCGCCTACGGGGTGATGATCTCGGAGGATCCCGCTCCGGCGACGCGGCCGGCGGCCTTCGCCGTGCCCTCCGAGGACCCGGGTCCATATCTGTCGTACGCGATCCAGTGGATCCTCTTCGCGGTGATGGGCTTCGTCTTCATCGGGTACGTGATCCGCACCGAGCTGCGCCACCACCGCGAAGACGCCGAGGACCGCGCACGCGGCATCGAGCCCGCTCCGCGCGACCGCGTCCCGCCGCGGCGGATGGATCGCGACATGGAGGAAGAGGACTCGATTCTCGACTCCGCGCATCGCTGAGCGGGTCAGCTCAGGATGTCTCGATACGGCGCTGCGCGCCCGGCCGCCCAGCAGCGAGCGCAGCGACCGAATCCAGACACGCCAATCGAATCATGCAAGCGTGATCAGTTCCTTGTAGTCACGGTTCCAGAGGTCTTCGACGCCATCGGGCAGGATCAGCACCCGCTCGGGGTTGAGCGCCTCGACCGCACCCTCGTCGTGGGAGACGAGGACGACAGCGCCTTCGTAGTGCGAGAGCGCGCCGAGGATCTCTTCGCGAGAGGCCGGGTCGAGGTTGTTGGTCGGCTCGTCCAGCAGCAGCATGTTGGCACTCGAGACGACGAGCGTCGCGAGCGATAGGCGGGTCTTCTCGCCGCCGGAGAGCACGCCGGCGGGCTTGAGCACGTCATCGCCGGTGAACAGGAACGACCCGAGCACCTTGCGTGCCTCGGTGGCGTTGATGTCTGGCGCGGCCGACATCATGTTCTCAAGCACCGATCGCGAGACGTCGAGGTTCTCGTGCTCCTGCGCATAGTACCCGATCTTCAGGCCGTGCCCAGGCTCGAGCTGCCCGGTGTCGGGCTGGTCGACACCCGCGAGGATGCGCAGCAGGGTCGTCTTGCCGGCTCCGTTGAGTCCGAGCACGACGACCTTCGACCCGCGGTCGATCGCGAGGTCGACGTCGGTGAAGATCTCGAGCGACCCGTACGATTTCGACAGGCCCGACGCCATGAGCGGCGTCTTACCGCACGCGGCCGGCTTCGGGAAACGCAGCTTGGCGACCCGCTCGACTTGGCGGACCTCGTCCAGCCCCGAGAGCATCTTCTCGGCGCGGGCGACCATCTGGTGTGCCGCCGCGGCCTTCGAGGCCTTCGCACCGAAGCGCGCTGCCTGCAGCTGGAGCTGGGTGGCCTTCTTCTCGACGCCTGCGCGCTCCTTCTTGCGGCGCTCTTCGTCGGCGACCCGCTGACGCAGGTAGTTCTTCCAGTTCATGTTGTAGACGTCGATGACCTGCCGGTTCGCGTCGAGGTAGAAGACGCGGTTGACCGTTTCACCGACGAGCTGGACGTCGTGGCTGATCACGATCAGCCCGCCCCTGTAGTTCCTGAGGAATTCGCGCAGCCACACGACGCTGTCGGCGTCGAGATGGTTGGTCGGCTCATCCAGGATCATCGACTCGGCATCCGAGAACAGGATGCGGGCCAGTTCGATGCGCCGGCGCTGGCCACCCGAGAGGGTGCGCAGCGGCTGGTCGAGGATCCGGTCGGGCAGCGAGAGGTTGTGGGCGATGGATGCGGCCTCGGCCTCGGCCGTGTAACCGCCGAGGGACTCGAAGCGCTCGGTGAGACTGCTGTAGCGCTTCATGGCCTTCGCCGCGACGTCGGTGTTCTCGTCGCCCATCTGCAACGACGCCTCGTGCATGCCGATCGCCAGCGAGCCCAGGCCGCGGGCATCGAGGATGCGGGTGCGGGCGAGCATCTCGGGATCCCCCGTGCGCGGGTCCTGGGGCAGATAGCCGAGTTCACCAGAGCGATCGACGCGGCCGGCGGCGGGGAGCAGATCGCCCGCGAGCACCTTCGTCAGCGTGGTCTTGCCGGCGCCGTTGCGCCCGACCAGACCCACCTTGTCGCCATTGCTGACACGGAACGAGACGTCCGCCATGAGCACGCGGGCGCCTACCCGGATCTCGAGGTCGTGCACGGCGAGCACAGCGAAGGTCCGTTTCGTCAGGGGTATGTGGAAGCGGCCGAGCGGCCGATCTCCCAGTCTACCGTCGACGCGCCGTGACGACGTCGACATCCCGCCGAGCACGTGATGACCGGCACAGCGGATGCCGCGATTCGTTGGTGCATCACGCACTGTGCTGCCCGATTCGCGGCTCTAGGATGAGTCGCGACGCCCTCGTTTCATCTCGGCCCGCCCGGGCCGCCCGCAGAAGGAGACCCATGTCCTCGATCGCCGCCGTCCCGGCCGCACCGTCCGGACGCCGAGTTCTCGCGGACGTCATCGCGCGTCCGTCTTCGCGTGGCCGCGCCCTCGCCGTGGATGCGGCACTCGTGCTGGCCGGTGCTGCCGTCGTCGCCCTGCTCGCCCAGGTGGAGATCCCGCTGTGGCCGGTGCCGATCACGGGGCAGACGCTCGGCGTGATCATCGTCGGCGCGTCGCTCGGAGCGTGGCGCGGAGCGGCGGCCCTGACGACCTACATGGTCCTCGGCCTGGCCGGCCTACCGATCTTCGCCGGCCTGACGGGCTCGCTGGCCGCTATCGCCAAGCCGAGCTTCGGCTTCGTGATCGGCTTCATCTTCGCGGCGTTCATCGCCGGCTGGTTCGCCGAGCGCGCGTGGGATCGCCGACCCGCGCTGGCTTTCGTCGGCTTCGCCGCCGCGAGCGTCGTGCCGTTCCTGTTCGGCATCCCTTACCTCGCTTTCGTGCTGAACGTGACCCTCGGCCTGGAGCTCACGTTCTGGCAGGTCCTCGAGGCCGGGCTGTTCCCGTTCATCATCGGCGGCCTGGTGAAGGCCGGAATCGCCGCCCTGATCATCCCGGGAGCATGGGCACTCGTCCGCAAGGTCGACGCCTCCAAGAAGGCCTGAATCCCATACTGCAGAGAGGGTCTCGACCGGGCACCGGTCCGACCCGGACTTACCGCGTCGACCAGATGCCGCACGTCCGAGCGACGAGTCCGGTCACGCCGCGGCGAGCGTGCCGATGCGCTCGACAGCCTCCTGCAGCACGTCGGGTGAGCAGCCGAAGTTGATGCGCACGTATCCGCGCCCCTCCTCGCCGAACTGCGGGCCGAGATGCAATGCGACATCGGCGTCGCGCCGGATCTTCACCGCCGGGTTGTCGCCCCAGCCGAGAGCACTCAGATCCACCCACGCGAGAAAGCCCGCGTCGGGGATGCGGTAGCGCGCTTGCGGGACGTGCTCTTCGAGCAGCGCGGACAGCAGCATGCGGTTGTGGTCGAGTGCGGCGAGCAGACCGTCGAGCCAGACGTCACTCTCCTGAGAGAAGGCGGCAACCCCGGCGATCGCGCCGAACAGGCCGGTGCGCCACTCCACCTCTTCGGGCAGCCCGCGCACCACGTCGGAGGTCTCTTCGTCGGCCGTGACCATCAGCGCGCACTTCAGTCCGGCGAGGTTGAACGCCTTGCTCGCGCTCGTCACCGCATATCCGATCCGAGCAGCGACGGCAGACGCATCCAGAAAGGGCGTGAATGCGTGTCCGTGGTGGACCAGCGGGGAGTGGATTTCGTCGCTGATGACGGCGGCGCCGAAAGCCGCCGCGAGGTCGGCCAGTGCGGCGAGGCTCTCGCGCGAGTGAGCGGTACCGGTGGGGTTGTGCGGATTGCACAGCAGCACGGCACGTGCGCCGCCGGCGAGGGCAGCTTCTATTCCGAGCAGATCGAGCTCCCACCCCGTGCCGGTGTCCACGAGCGGCACGCGTTCGACGACGGCCCCGGCTTCGGGGATGCAGTCGTAGAAGGGCGGGTACACCGGCGGGGTGACGATCACGCGGTCACCGGGCGTGACCACCCGGCGGAGGATCTCGACGACGCCCATCATGACGTCGCAGGTCGTGCGGATGTGAGCAGGGTCGACGGTCCAGCCGAACCGGCGCTGCGCGAAGTCGGCGTAGGCCCGCGCGATGCCCGGGTCGGGCGGCGTGTATCCGGTGTCGCCCAGCTGCACCGCGCGCGTCAGCACGCGGGTGACGGCGGGAGCGGGGGCGAAGTCGGTCTCTGCCACGAACAGCGGCAGCACCTCGGGCGGGTATGCCTGCCACTTCGTGCTGGACCGCTGCCGGAGCAGTTCGATGGGCAGTGCCTGAAGAGGAATGACGCTCACTCGACGAGCCTATCCACTCGGCGGATGCCGCCGACTCGCGCATCAGACAGCGGGATCACATCGCGAAGCCGAGAGCCCGCATCATGTCGCGACCGTCGTCCGTGATCCGCTCGGGACCCCACGGCGGCATCCAGACCCAGTTGATCCGGAACCGTTCGACGACCTCATCGAGAGCCTGAGCGGTCTGCTCTTCGAGAACGTCGGTCAGCGGGCATCCGGCGCTCGTGAGCGTCATGTGGATGACCAGTGCGTCGTTCTCGTCGTCCCAGCCGAGGTCGTAGATCAGGCCCAGATCCACGACATTGACCCCCAGTTCGGGGTCCATGACGTCCTTGAGGGCTTCTTGGACCTCGTCGTACTTTTCGGGTGCGAGCGTCGCGGTCATAGGAGAATCCTACGCTTCGGCTTCGGTGGCAGCCTCGAGCACGGGTTCAATGAACCGGTCGTAGCCTTCGTCCTCAAGGCGTTCGGCAAGCTCCGGGCCGCCCTCTTCGACGATCCGCCCGGCGACCATGACGTGCACGAAGTCGGGGTGGATGTAGCGGAGGATGCGCGTGTAGTGCGTGATCAGTAGCACGCCGAGGTCGGTCTGCTCCTTGGCGCGGTTGACACCCTCCGACACGATCTTGAGGGCGTCGACGTCGAGACCGGAGTCGGTCTCGTCGAGAATCGCGATCTGCGGACGCAGCAGCTCGAGCTGCAGGATCTCGTGGCGCTTCTTCTCGCCGCCGGAGAAGCCCTCGTTGACGTTGCGCTGAGCGAACTTGGGATCCATGCGGAGGTTCTTCATGGACTGCTTGACGTCCTTGGTCCATGTGCGGATCGCTGGCGCCTCGCCGTCGATCGCCGTCTTCGCAGTGCGCAGGAAGTTCGTGACCGTGACACCGGGGATCTCGACCGGATACTGCATCGCGAGGAAGAGTCCGGCGCGGGCGCGCTCGTCGACCGTCATGGCGAGCACGTCTTCTCCGTCGAGGGTGATCGTGCCGCTCGTCGCGGTGTATTTGGGGTGACCGGCGATCGTGTAGGCCAGCGTGGACTTGCCGGAGCCGTTGGGCCCCATGATCGCGTGCGTCTCGCCCTTGCGGATCGTGAGCGTCACTCCGTTGAGGATGGGGATGGTTCCGGCATCCGTCTCGACCGTCACATGGAGGTCGCGGATTTCGAGGACTGACATTCAGGCTTCCTTCTTCACGGCATTGAATTCAAGACAGGTCTTTTTTGACCGAAGGGTCGATGAACACATCGTCACCCTGGATCTGTACGGCGAACACAGGCACGGGCTCGTACGCGGGAAGATTGAGGGGCCGGCCGGACAGCAGCGAGAACGCCGAGCCGTGGGCCCAGCACTCGATCGTGTCGCCGTCGACGAAGCCGTCGGCGAGCGAGACGTCACCGTGCGTGCAGACATCGCCGATCGCGTGGATGTCGTCGTTGGAGTCCTTGACGACGCAGATGGCGACGCCGTCCACCTCGACGCGCAAAGCGGAGTCCTGCTCGAGCTCGCTCAGAGCGCAGACACGGGTTGCGGTCACGAAGCCGCTCCTTCCGGGATTTCGCCTTCGATCTCTCGAAGTTCGTTCTGAATGGCTTCGTGCAGCTCGGCTTCGAGGGCGGGGATGCCGATGCGCTGCACGATGTCGCTCAGGAAGCCCACGACCACGAGGCGACGCGCCTCGTCTTCGCTGATGCCGCGCGACTGCAGGTAGAACAGCTGCTCGTCGTCGAAGCGTCCGGTGGCGCTGGCGTGACCGGCACCGCGGATGTCGCCGGTCTCGATCTCGAGATTCGGGATCGACTCGGCCCGGGCCCCGTCGGTGAGGACGAGGTTGCGATTGGCCTCGTACGAGTCGGTGCCGACCGCGTCGGGGCCGATCAGCACGTCGCCGACCCACACGCTGCGGGCACCCGCACCCTGGAGCGCCCCCTTGTAGAGCACGTCGCCGCGGGTGTCGCGTCCCTTGTGGAACAGGTAGACCTGGCTTTCGAGGTGCTGTCCGGCGTCGGAGTACGACAGGCCGTAGAGCTGGCCCTGCGAGCCCGCGCCGGCGAGCTCGACGCTCGGGTTGACGCGCACGACACCGCCGCCGAAGCTCACGACGAAGTGGCGGAGCGTCGCGTCGCGCTCGACGCGAGCCTGATGGGATGCCGCGTGCACCGCGTGATCGCTCCACTGCTGCACCGAGATCACGGTGAGGTGCGCGCCGTCGCCGACGATGATCTCGACGTTCTCGGCGAGCAGCGCGTCGCCCCCGTGGCGGAGCAGGACGATGCCCCGGGCGTTGGGGGCGGCCTGGAGCACGAAGTGCGCGTGCGCGACTCCCCCATTGCCCTGCACGTCGACGACGATCGGATCGGCGAGCTCGACGCCGGCCGGGATGCCGATGACCGTCGCGGCGACGGAGCGCTTCCACGCGATCGCCGCCGCGAGGTCTTCGGGCACGAACACGTCACCGCGCGGCGCTTCGCCCGCGGCATTGGTCGTCACGATGACCGACTCGGGCGCGCTGACCGTGATCGCCACGGCGTCCGCAGCGCCGTCGACGTCCTCGAACAGCGGCGCGAGCCGGTCGACCGGAGTGTGCTTCCAATTGACCTCGCGGCCCGTGGGACGCTCGAAGCCCGTCGGGTCGAACGAGCGAAGCCGCTCGGACCGGGTCTGGACCGGCGCCCAGGCGCCGTCTGTGTGCGGGGTGGAACCTGGCACGTTCGCAGCAGGCACCGTCTCGGGTGCCTGTGTGGTCGCCGTCATCTAGCCGACCGATCCTTCCATGCCCATCTCGATGAGCTTGTTCAGCTCCATCGCGTACTCCATGGGAAGCTCGCGCGCGATCGGCTCGATGAAGCCGCGCACGATCATCGCCATCGCCTCGTCCTCCGGCATCCCACGGCTCATCAGGTAGAACAGCTGCTCTTCGCTCACTTTCGAGACGGTCGCCTCGTGACCGAGCTGCACGTCGTCGACACGGATGTCGATCGAGGGGTAGGTGTCGGATCTCGAGATCGTGTCCACCAGCAGCGCGTCGCAGCGGACCGTGTTGGCGGAGTGGTGCGCATTGGCATCCACGCGCACCTCGCCGCGGTAGCCCGCACGACCGCCGCCGCGTGCGATCGACTTGGAGACGATCGAAGACTGCGTGTAGGGCGCCATGTGGATCATCTTCGCGCCGGCGTCCTGGTGCTGGCCCGGACCGGCGAAAGCGACCGAGAGAGTCTCGCCCTTGGCGTGCTCCCCGACGAGGAAGATCGACGGGTACTTCATCGTGACCTTCGAGCCGATGTTGCCGTCGATCCACTCCATCGTCGCGCCCTCGTGCGCGATCGCGCGCTTGGTGACGAGATTGTAGACATTGTTCGACCAGTTCTGGATCGTCGTGTACCGAACGCGGGCGTTCTTCTTCACGATGATCTCGACCACGGCCGAGTGCAGCGAGTCGCTCTTGTAGATCGGGGCGGTGCAGCCCTCGATGTAATGCACGTAGGAGCCCTCATCGGCGATGATCAGCGTCCGCTCGAACTGGCCCATGTTCTCGGTGTTGATGCGGAAGTAGGCCTGCAGCGGGATGTCGACGTGCACGCCCGGCGGCACGTAGACGAAGGAGCCGCCAGACCACACCGCCGTGTTGAGCGCGGCGAACTTGTTGTCGCCGGCCGGGATGACCGTGCCGAAGTACTCCTCGAAGAACTCGGGGTGCTCGCGAAGCGCCGTGTCGGTGTCCATGAAGATCACACCCTGCGCCTCGAGCTGCTCGTTGATCTGGTGGTAGACGACCTCGGACTCATACTGCGCGGCGACGCCGGAAACCAGGCGCTGGCGCTCGGCCTCGGGGATGCCCAGGCGCTCGTACGTGTTGCGGATCTCTTCGGGAAGCTCTTCCCACGACCCGGCCTGCTTCTCGGTCGAGCGCACGAAGTACTTGATGTTGTCGAAGTCGATCGCGCTGAGATCTGCGCCCCACGTCGGCATCGGCTTTCGCTCGAACAGCTGCAAGCCCTTCAGCCGAAGCTTCATCATCCACTCCGGTTCGTTCTTGAGAGTCGAGATGCCACGCACGACGGACTCGCTCAGCCCGCGCTGTGCTGCGGCTCCGGCTGCGTCCTCGTCGTGCCATCCGAACTCGTACTGTCCCAGGCTCGCAAGCTCCGGGCGGTCGATCAGCACATCCGACATCGTCACACTCTCCTCCGGGCCACAACGGTGTCATCCGCCCCGGCATTCCTGTACCTTCGGTGGAGTTCCGAAGAGGGATGCCGCTCGGTGGGCCCAATCAAGTGGCGCCGCCCTGCGCGCCTACACTGTCAGTGGTGCAGAGCGCGACGCGCCCGCATCCGACCCTTTGATTCTACAGGGTTCCGCCGCCCGAACGGATGGCCGGACCCCGCTCGCGCTCTGCGCGGAGCGCATTCCCAGGAGGCATGGCCCGATGGCCGCGGACCCCACCACCACTTCGGCAAGAGGACTGTTCGGCAGATTCTGGGCATGGCTGCCCGTGCAGGTGGACCGGCGGGTCATCGTCGCCGCCTGGGCGACTCTGGTCGTTCAGATCGGAATCGTCGGCACCGGCGGGCTGGTGCGTCTCACGGGCTCGGGACTCGGCTGCCCCACCTGGCCGCGGTGCACCGAGGACTCCCTCGTACCGACGCCCGAGATGGGCATCCACGGGATCATCGAGTTCGGCAACCGCACGCTGACCTTCGTCCTGGTCGTGGTCGCGATCCTGATGTTCCTGTTCGTGGTGCGGATGCGCCGAGAGCGTCGCGACCTGTTCTGGCTCGCGCTCCTGATCGGCCTGTACGTGCCGCTGCAGGCGGTCATCGGCGGAATCACCGTGCTGACCAACCTCAACCCCTACGTCGTGGGGCTGCACTATTTCGCCTCCGTCGCTCTCGTGGCCCTTTCCGCGGTGCTCGTGGCGAGGGTGTACGCGGCTCCGGGCCCTCGCACTCTCGCTGTGCCTCGATGGTTCGTGATCGTGACGCACGTGACCAGCGCACTGGTGCTCGTCACGGTGATCGTCGGCATCCTGGTGACCGGCTCCGGCCCGCACGCCGGCGACGGCGGCGCAGCCCGCAATGGGCTGAATCCCGAGCTCATGCAGCACGTCCACTCCTGGCCGGCCTATGCGCTGGTCGCCGCCACGCTCGTGCTGGTGGTCGGCGCGCGGCGCACTCCCCCGACGCTGCGCCTGCGGCTGTGGACCGGCCTGTTGCTCGCGGTCGAGATCGCCCAGATCGTCGTCGGCCTGTGGCAGGCACGCGCGGGGCTGCCGATCGCGCTGGTGAACATCCACATGGTGCTCGCGGTGCTGCTGGTGGCCGCGATGACCGCCGTCGTGATGCACCTGAAGGCACCTGCAGGCGTTGTCCAGGAACCCTCCGCGTACGCTGGATCGGTCGAGCCCACGTCGGCGCGCACCTGAGCGCGACGCATAGCCGACTCATCGGATTCGCATACGCGCTGCTCGGGAGACCGAGCGATGCTGGCGGATGCCATCCTGAACCGACAAACCCCCATCGAGGAGCACACCCATGACCGTTCGCCCGAGCCTTGTCCGCAGCATCCCGTTCTGGATCCTTCTCGTCGGGTCCGTCGCCACCAGCGCCTTCGGTGCGTGGCTGGCCGTCAACACGCTCGGCACGATGTCGGTGGCCCTGACCGCAGGCACCGCCACCCCGGTCGATGTCTACGTCGGCCAGGTCTGGGCGATCGTCGGCGGCATCCTGATCGCGACCGGCATCGTCGGACTGGCGCTGGCCCTCGTGCTCGCCGGGCTGCGCTCGTTCGTGCCCTCGACTGAAGTGCCCGCGACCGACGTCGAGATCATCGAGGCGATGGAGTGGACCGCCGATGACGAGGGTCCCGCCGCCGGTCACGAGCAGCCGGTCGTCGACACCGCGGCCGCTCCTCAGCGGTAACCCTGTTCGCCGGCGTCGTCAGAACGGCAGCAGCGGGTCGATCGCGATCGCGACGAACAGGAGCGTCAGGTACGTGATCGACGCGTGGAAGACACGCATCGGCCGCGGCTCCGTGCCGCGTACAGCGCGCGTGTACAGACGGTGCGACTCGTAGATGAACCAGCCGCCGAACACGAGCGCCGAGACCGAGTAGACCAGACCCATGTTCGCAACGGGGATGAGCAGCAACGAGCACGCGACCGTCGCCCACGCGTAGAGGATGACCTGCAGACCCACCTGCGAGCCCGAGCGGGTCGAACCGAGCATCGGCACGTCGACCTCGTCGTACTGGTCCTTGTACTTCATCGACAGCGGCCAGTAGTGCGGCGGCGTCCAGAGGAACACGAGGACGAACAGGATCATCGGTGTCCACGCCAGGGAGCCGGTCACCGCCGACCACCCGATCAGCACCGGGAAGCATCCGGCGATCCCGCCCCACACGATGTTCTGCTCGGTGCGGCGCTTGAGGATCATCGTGTAGATCACGACGTAGAAGAAGATCGCACCCGCCGACAGGACGGCGGCGAGCCAGTTGGTCGTCAGCCAGAGCCAGACGGTGGATGCCGCAGCCAGCGTCCACGCGAACGTCAGCGCGCCGCGCGGTGAAACCTCCCCGGTCACGAGCGGGCGGTTCTCGGTGCGCTGCATGTGCGCGTCGATGTCGCGATCGAGATACATGTTGAACGCGGCGGCGGATCCGGCGCTCATCGAACCGCCGAGCACCGTGGCCAGCACGAGCCAGATGTTCGGGAAGCCGCCCTGGGCAAGGATCATCACCGGCACGGTCGTCACGAGCAGCAGCTCGAGCACGCGCGGCTTGGTGAGCGCGACGTATGCGCGGATCGTTCGGCCCAGAGAGTGCGGTCGCGTTGCGCGGGCGGATGCTGCGCCCGCTGTCATCGTGGTATCCATCGCTCCCCGTCTGAACCTTCTCGACCGCCTGAAACTACCTCCCGAGTCTATGGCATCCGCACGGCGCCCCTTCGGTCGCGAGGGGTCTCCCAATCGCGCACGGCGCGCTGTGAGCACACCGACACCGCCGCGACACGACGCCGATACGAGCCGGTCGGATGCGCCTGGCAGACTGCCTTCCCAGGACGTCTCGCATAGTCATCGCGGAAATCTCGTAGTCATCGCGGAAATCCCGCTTCGGTATGATTGGGACAACACGCGCGCCCTGCGCCGGCTGCTCCCCCCGATCTACGATGCGGTCTGCTGAGTCGGGTGCACTCCCTCTGAGAAAGGCGGCCCGGTGTCGGAACTGCGTTGGGATGAAATCGATCGGCACGCAGTGGATACCGCTCGCGTGCTGGCAGCTGACGCGGTCGAGAAGGTCGGCAACGGTCACCCGGGTACCGCGATGAGCCTTGCCCCGGCAGCGTACCTGCTCTACCAGCGGGTCCTGAACCACGACCCGGGCGATGTGCACTGGCCCGGACGCGACCGGTTCATCCTGTCCGCCGGTCACTCGTCGCTCACCCAGTACGTGCAGCTGTACCTCGGCGGCTTCGGACTCGAGCTCGACGATCTGCGGGCTTTGCGCACGTGGGGCTCCAAGACCCCCGGCCACCCCGAATACGCTCACACCGACGGCGTCGAGATCACCACCGGCCCGCTCGGCCAGGGCCTCGCCTCCTCGGTCGGATTCGCGTACGCCGCCCGCTACGAGCGCGGCCTGTTCGACCCCGAGACCCCGGCCGGCCAGTCGCCGTTCGACCACTTCGTCTACGTGATGGCCAGCGACGGCGACCTTCAGGAGGGCGTGACCTCGGAGGCGTCGAGCCTCGCAGGACATCAGGCCCTGGGCAACCTGATCGCGATCTACGACTCCAATCAGATCTCGATCGAGGACGACACGAACGTCGCGTTCACCGAAGACGTCGCCATGCGCTATGACGCCTACGGCTGGCAGGTGCAGACGGTGGACTGGAAGAAGACGGGCGAGTACGTCGAGGACGCCGCGGAGTTGTATGCCGCCATCGAGGCCGCCAAGGGCGAGACCTCCAAGCCGTCGCTGATCATCCTGAAGACGATCATCGGCTGGCCCTCCCCGGGAAAGCAGAACACCGGCAAGATCCACGGCTCCGCTCTCGGCTCCGACGAGCTGGCCGCGACGAAGAAGGTGCTCGGATTCGACCCCGAGCAGAGCTTCGTCGTCGATGAGGATGTCCTCGCACGCACGCGCAGCCTCGGCGAGCGCGGTGCTGCCGCTCACGCCGCCTGGCAGGAGCAGTTCGACGCGTGGGCAGCCGCGAACCCCGAGCGCAAAGCGCTGTGGGACCGCGTGCAGGCTCGCGAGCTGCCGGCGGACATCGCCGACGCGCTGCCGGTCTTCGCGCCCGGCAAGGACGTCTCGACCCGCGCGGCATCCGGCACGGTCATCAATGCGCTGGCCGCCGAGCTGCCCGAGCTGTGGGGCGGATCAGCCGACCTCGCCGAGTCGAACCTCACGACGATCAAGAGCGCGAAGTCCTTCATCCCCGAGCAGTGGTCCACCCACGAGTGGTCCGGCGACCCGTACGGCCGGGTGCTGCATTTCGGCATCCGCGAGCACGCAATGGGCGCGATCATCAACGGCATCGTCCTGCACGGTCCGACCCGGCCGTTCGGTGGCACGTTCCTGATCTTCAGCGACTACATGCGCCCGGCGGTACGTCTCGCGGCGCTCATGAACATCCCCTCGATCTTCGTCTGGACGCACGACTCCGTCGCCCTCGGCGAAGACGGCCCCACCCATCAGCCGATCGAGCAGATCGCAACCCTGCGGGCCATCCCGAATTTCTCAGTCGTGCGTCCCGGCGACGCGGCCGAGACCGCCGTGGTGTGGCTCGAGATGCTCCGCCGTCACGCCGGCCCCGCCGGCATCGCCCTGACCCGCCAGAACATCCCGGTGTTCGATCGGGGTGACGGCGCGGCGTCGGGTGAGACGTTCGCTTCCGCCCACCTCGCGGTCAAAGGGGCGTACGTGCTCGCCGAGGCGCCCAACGGCGCCCCCGATGTGATCCTGATCGCGACCGGCTCCGAAGTGCAGCTCGCCGTCGCGGCGCGCGAGACCCTCGCCGCCGAAGGCGTGAACGCCCGCGTGGTCTCCGCGCCGTCGCTCGAGTGGTTCGACGAGCAGGATGCCGCCTACCGCGAGTCCGTGCTGCCGAAAGCGGTCACCGCGCGCGTGTCGGTCGAGGCCGGCATCGCTCTGCCGTGGCGACACATCGTCGGCGACCGGGGCCGCAGCGTCTCGATCGAGCACTTCGGCGCGTCGGCCGACTACAAGACCCTGTTCGAGAAGTTCGGCGTCACCGCCGAAGCCGTCGTCGGAGCGGCACGCGAGTCTCTGAAGGAGAGCAACGCATGAGCACCCCCACCGCCCGCCTCGTCGACGAGGGGGTCAGCATCTGGCTGGACGACCTCTCGCGCTCACGGATCATCACGGGCAACCTGGCCGATCTGATCGTCACGCGCAACGTCAGCGGCGTGACCACGAACCCGACGATCTTCGCCGGCGCGATCGGATCCGGCTCGGACGCCTATGCAGGACAGATCCACGAGCTCGCCGGTCACGCTGCGAGCGCCGACGAGGCGATCTTCGCGATCACGACCGACGACGTGCGCGCCGCCGCTGACGTCTTGCGGCCCGTCTACGACGCCACCGAGGGCCTCGACGGCCGCGTATCGATCGAGGTCTCCCCCGACCTCGCCCACGACACCGATGAGACCATCGCGCAGGCCAAGGAGCTGTGGGCAACGGTCGACCGCCCGGGCACGCTCATCAAGATCCCGGCCACCAAGGCCGGGCTGCCCGCGATCACCGAGGTCATCGGCTCGGGCATCTCGGTCAACGTCACCCTGATCTTCAGCCTCGAGCGCTACGCCGAGGTCATCGACGCCTATCTCGCCGGCATCGAGCAGGCCCGCTCCGCCGGGCGCGATCTGTCGCAGATCCACTCGGTCGCGTCGTTCTTCGTGTCGCGCGTCGACACCGAGGTCGACAGGCGCATCGCCGCGATCGGCACCGAGGACGCGGCCGCACTGAAGGGTCTCGCGGGCATCGCCAACGCGCGCCTCGCTTATGAGCTGTTCGAGAAGCAGTTCGCCACAGACCGGGCGAAGGCGCTGACGGATGCCGGCGCACACGTGCAGCGGCCGCTGTGGGCGTCGACCGGAGTGAAGGACCCGGCCCTGCCGGACACCCTGTACGTGACCGAGCTCGTCGCGCCGGGAACCGTGAACACGATGCCCGAAAAGACGCTCGAGGCGACCTTCGACCACGGTGTGATCGCGGGCGACACCGTCACCGGCGCGTACGCGGGCGCGCATGAGGTGTTCGACAGGCTCGCCGCCCTGGGAGTGGACATCACCGACGTCACCCAGGTGCTCGAGGACGAGGGCGTCGAGAAGTTCATCGCGTCGTGGCACGAGCTGCAGGAGACCGTCGCTTCAGCCCTGAAGGCTGCACAGCAATGACGTTCGACATCCACCTGACCGGGCACGTCAAGGCCCTCGTCCACGAGACCCTGCCCGGCCTGATCGCCGATCTCGTCGCATCGGGCATCACCGCGGGTGACTCCTCGCTGTGGGGCCCCGACGCCGAGGCCGAGGCATCCCAGCGTCTCGGCTGGGTGCAGGCGGTCTCAGTGTCCGAGCCGCTCGTACCCGAGATCGAGGCGCTGCGCGCCGAGCTCGTCGCCAAGGGCATCACAAGGGTCGTGCTCGCCGGCATGGGCGGTTCGTCGCTCGCCCCCGAGGTGATCGCGCAGACCTCCGGCGTGCCGCTCGTGATCCTCGACTCCACTGCCCCCAGCCAGGTGCTCGCCGCGATCGACGGCGACACAGAGGCCGGCGGACTGGAGCAGACAGTCCTGGTCGTCTCGTCCAAGTCCGGTTCGACGGTCGAGACCGATTCCGCCAAGCGCGTCTTCGAAGCGGCGTTCCGCGACCTCGGCATCGATCCGCTCGAACGGATCGTCGTTGTCACCGACCCGGGCTCGCCGCTCGACCAGTCGGCACGCGCGGACGGCTATCGCGTCTTCAACGCGGATCCGACCGTCGGCGGCCGCTATTCGGCCCTCACCGCGTTCGGCCTCGTACCCACCGGACTCGCCGGAGTCGACATCGCGGAGCTGCTCGAAGAGGCCGAGGCGACGCTCCTGGAGGTCGCGATCGACAGCACCGACAACCCCGCCCTCGTCCTTGCCGCCGCAATCGCCGGCGGCACCGGAACCGATTCTGCGCTCGCTCGGCGGGACAAGCTCGGCCTGGTCTCCGATGGGACTCACCTCATCGGACTTCCCGACTGGATCGAGCAGCTCGTCGCCGAATCCACCGGGAAGAAGGGCACCGGCATCCTGCCCGTGGTGCTCCTGCCCGTCTCGCCCGAGGTCGACAGCACGCCGGCCGACATGCAGATCGTGCGGTTCGTCGACGAGGCGAACGCGTTCCACTTCCGCGAGCACCACGAGGGCGAGGTCCTCGTCAGCGGCTCCCTCGGTGCGCAGCTCGTCGTGTGGGAGTATGCGACCGCGATCGCCGGACGGATGCTGGGCATCAACCCCTTCGATCAGCCCGACGTCGAATCCGCCAAGATCGCCGCACGCGGACTGCTCGACGCGCGTCCCGCGCCGACCACCCCGGCGTTCGCGCTGGACGGCGTGGAGGTGCGTGTCTCGGATCCTGCGCTCGCGGCATCAGGGACCGTCGCCGGCGTGCTGGACGCCCTGTGGGCCCAGCTTCCGGAGGACGGCTACGTGTCGATCCAGGCATACGTCGACAGGCAGCGCCTGTCGCAGCTGCAGGGCCTGCGTGAACTCGTCGCTGCGGATTCGGGTCGTCCCACCACCTTCGGTTGGGGACCCCGGTTTCTGCACTCGACCGGGCAGTTCCACAAGGGCGGCCCGGCCGTCGGCGTCTTCCTGCAGATCCTCGAGCAGACCGACGTCGACCTCGAGATCCCGGGCCGTCCGTTCACTTTCGGTGAGCTCATCGCCGCGCAGGCCGCGGGTGACGCGAGCGTGCTCGCCGACGAGCATGGACGCCCCGTGGTCACCCTGACCCTCACCGATCCCCAGGCCGAGGTGCTCACGCTCTTCGAAGCCGCTCAATAGGAGTCCACCCATGCTGGTGAACCCCTGATGAGCGTTGAGATCTCGCGCGGGCACAACCCGCTGCGCGACGCCGAAGACCACCGCCTCAACCGCATCGCCGGCCCGAGCGCGCTCGTGATCTTCGGCGTGACCGGTGACCTCTCCCGCAAGAAGCTCATGCCGGCCGTGTACGACCTGGCCAACCGCGGGCTGCTGCCGCCGGGCTTCGCGCTCGTCGGGTTCGCCCGGCGCGACTGGGAGGACCAGGACTTCGCGGAGGTCGTCAAGGACGCGGTGAAGGATCACGCCCGCACCGAGTTCCGTGAGGCGACGTGGCTGCAGCTGCTTCAGGGCATCCGCTTCGTCTCGGGTGAGTTCGACGACCCCGGCGCGTTCACCCGCCTGCGCGAGACGATCGACAAGCTCGACCTCGAGCGCGGCACGATGGGCAACCACGCGTTCTACCTGTCGATCCCACCGAAGGACTTCCCGCTGGTCGCGGACCAGCTCAAGGCGTCGGGACTCGTGGACGACACCGCAGATCAGCCCGAGCGGTGGCGGCGCGTCGTCATCGAGAAGCCGTTCGGCCACGACCTCGCCTCGGCGCAGTCGCTCAATGACGCGCTGCGCTCGGCGTTCCCGACCGATTCGATCTTCCGCATCGACCACTACCTCGGCAAGGAGACGGTGCAGAACATCCTGGCGCTGCGCTTCGCCAACGAACTGTACGAACCGATCTGGAATGCGAACTACGTCGACCACGTGCAGATCACGATGGCCGAGGACATCGGCGTCGGCGGCCGTGCCGGCTACTACGACGGCATCGGCGCCGCGCGCGATGTCATCCAGAACCACCTTCTGCAGCTGATGGCGCTCACCGCGATGGAGGAGCCGATCTCGTTCGACGCGAAGAACCTGCGGGCAGAGAAGGAGAAAGTCCTCGCGGCCGTCACCTTGCCGAAAGATCTGGCGCGCTCGACTGCGCGCGGCCAGTACGCCGGCGGCTGGCAGGGCGGTGAGAAGGTCCTCGGGTTCCTCGAAGAGCACGGGATGAACTCCGAATCGACGACCGAGACCTATGCGGCCATCACCCTCGAGGTGAACACCCGCCGCTGGGCCGGGGTGCCCTTCTACCTGCGCACCGGCAAGCGCCTCGGGCGCCGCGTCACCGAGATCGCGGTCGTGTTCAAGCGCGCTCCCGAGCAGCTCTTCTCCCGCAGCCAGACTTCGGGCCAGGGTCAGAACGCCCTCGTGATCCGTGTTCAGCCCGATGAGGGCGTGACGATCCGCTTCGGCTCGAAGGTTCCCGGTGCCGGCGCGCAGGTGCGCGACGTCACCATGGACTTCGGCTACGGCCACGCGTTCACCGAGGCCAGTCCGGAAGCATACGAACGCCTCATCCTCGACGTGCTGCTCGGCGACCCGCCGCTGTTCCCGCGGCACGAGGAGGTCGAGCTATCGTGGAAGATCCTCGACCCGATCGAGCAGTTCTGGAGCGCACAAGGCGGTCCGCTCGAGCAGTATGCACCGGGATCCTGGGGTCCGGACTCAGCGGGCGAGATGCTCACCCGCGATGGTCGAACGTGGAGGCGTCCGTGATCGTCGATCTGCCCGACACCACCGTGAGCAAGATTTCACGAGCGCTGGTGAGCGTGCGCGAAGAGGGCGGGGCGGTGGCTCTGGGCCGCGTCCTGACCCTCATCATCCTGACGCGGGAGGAGGCTCTCGAAGAGGTCATCGAAGCCGCCAACGACGCCTCGCGCGAGCATCCGATGCGCGTCATCGTTCTCATGATCGACGGCGCAGACGCAGATTCGCGGCTCGATGCGCAGATCCGCGTCGGCGGCGACGCCGGCGCGAGCGAGGTCATCACACTCCGCGCGTTCGGTGAGGCCGGCAGCTCGAACCTCGAGAGCCTGGTCACCGGTCTGCTCCTGCCCGACGCTCCGGTCGTGGTCTGGTGGCCGAACAAGACGCCCGAGAACCCGGCGACGACCTCGATCGGAAGGATCGCCCAGCGGCGCATCACGGATGCCGCCACCAAGCCCGATCCCTCGGCGTGGGTGGCCGATCTCGGCAAGAACCACGCGCCGGGCGACACCGACCTGGCCTGGACCCGCCTGACCCACTGGCGCGAGCAGCTCGCGGCCGTGCTCGACCAGCCGCCGTACGATGCCGTGACCGGCGTCGAGGTGCGCGGGGCCGCCAGTTCGCCGTCCACCGCACTGCTGGCCGCGTGGCTGCGCCTCATGCTGGATGTCCCCGTCGACTGGCGCTACCTGCCCGAGGACGAGTGGACGCACGGCGTCAAGTCGGTGCGGCTGACCCGCGCTGACGGAGAGGTCCTGCTTGCCCGCTCGTCACCGGCGATCGCCTGTCTCACCCAGCCCGGCCAGCCCGAACACGACCTGGCACTGCCCCGCCGCTCGTTGCGCGAATGCCTCGCCGAGGAGCTTCGTCGCCTCGATCCCGACGTGCTGTATGGTCGAGTGATCACTGAGGGCTGGGAGCTCTTGGAGTCGGCGACGCGGGAGACGCATGGCTGAATTCACCATCGAGAAGCGTGTCGTGATCAGCGATGATCCCGCCGCTCTCGCTGAGTCCGTCGCCGCGCGATTCGTGAATCGCCTGGCCAAGCTCGGGGCCGACGGAGCTCTGGTGCATGTCTCGCTCACCGGCGGGTCCATGGGCTCGGCGGTCCTCGCTGCCGCCGCGCGGCACCCGCGGCGCGACCGTGTCGACTGGCCGCGTGTGCACTTCTGGTGGAGCGATGAGCGCTTCGTCGCCCGTGGCGATGACGACCGCAACGAGAAGCAGGCCCGCGAGGCGCTGCTGGACGCCGTCGACATCCCGACCGCCAACGTCCATACGATGGCCGCCAGCGACGAGGGAATCGACCTGGATGCCGCCGCCGATCTCTACGCCGCCGAACTGGCGCGCTTCCCGCAGGATGACGGCACGCCGTGGCCGTCTTTCGACATCTGCTTCCTGGGGGTCGGACCGGACGGCCACATCGCGTCGCTGTTCCCTGACCGCCCCGAGATCATGATCACCGACCGGGTGGCCGTCGCGGTCCGCGACTCCCCCAAGCCGCCGCCGGAGCGCGTCACGCTCACGAGGCCGGTCATCAACGGGTCCCGTCGCGTCTGGCTCGTGCTCGCCGGCGCCGACAAGGCCGCCGCTCTGGGCCTCGCGCTCGCGGGCGCCAGCTACGCCAGTGTTCCAGCCGCGGGCGCGAAGGGCCGCCGTCGCACGATCTTCTTCGTCGACGAGGCAGCGGCCTCTCAGGTGCCGCCCGAACTCATCGACCAGGAATACTGACCGGACCCGACCTCAAGGCGCTCAGTCCTGGCCGCGCCGCGCCCGCAGCTGCTTGAGCGCGTCGTCGAGCAGCTGCTCGGCCTCTTCCTCGGTGCGCCGTTCCTTCACGTACGCGAGGTGGGTCTTGTACGGCTCGGTCTTGGCAAGCTCCGGCGGGTTCTCCTTGTCGCGCCCGGCGGGAAGTCCGGAATGCGGGGAGTCGATGGTGTCCGGGATCTCCTCTTCGGGGATGCCGGCCGCGAAGTAGCGGACCGTCTCGTTGCCGAGCGCGTCCCAGTACGAGATCGCGATGCGCTCCGCGTGGAAGCCGTGATCCTGCTCGCCCATCGGGCCCGCGCCGACGCGCGTGCCCCGGATCGCATTTCCGCCGGTCGCCATCAGACGGCCTGGAACTTCGTGATCAGGCCAAGGGCGACGATCGACACGAACCACGCGAGCGCGAGGATCACCGTGAAGCGGTTGAGATTGCGCTCCGCCAGGCCCGACGAGCCGAGGGCTGAGGTCATACCGCCGCCGAACATGTCGGACAGGCCGCCGCCGCGTCCCTTGTGGAGCAGGATGAGGAGGGTCAGCAGCAGGCTGGTGATACCGAGGAGCACCTGTAGGACGAACTCGAGGATCTGCACAGATCTAAGCCTTTCACCGCACCCCTGTCGGGCGCACGGTTCTCCAGTATAAGCGCGGGTCAGACGCCGACGTGCTTCTGGAATCTGATGATCGCCGCGAACTCGTCGACGACCAGGCTCGCGCCGCCGACCAGTGCGCCGTCGACATCGGGCTCGCGCATGAAGCTCGCGATGTTGCCGGCCTTCACGGATCCGCCGTACAGCACGCGGGAGCGCTCTGCGGCTTCCTGACCCAGCCTGCCGGCGATGACCTCACGCAGCTTGGCGCACACTTCCTGCGCCTGATCGGGTGTCGCGGCCTGTCCGGAGCCGATCGCCCAGACCGGCTCGTACGCCACGACGATGTCCGCGTCCGCGGAAACGCCTTCGAGGGCGACTTCGAGCTGCCCGACGGGGACGGCGCTCGCGCCGAACTTCTCGAGGTCCTCCGAGGTCTCGCCCACGCAGATGACCGGTACGAGCCCGTGACGGAGGGCCGCCTGCACCTTCGCAGCGACGATTTCGTCGGTCTCGGCGTGATACTCGCGCCGCTCGGAATGCCCGACGATCACGTACGCGCAGTTGAGCCGCTTCAGGAATGCGCCGGAGATCTCCCCGGTGTACGCACCGGAGTCCTTCGTCGACAGATCCTGCGCGCCGAGGGCGAACGGGATCTTGTCGGCGTCCAGAAGCGTCTGAACGGTGCGCAGGTCGGTGAACGGCGGGAAGAGCCCGACCTCAACCGTTCCGTCGAGGTGCTTGGCCTCCTTCAGCGCCCAGTGCAGCTTCTGCACGAAAGCGATCGCCTGTTGATGGTCGAGGTTCATCTTCCAGTTGCCCGCGATGAACGGGACTCTCGCTACTGCCATCCGAGGACCTCCAGTCCGGGGAGCTTCTTACCCTCGAGGAACTCCAGGCTTGCTCCGCCGCCCGTCGAGATGTGTCCGAACCGGTCGTCCTGGAAGCCGAGCTGACGCACCGCGGCCGCGGAGTCTCCGCCGCCGACGACACTGAGACCGTCGACCTCAGTGAGCGCCTGCGCGACCGCCTTGGTGCCGGAAGCAAACGGCGCAAGCTCGAACACGCCCATCGGGCCGTTCCAGAACACGGTCCTGCTGCCGCGGATGACCTCGGCGAACCGGGCAGCCGTGTCGGGTCCGATGTCCAGTCCCAGGCCCGAGGCGCCGTACGGCGTGTCTTCGATCGCGTCGGCAGCCGTCACGACATAGTCGGCGTCGGCGCCGAACTTCGACGCCACGACCACGTCGGTGGGCAGGACGATCTCCACACCCGACTCCTCGGCGGTCTTGAGGTACTGCGTCACGGTGTCGAGCTGGTCGGCCTCGAGCAGGCTTGCGCCCACATCGTGACCCTGCGCGGCGAGGAAGGTGAACAGCATCCCTCCCCCGACGAGCAGCCGGTCCACCCGCGGCAGCAGGTGCGAGATGACGCCGAGCTTGTCGCTGACCTTCGAGCCGCCCAGCACGACCGTGTACGGGCGCTTCGGGTTCTCGGTGAGGCGGTCGAGCACGTCGAGCTCCGCGGCGATCAGCAGGCCGGCGGCGGACGGCAGAATCTCGGCGAGATCGTAGACGCTGGCCTGCTTGCGGTGAACGACACCGAATCCGTCCGACACCAGCACGTCGCCCAGGTCGGCGAGCTCCTCCGCGAAGGCGCGACGATCCGCGTCGTCCTTCGCGGTCTCGCCGGGGTTGAAACGCAGGTTCTCGATGACCGCGACATCCCCGTCCTCGAGCGCGGCGACGGCGTCGTGAGCGGACTCCCCCACCGTGTCGTCGGCGAACGCGACGGGCTTTCCGAGCAGCTCGGACAGCCGCCGGGCGACCGGGCCGAGGCTGTACTTCGCATCAGGAGCCCCATCGGGGCGCCCGAGGTGAGAGCACACGACGAGGCGAGCGCCCTGATGGATGAGCGCGTTGAGGGTGGGAAGCGACGCCCGCACGCGGCCATCGTCCGTGATCACGCCGTCCTTCAGCGGGACGTTGAGATCACAGCGGACGATGACCCGCTTGCCGGCGAGCGAACCCAGCGAGTCGAGGGTGCGCAGAGGCATGGTGAGCGCTTGTTTCTGAACGGCTTAGAGGCGTTCGCCGACGTACTCGGTGAGATCGACCAGGCGGTTCGAGTAGCCCCATTCGTTGTCGTACCAAGCCGAGACCTTGACCAGGTTGCCGCTGACGTTGGTGAGCTCCGAGTCGAAGATCGACGAGTGCGGGTTTCCCTGGATGTCGCTCGAGACGATCGGGTCTTCGGTGTACTCCAGGTAGCCGGCGAGTGCGCCCTCGGCGGCCGCGGTCCGATACACGGCGTTGATCTGGTCGGCGGTCAGGCCCTCGGTCGGCGTGACGATCGTGAGGTCGACGATCGATCCGGTGGGGACCGGCACGCGGTAGGACGAGCCGCTCAGCTTGCCGTTGAGCTCGGGGAGGACGTGGCCGATGGCCTTGGCGGCGCCCGTCGAGGCGGGGACGATGTTGATCGCCGCGCCGCGCGCGCGACGCAGGTCGCTGTGCGGGCCGTCCTGCAGATTCTGGTCGGCCGTGTAGGCGTGCGCGGTCATCATGAAGCCGCGCTCGATGCCGAACGCGTCGTTGAAGACCTTCGCGAGGGGCGCGAGGCAGTTGGTCGTGCAGGACGCGTTCGAGATGATCACGTCGGTCTCGGGGTTGTAGTCGCCCTCGTTGACGCCCATGACGATCGTCACGTCGTCGCCGGTCGCGGGTGCGGAGATGAGCACCTTCTTGGCGCCGCCCGCGATGTGCTTCCTGGCGTCCTCGGCCTTGGTGAAGCGGCCGGTCGACTCGATGACGATGTCGACGCCGAGCTCGCCCCAGGGCAGGTTCGCCGGATCACGCTCTTCGAAGACCTTGATCTTCTTGCCGCCGACGGTGATCGAGTCCTCGTCATAAGTGACCTCTTCGGACAGCGGGCCGCCGACCGAGTCGTACTTGAGCAGGTGGGCGAGTGACTTGTTGTCGGTGAGGTCGTTCACCGCCACGATGTCGATGTCCGCACCCTGCGCGAGCGCCGCGCGGAGGTAATTGCGTCCGATGCGGCCGAAGCCGTTGATTCCGATCTTGACAGCCACGGAAGTTCTCCTGAGATGTGTCGTGCGCGCGGGGGCGCTGATTGCGGTTGCAGACGATGGACAACGGCGTCCCGGTGGGGTTCATCCCCACCGGGACGCCCACACTCGCTATGACAGTACCAGCAGGCCCGAAGTCTTCTCGCGAGCCGCCGCGAGACGCTGCGCGACGTTCTGCCAGTTGGCGATGTTCCACACGGCCTTGACGTAGTCCGCCTTGACGTTCAGGTAGTCGAGGTAGAAGGCGTGCTCCCACATGTCCAGCTGGAACACCGGGACGGTGCCCTGAGCGGTGTTGCTCTGCTGATCGAACAGCTGCTGGATGATGAGCTGCTCGCCGAGCGGATCCCAGCTCAGCACCGCCCAGCCGGATCCCTGGATGCCGGTCGCCGCTGCGGTGAAGTGCGCCTTGAACTTCTCGAAGTCGCCGAAGAACTCGTCGATGGCCGCCTTCAGCTCGCCCTCGGGCGCGCCGCCGCCGTCGGGTGACAGGTTCGTCCAGAAGATCGAGTGGTTGACGTGACCGCCGAGGTTGAACGCGAGATCCTTCTCGAGCTTGTTGACGTTTGCCAGGTTGCCGCTCTCACGCGCCTCTGCGAGCTGGTCCAGAGCGGTGTTGGCACCCGTGACATACGCCTGGTGGTGCTTGTCGTGATGCAACTCCATGATCTTGCCGCTGATGTGCGGCTCCAGAGCCGCGAAGTCGTAGGGGAGGTCGGGCAAGGTGTACTTAGCCATGTTCTCTTCTTCCTGTCGGCGCTAGCCGATACTCCTCGGCTCAGCGAGAATCACGTATCCATCCTAGTAATCGCCAACGCACGGCGCCCGGGGTTGCTTCCCCGCGTGACCTGCAATAACGGGATGCCGCGGCATCCGTCCCGGAATCGATCAGTCCTCGGCGCCGACCGGCACGGCCGCCTCGGTGTCGGGGATGCCGTCGTGCTCGGCCTTCTTGTCGGCCATCGCGAGCAGGCGGCGGATGCGGCCGGCTACGGCGTCCTTCGTGAGCGGCGGGTCGGCGTGGTGGCCGAGTTCGTCCAGGCTCGCATCGCGGTGGGCGAGGCGCAGCTCGCCGGCTTCGCGCAGGTGATCGGGGACCTCGGGACCGAGGATCTCGAGGGCACGCTCCACGCGGGCGCACGCGGCGACGGCGGCCTGTGCCGAACGGCGCAGGTTCGCATCGTCGAAGTTCACGAGGCGATTGACGCCGGCGCGCACCTCGCGACGCTGACGCATCTGTTCCCAGTCGCCCGCTGCGCGTTGCGCGCCCATCTGGGCCAGGGCGGCGCGGATGGCATCGCCTTCGCGGACGACCACCCGGGGAACGCCGCGCACCTCGCGGGCCTTGGCCGGGATGCCGAGCCGGTGTGCTGCACCGACCAGAGCCATCGCCGCCTCGGGCGCGGGGCAGGTGATCTCGAGGGCCGCCGATCGGCCGGGCTCGCTGAGCGTGCCGGCTGCGAGGAACGCGCCTCGCCAGATCGCCGCGAGGTCGCCCCGGGAGCCGGTCGTGAGCTTGTTCGGCAATCCGCGGACGGGTCGCCGGCGCTGATCGAGCAGACCGGTCTGGCGGGCGAGGGTCTCGCCGCCCTCGATCACCCTGACCGCGTAGTGGCTGCCGTTGCGGGCGCCGGACCCCTGGACGTGCACGAGTTCCGGGCGCACGCCGTAGATCTCCATGAGGTCGCGCGCAACGCGGCGGGCGAGGATGTCGGAGTCGAGTTCCGCCTCGACGGCGACTCGGTTGGCGATGGAGTGCAGACCACCGGAGAAACGAAGCAGAGCCGTCAACTCGGCGACGCGAGCGGTGAGGCTCGAATCGCGGACGGCCGTCAGCTCAGCCTTCACATCAGCGGTCAACGACACGAAGCTCCTCGCGTTGTGGGTGCGGGTGGGGAGTGGGAACGAGGGTCAAGCCTACTCGCGGACCGGTTTCTCTCACGACCGCTGCTCATTCACGACCGCTGCTCATTCACGACCGCTGCTCATTCACGACCGCTGCTCATTCACGACCGAGGTCGCGATGCTTCACCCGCACGGCCACCCCGGGCAGCGACGACAGTCGCGTCGCCAGCTCCCGCACCATCACCACCGAGCGATGCTTGCCGCCGGTGCAGCCGACCGCGACGACGGAGTGGCCCTTGTTCTCGCGCTGATAGCCGTCGAGCACCGGCTCGAGAGCGGCCGCGTAGGCGTCCAGGAACTCGGCCGCGCCCTGCTGCGCCAGCACGAACTGCCGGACGGCATCGTCTTCACCGGTGAGCGTTCGCAGCTCATCGTTCCAGAACGGGTTCGGCAGGAACCTCATGTCCGCGACCAGATCGGCGTCCGGCGGAAGCCCGTACTTGAATCCGAAGCTCATGATCGTCACCGTGTGCCGCGCAGCGTCTTCGGCGGAGAACATCTCGATGACCCGCGTCGCGAGCTGGTGGATGTTGAAGGTGGACGTGTCGATCAGGACGTCGGCGCTCTCCCGAACGGCCGCGAGACGCTGCCGTTCGAGATGGATGCCGTCGAGCACGGTGCCCTCGCCCTGCAGCGGGTGCGGCCGGCGCACCGCCTCGAACCGGCGCACGAGCACCTCGTCGGAGGCATCCAGGAACATCACCCGCAGCTGACGGCCGTCGCGAAGCGCGCGGGTGATCTCGGGGAGTTCGACGAACAGATCGCCGCCGCGGACGTCGACGACCACGGCGACGCGCGGGAGCGCTCCGCCGGCGAGCTCGGTCAGCTCGAGGAGCGGGCGCAGCATCTGCGGAGGAAGATTGTCGACGACGTACCAGCCGAGGTCCTCCAGTGCGTCCGCGGCGGTCGAGCGACCTGCGCCGGACATGCCCGTGACGATCAGCACCTCGCCGGTGTCACCGGAGTCGCGATGCGCCGAGGCAGTGTCCTCAGTGTCCGTCATGACCGTCCCTGTCGTCGGACTGAGCATATCCATTCGAGAGGTGGGCATGAATCGCGGCGGCGAGCTTGGGACCGATCCCGGGCAGCTCGCTGATCTCCTCCGGTGTCGCGCGCTTGAGAGCGGCGACGGATCCGAAGTGCCGCAGCAGAGCCCTGATGCGCGCTTCGCCGAGTCCCGGGACCTCGGCGAGCACGCTCTGGATGTCGCGGCGCCGGCGGCGGCGCTGGTGGGTGATCGCGAAGCGGTGGGCCTCGTCGCGCAGTCGCTGAAGCAGGTAGAGCGCCTCGCTCGTGCGCGGGAGGATGACCGGATAGTCCTCCCCCGGCATCCACACCTCTTCGAGCCGCTTCGCGATCCCGCACAGCGCGATCTCCTCATGGCCGGCATCCGCCAGAGCGCGTGCCGCGGCCTCGACCTGCGGCTTGCCACCGTCCACGACGAGCAGCTGCGGGGGGTAGGCGAAGCGCGGCCTCTTGCGCGTTTTCACGACCGTCCCGTCGGCCGGCTCGTGCTCTGCGTCGGTCGGTGAGCCCGTCGAATCGTCTTCGGGCCGGTCGAGATACGCCAGGCGCCGGATGAGCACCTGATACAGCGAGTCGGTGTCGTCGGTCGTCTCGGAAACCCCGAAGTTGCGGTACTGGTCCTTGCGCGGCAGGCCGTCCTCGAACACGACCATCGATGCGACGACGTTCGTGCCGCTCAGGTGCGAGACGTCGTAGCACTCGATGCGAAGCGGTGCTTCGGCGAGCCCCAGGGCTTCCTGCAGGTCGGTGAGCGCCTGCGTGCGCGCGACGTAGTCGCTCGTGCGGCGGGTCTTGTGGATCATCAGCGCCTGCTGCGCGTTCAGCGTCGCCGTCTTGAGCAGCTCGGCCTTGCGCCCACGGCGGGCGACCTGGATCGAGACGAGCTTGCCGCGGCGCTCGCGCAGCCACTCCTCGAGGTCGGCGGCGTCGTCGGGCAGCGAGGGAACGAGTACCTGGCGGGGGATGTCGACGGGCGCGGCATCCCCGTACGCCCGCTGCAGGACCTGGTCCACCAGCTCGCCCCCTGAGATGTCGAGCTCCTTCTCGATCGTCGTCGCCCGCACACCGCGCACGCGCCCGCCGCGGATCACGAACTGCTGCACGGTGGCGTTGAGTTCGTCCTCGGCGATGCCGAACAGGTCGGCGTCGGTGTCGGATGCCAGCACGAGCGCGCTCTTGGACAGCACGGCCTCGATCGAGGCGAGTCGGTCACGGTAGATCGCCGCCGCCTCATAGTCCATCGCGGCCGAGGCCTCGCGCATCCGGGCGTTGAGCTCCTTCGCGAAACGCTGATCGCCGCCGGACATGAACGAGATGAAGTCCTCGACGATCGCGCGGTGCTCCTCGATCGTGACCTTCATCGAGCACGGCCCGCCGCAGCGCCCGATCTGCCCCGGGAAGCACGGCCGCCCGGTGGCCATCGCCTTCTTGTAGCTCGCATCGCTGCAGGTGCGGATCGGGAAGACCCTGATCATCAGGTCGATCGTGTCGTGCACCGCCCACACCTTCGGGTACGGGCCGAAGTACTTCGCTCCGGGGATGCGGCGATTGCGGGTCACGATGACCCGTGGCGCCTCGTCGGCGAGGGTGATCGCCATGAAGGGATAGGACTTGTCGTCCTTGTAGCGCACGTTGAACGGCGGATCGAACTCCTTGATCCACATGTACTCGAGCTGCAGCGAGTCGACATCGCTGGCCACGACCGTCCACTCGACGGATGCCGCGCTGGTGACCATGCGCCGCGTGCGCTCGTGCAGCGTGTGCAGCGGTGCGAAATAGTTGGACAGGCGGGCGCGCAGGTTCTTCGCCTTGCCGACGTACAGCACCCGCCCCGCGGCATCCCGGAAGCGGTACACCCCTGGATTGGTGGGGATCTCCCCTGGCCGCGGCTTGTACGCGACGGTGGGACGCGAGCTGACGGTGACCATCCGGCGGTCAGCCGGCCTTGCGCACCGCGGCCAGGCCGAGCACCTCCGCGAGGAACGCGCCGGTGAAGCTGCCTTCGACCCGGGCTACCTGCTCGGGCGTTCCGGTCGCGACGATCTCGCCACCTCCCGAGCCTCCCTCGGGGCCGAGGTCGATGATCCAGTCGGAGGACTTGATCACGTCGAGGTTGTGCTCGATGACGATGACGGTGTTGCCCTTGTCGACGAGGCCGCCCAGCACCTCGAGGAGCCGGGCGACGTCTTCGAAGTGCAGGCCGGTCGTGGGCTCGTCGAGCACGTAGACGCTGCGGCCGTTGCTGCGACGCTGGAGCTCGGTGGCGAGCTTGACGCGCTGTGCCTCGCCGCCGCTGAGCGTGGTCGCCGACTGCCCGAGTCGGACGTACCCGAGGCCGACATCGACGAGGGTCTTGAGATAGCGGTGGATCGCCTGGATCGGCTCGAAGAACGCCGCTGCCTCCTCGATCGGCATCTCGAGGACTTCGGCGATGTTCTTGCCCTTGTAGTGCACCGAGAGCGTGTCGCGGTTGTAGCGCTTGCCGTGGCACACTTCGCAGTCGACGTAGACGTCGGGCAGGAAGTTCATCTCGATCTTGATCGTGCCGTCGCCCGAGCACGCCTCGCAGCGGCCGCCCTTCACGTTGAAGCTGAACCGGCCGGGCTGGTAACCGCGCGCCTTGGCCTCGGGTGTCTCGCTGAAGAGCGTACGGACACGATCGAACACGCCCGTGTAAGTCGCGGGGTTGGACCGCGGGGTGCGACCGATCGGCGCCTGGTCGACGTGCACGACCTTGTCGAGGTTGTCGAGGCCGGTGACCCGGGTGTGCTTGCCCGCGATGCGGCGCGCGCCGTTGAGCCTCGTGGCCAGCACTTCGTAGAGGATGCCGTTCACCAGCGAGGACTTACCGGACCCGCTCACCCCGGTCACGGCGGTCATCACCCCGAGGGGGAAGTCGACGGTCACGTTGCGGAGGTTGTTCTCGCGCGCGCCGACGACGGTCAGCATCCGCTTCTTGTCGATGCGCCTGCGCTTTGCCGGCGTGGCGATCGACCGTCGGCCTGCCAGATAGTCGCCCGTGATCGACCGGGTTTCGGTGAGCAGTTCGGACAGCGGCCCGGAGTGAACCACGTGGCCGCCGTCGACGCCCGCGCGCGGGCCGATGTCGACGACCCAGTCCGCGGCGTGAATGGTCTCCTCGTCGTGCTCGACCACAATGAGGGTGTTGCCCAGGTCGCGCAGGGTCAGCAGGGTCTCGATCAGGCGCCGGTTGTCGCGCTGGTGCAGGCCGATGGACGGTTCGTCGAGCACATAGAGCACACCCGTCAGGCCCGAGCCGATCTGCGTTGCGAGGCGGATTCGCTGCGCCTCGCCTCCGGAGAGCGATCCGGCAGAGCGGCTCAGGCTGAGATAGTTCAGGCCGACCTGGAGAAGGAAGTTCAGGCGGGCGCGGATCTCCCGAAGCACCTGCGCGGCGATCTTCGCCTCGCGATCGGTCAGCTGCAGCTTCGCGAAATACTCCTGCGCGTCGGCGAGGCTGAGGCGCGAGGCGTCGGCGATCGAGTGACCGTGCACGCGCACGGCGAGCACCTCGGGCTTGAGCCGGTCGCCGTTGCACGCGAGGCACGGCACTTCGCGCAGGTACTCCGACCAGCGCTGCCGCTGTGAATCGGAGTCGGCTTGCACGTACTGGCGCTCAATGTACGGCACGACGCCCTCGAAGCCTGACGAGTACCGCATCTCGCGGCCGTAGCGGTTCTTCCACTTGACGGTGACCTTGTAGTTCTCCCCGCGCAGCACGGCCTCCTGCACGTCCGCGCTCAGGTCGCGCCACGGGGTGTCGAGCGAGAAGTTGAGGTCTGCCGCGAGACCCTCCAGCAGCCGCTCGTAGTACTGGAAGAGACCCTTGCCCTGTGTCGTCCAGGGGATCAGCACGCCCTCGCGGATCGATGCCTCCTCATCGCCGAGCATGAGGTCGACATCCACCGACATGCGGGTGCCCAGACCCGAGCAGGTCGGGCAGGCGCCGAACGGGGCGTTGAACGAGAACGTGCGGGGCTCGATCTCGGTCAGCTGCAGCGGATGGCCGTTCGGGCACGCCAGCTTCTCGGAGAAGGCCTGCCACGCGGCATCCCCCTCTTCATCGACGAAATTGACCTGTACGATGCCACCGGCCAGACCCAGGGCGGTCTCGACGGAGTCGGTGACCCGGCTCAGGATGTCGTCGCTGGCGACGAGACGGTCTACGACCACCGCGATGTCGTGCTTGTAGCTCTTCTTGAGGACCGGCGGTTCGGCGAGCTGGATCAGGTCGCCGTCGACCACGGCGCGGGCATAGCCCTTCGCCGAGAGCTCCTTGAAGAGATCGACGAACTCGCCCTTCTTCTGCGTCACGACCGGCGCAACGATCTGGTACCGGGTCTTATCCGGCAGCTCCATCAGCTGATCGGCGATCTGCTGCACGGTCTGGCGCTGGATGACCTCGCCGCACTCGGGGCAGTGGGGAACCCCGATGCGCGCCCAGAGCAACCGCATGTAGTCGTGGATCTCGGTGATCGTGCCGACCGTCGAGCGCGGGTTGCGGTTGGTTGATCTCTGGTCGATGCTGACCGCCGGGCTGAGCCCTTCGATGAAGTCGACATCGGGACGATCGACCTGGCCGAGGAACTGGCGCGCGTAGGCGCTGAGTGATTCGACGTAGCGACGTTGGCCCTCGGCGAAGATCGTGTCGAACGCGAGACTGGACTTTCCCGAGCCGCTCAGTCCGGTGAACACGACGAGGGAATCGCGCGGAATGTCGAGGTCGACGTTCTTCAGATTGTGGACGCGAGCGCCACGGACACTGAGCTTTCCACTGGTGTTTCCGGGCGCGGCGACAGGGACGATGGGCACTGGTCAATTGTAGGCGCGCCCTCCGACACGGGTCGCGGGGTTCGCCCCGAGCGCACCTTGTGATTGTGCGCGAGACGACCGGTGCCGCGGGGAACGAGTCCCCGCTGCATCCGCCGTTCTTGCGCTTCAGGAGCGCATCAGCGCACGGTGACCTCGATCGGGTCGCTCGTCCACGGTTCCACCGTGCCGTTGCCGACGTAGTGCACGGTCAGCGTGTGCTCACCGACGGAGAGGCCTTCGACGACGAGGCGGACGCGACCGCGATCCCTCGCTGCCAGGGTGTCGGTCGCGACGACGGTTGTGCCGTCGAGGACCTGCACCTCGCCCGTCGGCCACTGTCCGTCCTCAGACGCGACCACGGCCGTGATCTGCACCTTCTGCTTCGCCTTGATCGTGGTCTTGTTCACGCTCGTCGTGCCGGTGGCGGGCGCGCGTTCGAAGACCGGGACCGAGAGCTCGAAGACGGTGCCGGTCGAGGTCGTGACCACGAGCGGAACCATCGTCGCCGTCCCATAAGCCGTGGATCCGGCCGACCCCTCGGGAATCGTCACGACCAGACTCGCCTTGCCGAACTCGTCCGTGAGAGGAACGAGTGTCCGATCGATCGGCGCAGTGCCCACCGTCGTGCCGGCGATCGACACCGTCACGGCGGTCGCAGGCGTCGGGGTGAGAGTGTGATCGAGCGATGACAGGTCCACCTGGACCTCGCTGCCCACCTCGTAGCCCTGCGCGCCCGATGCTGAGAGCTTCACACCGATCGAGCGCTGCGCCAGGTCGGGCGAGGCCTCGCCGTTCGTCGCGAACCAGCTGACCATGGCTTCCAGGTCGACCAGACCCGAATCCGCGCGCTGCGTGCCCTGCGCGAGAGTGAAGAAATTGTCTCCACCGGACGCGAGGAACGAGTTGACCACGACCCGGTACTCCGCCGCCGGATCCACCAGCACGCCGTTGAACTCAAGGTTCGTGATGTGCGAACCCGCAGCCGCCGTGTAGTCGGTGATGTAGGTCAGACCCTTCGACACTCCGAGCTTGAGGAACGGACGTGACGCCGTGGAGGGCTGCCACTGCTCCTCGAGCACCGACTTCACCTGTGCGCCAGTGAGCGTGAGGGTCACCAGCGTGTTCGCGAACGGCTGGACACCGGCGGCTTCCGCGTACGTGACGTTGCCGTCGGGGTCTCCGGCGCCACTGCTCGCGTAGTTCATGTTTGCGCGCAGACCGCCCGGGTTCATGAACGCGATCTCCGTCTCGGGGAACCGCACCTGAGTCTGATCGAGCTGCACATCGGCGACGAAGTTGCCCAGAGTGGACTCGGCGCCACGCGCTTCCTGCGTCGTCGACGGGTCGGTCGCCGTGGGCGTGCGCGGCTGGAGGCCGCGCTGGAAGCTTGCCGTGATATCGCCGACTTTGACGGAGCCCGCGACCTTCGCATAAGCGACCGCCTCGGCGACGAGCGCGACGATGGGCTGCTCCGCCGGGCCGGGCACGTAGTTCGGCACCGGCGCCGGGGCAGGGGTCCCCGCAGGCTGCGTGTACATCGCGTAGGTGGTGTTCACCATCGAGAGGATCTCTTTGGAGTCCGGGTCCACCTGGATCGTCATGTCGCTGAAGCGCTCGCCGTACTGACCGGACGAGATCACTGGCCGATCGTCGATCACCAGGTTGTACGCGAGGTGCGTGTGGCCGGAGACGATCGCATCGACGTCGTCGGAGACACCCGCCACGATCTTTCCGAAAGGCGTCGCGAGGTCGGTCGCGGACTCGACCGTCGGCTGGGTGGCGCCTTCGTGCACCAGGAGGACCAGGACGTCGGCTTCGTCGTTGTCCGCGACGCCGTCGGAAAGCTGTTCGGCGACTGCGTTGACGCTCTCGACCACGGGGTTCACATCGAGGGTCGCGATTCCTGCCGGGCTCACCAGCGCCGGCAGTTCTTCGGTGACCGCGCCGATGAAGCCGATCGTCACGCCGTCGAACGTTTCGGTCCAGTAGGGAGCGAGGGCGTAGTCATTCGTCTGGGTGTCCCACACGTTCGCGGAGATGTACTCCCAGTCAGCCATCCCCTGCACGCGGTCGCGCAGGTCGGTCCAGCCCTTGTCGAACTCGTGGTTGCCTGCCGCGCTCACGTCGAGCCCGGCCTGATTGAGGGTCTGGATCGTGGGTACATCGTCCTGGATGAACGACGTGAACGTCGACGCGCCGATCATGTCGCCGGCCGCGGCGAACACCGTGTTCGGATTCGTGGCGCGCACGCCGTTGACCGCCGCCGCGAGGGCGGCGATGCCGCCCGCGGGCGCGGACGCCTCGATGCGTCCGTGGAAGTCGTTGACGGTCACGAGGTTGATCATGACCGGATCGGCGGCCTGCGCGGCAGGGGCGACGACCGCTCCCGCACCGAGGGCCATGACGGTGGCGGCGGCGGCCAGCGCGAGCCGCCGCCGGGTGGGGTTTGCAGAGCGGTCGGGGTGTGACCGCGTGAATGACCGAGATCGCATGAAGCATCCTCTGT
>NZ_WOYP01000074.1:44678-73227 GCF_011620715.1 Microbacterium sp. | reverse complement strand
GCACCGGCACCGGCACCGGCTGCCGTCCCGGCGGGTGGCACGGACATCGTGGCAGAGCTGCAGAAGCTGGCGTCGTTGAAGGATGCCGGCATCCTCAGCGATGACGAGTTCGCGGCCGCGAAGGCCAAGCTCCTCGGCTGACCCAGCGAGCTTGTCCGCCTCGGAAAGCGAGAAGAACCCCCGGGCCGCCGTGAGCAGCCTCTATGCTGCCCCGGATTGCCGCACCCGACGCGCAGCCGCTTTGACCGGTGCGCGCTGGACCAGTACGGTTAGTGAGGTGAGGTTAACCTAACCTCGTCACTCACTCCCGTCTCGAGATTGCCCAGTGCTCGCCACATTCCTCATCGGTCTCCGCGAAGGCCTCGAAGCCGCGCTCGTCCTCGGCATCCTCGTCGCGTACCTCACCCGAATCGGCCGCCGCGACGTTCTGCCGCGCATGTGGGCGGGTGTCGGGCTGGCCGTCCTGCTGGCACTGGCCATCGGCGCCGTGCTGACTTTCGGCTCCTATTCGCTCACGTTCGAGGCGCAGGAGATCATCGGCGGAGTCCTGTCCCTCATTGCGGTGGCGATGGTCACATGGATGATCTTCTGGATGCAGAAGACCGCACGCACGCTGAAATCGAGCCTCGAGGGAGGCATCGACCGCGCGCTCGCCCAGGGCACCCTCTGGGCGCTCGTGGCGATCGGCTTCGTCTCGGTCGCCCGCGAAGGCATCGAGACGACCTTGCTGCTCTGGTCGATGGTGCAGTCCTTCGGCGACGCACCCGCCGCGCTCCTCGGCGCGCTCCTCGGACTGCTGGTGGCGGCCTTGCTCGGCTGGCTGCTGGCGCGGGGGATGCTGCGTCTCGACCTGCGGCGCTTCTTCCTGTGGACCGGGGCGTTCCTGATCATCGTCGCCGCCGGCGTCCTCGCTTATGCCGTGCACGACCTGCAGGAGGGTGGCGTGCTGCCCGGTCCGTTCGGGGCGCTCGCGCCGACCGATCCGGCCACCGGCGCGGTCGCGGTCGGCCTCGCCGGCCTCCCCTTCGGCTGGGCATTCGATGTCACCGCCCAGATCCCGCCCGGATCCCCGCTTGCCGCCGTGCTGCAGGCGGCCGTCGGCTTCATGCCGCAGATGTCGTGGCTTCAGGTGATCACCTGGGTGCTCTACGTCGTCATCGTCGGGGCGTTCTTCCTGCGCGGCGCACGCCCCGGCCACCCGAGCACCGGCCGCACGAGCGCCGTCTCGAAGCAGATCGCCCCGAACGCCGACGCCCAGCCTCTCGACGCGGGTGTCCCCGATCACGTCGACGCCGCATCCGAGGTCACCTCGCCGTCACCCTCCGCAACCCAAGGAGCCGCATGACACCCGCCCGTATCCTCGGCACCGTCGGCGTCGTGGGTCTGTCCATCGTCGTGCTCGCCGGCTGTGTCGCCAAGAGCGAGGTCGCCGCATCCGACGCCCTCACCGTCACGGCGACCGACACCGGCTGCGAAGTGTCGGCGGCAACGGCCGCGAGCGGCAGCCTCGCGTTCGACGTCACGAACGCTGGAAGCGATGTGACGGAGTTCTACCTCCTCGCCGAGGACGGTCTGCGCATCGTCGGCGAAGCCGAGAACATCGCCCCGGGTGCCTCTCGAACCCTCACCGTGGTCGCCCAGCCGGGCGAGTACTTCACGGTGTGCAAGCCGGGTCTGATCGGCGAGGGAGTCGGGCGCTCCGCGTTCACCGTCTCGGGCGACGCCGTCGCGATCGACGGACCCGATGCCGAGCAGAAGCAGCAGGCCGTCGACCTGTATGCCGCCTTCGTCGAGGATCAGGTCTCGCAGCTCGTCCCGGCCGTCGCGGCATTCGTGGCCGACTACGAGGCCGGATCGGATGACGCCGCCCGAGCCGCCTTCCCGCAGGTGCGCGCCTACTACGAGCGCATCGAGCCCATCGCCGAGGCGCTCGGCGACCTCGACCCGCGAATCGACTACCGCGAGGTGGATGCTGTTGCGGAGGGCCTGGACTGGACCGGGTTCCACCGCATCGAGAAGGATCTGTGGGTGCCCGCGCAGGACGCCCTCAACGCCGACGGTGAGACGCCCGCCTGGCATGACTGGGCCCCCTCGACCCCGCAGGGGCGCGCGGCGTTCGGGGGCGCTCTGCTGGCCGACGTGTCCGAGCTCAACGACTACGTCCGCTCCGACGACTTCCGGGAGGCGCTCGAGGCGCAGGGCATCGTCGGGCTGAGCAACGGCGCGATCGCCCTCCTCGACGAGGTGGCGATGGGCAAGATCTCGGGCGAGGAGGACTGGTGGTCGGGGACCGACCTGTGGGACTTCGCCGCGAACGTGGAGGGCTCCAAGATGGCGTTCTCGCTGGCGCGCGACTTCGCCGCGTCCAAAGGCGACGAGGGCGCAGCCCTCGTCGAGGAGATCGATGCCGGGTACGCGGCGCTGGAGGCGTCGCTCGCTGCGCACGGATCGCTCGTCGACGGGTTCGCCCCGTACTCTTCCCTGACCGAGGACGACAAGCGCGAGTTCACCGACCTCATCAACGCGCTCGCCGAGCCGCTCTCGCGGCTCACCGTGACCGTCCTGGAATGACGTGAGCGACCCTTCGACGAGCGCCGGGACGCCCGGGGACGAGTCGTCCCGCCGCGACGGCCCGGCGACCATCACATCCACCGAACCGGCAGCCGGCCTCAGCCGCCGCGGTCTGCTCGGTCTGGTGGGGGCGGGCGCGGCGGGGCTGGCGATCGGCGCCGGGGCGGGGGTGACCGGCGGGATCGCGATCGCCAGCGCCGCGGAGAGCGACTCCGCGGCATCCGCATACGCCTTCTTCGGTTCCCATCAGGCCGGCATCACGACCCCGGTGCAGGATCACATGCACTTCGCCGCGTTCGACATGATGGCACGCACCGATCGCGCCGACCTGATCTCCCTGCTGCAGGACTGGTCGTATGCCGCGGCGCGAATGACCCGCGGGCTCGAGGTGAGCGCATCGGGCGCCGTCGGCGGCTCGCCCGAGGCGCCGCCGGATGACACCGGTGAGGCGCTGGGTCTCGGGGCGAGCCGGCTCACGATCACCTTCGGCTTGGGACCGACCCTGTTCGACAGCGACGGGGTGGATCGCTACGGCATCGGCGCTCGGCGCCCGCCCGCTCTCGAGCGGCTCCCCGCGTTCCTCGGCGACGACCTCGCCCCTGACGAGTCCGGCGGCGACCTGTGCATCCAGGCGTGCGCCGACGATCCGCAGGTCGCGGTGCATGCGATCCGCAACCTGAGCCGGATCGCGTTCGGACGCGCGAAGATCCGCTGGTCGCAGATGGGCTTCGGGCGCACGTCGCGCACGACGGCGGCGCAGCAGACCCCGCGCAATCTCTTCGGCTTCAAGGACGGTACGGCGAACATCCTGGCGGATGACCGCGAAGCGCTCGCGGACCACGTCTGGGTGGCGGCATCCGACGCTCCCGCATGGATGGCGGGCGGCTCCTACCTCGTGGCGCGCAAGATCGCGATGCTGATCGAGACGTGGGATCGCGTGCGGCTGTCGGAGCAGAATGCGATCATCGGGCGCGACAAAGGCGAGGGCGCCCCGCTCTCCGGCGGCGACGAGTTCACCGAATCGGATCTCGCGGCCACGGATGCCGCCGGCGCGGCGATCGTGCCGGAGAGAAGTCATGTGCGCCTGGCGCATCCTGACGTTAACGGCGGCATCCGCATTCTTCGCCGCGGCTACAACTTCGTCGACGGCAACACCGATCTCGGGCGCCTCGATGCGGGCTTGTTCTTCCTGTCCTATCAGCGCACCCCGGAGCAGTTCGTGAAGATCCAGCGCTCCCTGTCGACCGACATCATGGGCGAGTATGTGCGTCACATCGGCTCGGGCCTGTGGGCGGTCCCGCCCGGAGCGAGCCCCGGCTCCTACGTCGGTGCCGCGCTCTTCGCCTGAGGAGCGCGGAGATTCAGCCGTTCTGCCGTGGGTCCGCGTGCGGGCGGACGGGGCGTGGCGCTCCGCGGGGACGCCGGGAGCCGGTCGGGTCGGAGCGGCGGCCAGGGAGCTCCGCGTGGTCGTAGGGTCGGGGAATAGATTCCACGGTGGAGTGTTCCAGAGAATACATTCATATGAATGGAAACTGATGCCACCGGCATCCCGAATCGGAGAGCGATCGTGAACGACAACACCTCAGCCGCATCGAAGCAGCCGGCGATGCAGTTCGGCATCTTCACGGTGAGCGACATCACCGAAGATCCGACCACCGGCCGAACGCCCAGCGAGGCCGAGAAGATCCGCAATACGATCACGGTCGCCAAGCATGCCGAGGAGGTCGGACTCGACGTCTTCGCCCTCGGCGAGCACCACAATCCGCCGTTCTGGTCGTCTTCGCCCACCACGACGCTCGCCTACATCGCCGCCCAGACCGAACGCGTCGTGCTCTCGACGGCGACGACGCTCATCACGACCAACGACCCGGTGAAGATCGCCGAGGACTACGCGATGCTGCAGCACGTGTCGGGCGGCCGCACCGACGTCATGCTCGGCCGCGGCAACACCGGCCCGGTCTACCCCTGGTTCGGTCAGGACATCCGCCGGGGCCTGCCCCTCGCGATCGAGAACTATGCGCTGCTGCACAAGCTGTGGCGCGAGGACGTCGTGGACTGGGAGGGAGAGTTCCGCACGCCGCTGCAGGGCTTCACCTCCACGCCGCGCCCGCTCGATGACGTGCCGCCGTTCGTCTGGCACGGCTCGATCCGTACCCCTGAGGTCGCCGAACAGGCGGCCTACTACGGCGACGGGTTCTTCGCGAACAACATCTTCTGGCCCTCCGAGCACTACCAGCGCCTCATCACGCTGTATCGCCAGCGCTTCGCGCACTACGGCCACGGCACCCCCGAGCAGGCGATCGTCGGCCTCGGCGGACAGGTCTTCATGCGGTCCAGCTCGCAGGATGCCATTCGCGAGTTCCGCCCCTACTTCGACAATGCCCCGGTCTACGGCCACGGCCCGTCGATGGAGGACTTCACCGAGATGACCCCGCTGACCGTCGGCTCGCCGCAGCAGGTCATCGACCGGTACGCGGGTATGCGCGATGTCTTCGGCGACTACCAGCGCCAGCTGTTCCTGATGGATCACGCCGGTCTTCCGGTCAAGACGGTGCTCGAGCAGCTCGACATCCTCGGTGGCCAGGTCGTCCCGGTCCTTCGCAAGGAGCTCGCGAAAGACCGCCCGGCCGAGGTGCCGGATGCGCCAACCCATGCGGCACTGGTCGCTGCCAAGTACGGCGACCAGGGTCCTCAGGAGAAGATCCCGCACGCGAACCGCGGCGACAACCTGACCGGCGCAACGCCATACCGTGAGACGGCCGTCGCCGCGGGGTCGTCGTTCGCCGCCGCCGCCGTGCGAAGGGGAGCCTGAGATGACCGCACGTCGGATCGCCGTCGTCTCGGCAGGGCTGTCCAACCCGTCCACGACCCGTCTGCTGGCAGACCGTCTCACCAGCGCCACCCTGCGCGCACTCGGCGACACCGGAGAGGGCATCGAGACGGAGGTGGACGTGTTCGAGCTGCGCGACTACGCGCACGACATCACGAACAACCTGCTCACCGGCTTCGCCGCACCGGCGCTCGAGACGATGATCAACACCGTGGTGTCGGCGGATGCCGTCATCGCGGTCACCCCGATCTTCTCCACCAGCTACTCGGGCTTGTTCAAGTCGTTCATCGACGTCCTCGACCCCGATGCACTCACCGGCAAGCCTGTGCTGATCGGCGCGAATGCCGGCACAGCTCGGCATTCGCTCGCGATCGACTACGCGATCCGGCCGCTGTTCACCTATCTGCACGCCGAGCCGGTCTCGACCGGAGTGTTCGCGGCTTCGAGCGACTGGGGCGCCTCCGGCGATCAGGTGGCGCCCCTCGGGGAGCGCATCGAGCGGGCCGCGCGTGAACTGGCAGACGCGATCGCACGGCGCTCCCCGACGGTCGAGGCCGACCCGTTCGACCCCGGCAACTACCTCGGTGACGGACGCTCGTTCGGTCATCTGCTCGGCGGGCTGGCGGGGGAGTAGCCCTTTCGGCGCCTGATAGCGTCGAGAGCGGGGCCGGTTTCGGCCCCGCGGAGGGAAGAAGACCATCATCATGGCTGCCCGTGAACGTCTGGTCCTGGGAGCCCTCGGCGTCTCGCGCAAGCCGGACGAGCGGCGCGTTCCGCTCCACCCGGGCCACCTCGATCGCATCCCCGAAGAGCTGCGTCCGAGCGTGCTGCTCGAGACCGGGTACGGCGAGCGGTTCGGCGTCTCGGACGACGATCTGCGTCCTCTGGTCGGCGGGATTCTGGATCGCACCGCCCTGATCGCGGCGTCTGACGTGCTGCTGCTGCCCAAGCCGCAGCACGACGACCTCCGCGACATGCGCGATGGGCAGGTGCTGTGGGGCTGGCCGCACCTGGTGCAGGACGAGGTGATGACCCAGCTCGCCCTCGACAAGCGCCTGACCACGATCGCGTTCGAGGCGATGAACCACTGGGGGAGCGACGGAAGCTTCGGGCTGCACGTCTTCCACCAGAACAACGAGATCGCCGGCTACTGCTCGGTGCTCCACGCGCTCCAGCTGTGCGGCTCGACCGGGGACTACGGGCGCCGGCTGACCGCGGTGGTCATCGGATTCGGCGCGACCGCGCGTGGGGCCGTGACAGCATTGCGCGCGCACGGGGTGCACGACGTCCGAGTCCTCACGAACCGCAGAACGGCATCCGTGGCCGCTCCGATCCACGCCGCACAGATGATCCAGTTCGACCACGACGACGGACCCTACCTGAGCGAGGTCATCACCGACGCGGGACGCGTGCCGCTGGCGCCCTTCCTGGCCGAGAGCGACATCGTCGTGAACTGCACGCTGCAGGATCCGATCCGACCGCTCCTATATCTGAGGACCGACGACCTCGCCGCCTTCCGTCCCGGCAGCCTGATCGTGGATGTCTCGTGTGACGAGGGCATGGGCTTCGAGTGGGCCCGGCCCACGAGTTTCGTCGACCCGATGTTCACCGTCGGCGAGCACATCAACTACTACGCCGTCGACCACAGTCCGTCGTACCTGTGGAACTCGGCGAGCTGGGAGATCAGCGAGGCGCTGCTCAGGTTCCTCCCGACCGTCATGGGCGGTGCTGCTGCGTGGGAGCAGAACGAGACGATTCGGCGCGCAATCGAAATGCGCGACGGTGAGGTGCTCAACCCCGCGATCCTCGAGTTCCAGAACCGCTCCGCCGAGAAGCCGTATCCGATCCTCGCCCCTTAGCCGCTCTTGCGGCGGAACTCGCGCTTGGTCTGCACGGCTCCATGGGTCCCCTGCACGGGGGAGTCCCCGTCCAGGTGCGCCTCGCCCTCGCGGTGCTTCGCGTTCTTCTTGTCGAGCGCCTCCTTGAACTTGCGCTTCATGTCAGCTGCCTCTTCGGTGGGCTTGTCTTCGGTGCTCATGCTCTCCACCCTAGGCACGCGCTCGCCGCCCCCGCCACCCTGGCATCCGGGCGGGACGGAAGTGAACAGCGTCAGCGGAGCCTGCACTGGTAGACTGCTTCGGGTTGCCTTCGGGCATCCGCTCAACTAAAGACGAGCTACACGGAGCAGGCCGGCAGCAAGCTGGTCCCCTGTGGTGGAATCCCCGTCGCGCATGCGCCGGGTGCTCTTCTACTGGTGACCAGCGCAGGTACAGCGCGACGGACTGTCGTGCGCCGATAATCTGACTGTTCCTGCTCCTTCGCACGCTCGCGCATCACACGGATTCGCGAGCATAAAGAAGGGCACTGCGCCACCGCACGAAGGTGCGGAGCGCACGCCAGAACAGAAAGTGAGAGACCTCTTGGAAGGTCCTGAAATCACCGCCGCAGAAGCCGTTCTCGACAACGGCCGCTTCGGCACCCGCACGATCCGGTTCGAAACCGGTCGGCTCGCACAGCAGGCACAGGGGGCGGTCGCCGCGTACCTCGACGAGGAGACGATGCTCCTGTCGGCCACCAGCGCCGGAAAGCACCCGCGCGAAGGCTTCGACTTCTTCCCGCTGACCGTCGACGTCGAAGAGCGCTCGTACGCCGCGGGGAAAATCCCCGGCTCGTTCTTCCGTCGTGAGGGCCGCCCCTCGACCGAGGCGATCCTGGTGTGCCGTCTGATCGACCGCCCGCTGCGCCCGTCGTTCGTCGACGGCCTGCGCAACGAAGTCCAGATCGTCGTCACCGTGCTCTCGATCGCTCCCGGCGAGTTCTACGACGCCCTCGCGATCAACGCCGCATCGCTGTCGACCCAGATCTCGGGTCTGCCGTTCTCAGGTCCGATCGCCGGTGTGCGCCTCGCGCTCATCCCCGGCCACGGCGAGAACGATGACCAGTGGATCGCGTTCCCGACGGTCACGCAGCTCGAAGAGGCCGTGTTCGACCTCATCGTCGCAGGCCGCGTCATCACGGATGCCGAGGGCAACGAAGACGTCGCGATCATGATGGTCGAGGCTGAGGCCACCGAAGGTTCCTGGAACCTGATCAAGGGCGGCGCCGTCAAGCCGAACGAGCAGGTCGTCGCCGAGGGCCTCGAGGCCTCGAAGCCCTTCCTCAAGCAGCTCGTGGCCGCGCAGAACGTCGTGGCGAACACCGCGGCGAAGCCGATCAAGGAGTTCCCGGTCTTCCTGCCCTACAGTCAGGAGACCTACGACTTCGTGGCCGGTCGCGCCTATGACAAGCTCGTCCCGATCTACCAGATCGCCGACAAGCAAGAGCGCCAGAACGCCGATGATGCGCTGAAGGATGCCGTCAAGGCCGAGCTGCTCGCCGCCGTAGAGGCGGGTGAGCTGCCCGCCGTCGCGACGCTGGAGTTCTCGGCGGCGTACAAGTCGGTCACCAAGGTCATCGTCCGCGGACGCATCCTCTCCGAGGGTGTGCGCATGGACGGGCGTGGCCTGGCCGACATCCGTCCGCTCGACGCCGAGGTGCAGGTCATCCCGCGCGTCCACGGTTCGGCGATCTTCCAGCGCGGCGAGACCCAGATCCTGGGTGTCACCACGCTGAACATGCTCAAGATGGAGCAGCAGATCGATTCACTGTCACCGGTGACGCACAAGCGCTACATGCATCACTACAACTTCCCGCCGTACTCGACCGGCGAGACCGGCCGCGTCGGCAGCCCCAAGCGTCGCGAGATCGGGCACGGCTTCCTGGCCGAGCGCGCGCTCGTGCCGGTGCTGCCCAGCCGCGAGGAGTTCCCGTACGCGATCCGTCAGGTGTCCGAGGCTCTCGGCTCCAACGGCTCGACGTCCATGGGTTCGGTCTGCGCCTCCACCCTGTCCCTCCTGAACGCCGGTGTGCCACTGCGGGCAGCCGTCGCGGGCATCGCGATGGGCCTGGTCTCGGACGAGGTCGACGGGCAGACGCGCTACGCCGCGCTGACCGACATCCTCGGCGCCGAAGACGCTCTCGGCGACATGGACTTCAAGGTCGCCGGCACGAGCGAGTTCGTCACTGCGATCCAGCTCGACACAAAGCTCGACGGCATCCCGTCGTCGGTGCTGACCGCCGCGCTGCAGCAGGCCCACGAGGCCCGCCTCACGATCCTCAGCGTGCTCAACGCCGCGATCGACAGCCCCGACGAGATGGCACCGACCGCACCCCGCGTGATCAGCGTCCAGATCCCCCTCGACAAGATCGGCGAGCTCATCGGACCCAAGGGCAAGACGATCAATGCGATCCAGGACGAGACCGGAGCGCAGATCTCCATCGAGGAGGACGGCACCGTCTACATCGGCGCCACCGACGGCCCGTCGGCCGAAGCGGCTCGCGCGCAGGTGAACGCGATCGCAAACCCCACCAACCCGGAGGTCGGCGAGCAGTTCCTCGGCACCGTGGTGAAGCTGGCGACGTTCGGCGCGTTCATCTCGCTCCTTCCCGGCAAGGACGGACTGCTGCACGTCAGCGAGGTCCGCAAGCTCGCCGGCGGCAAGCGTGTCGAGAACGTCGAAGACGTGCTGAACGTCGGTCAGAAGATCCTCGTGAAGATCACGAAGATCGACGACCGCGGCAAGCTCTCGCTCGAGCCCGTCCTGGAAGAGCCCGCAGACCAAGCGGGTCTCGTTGTGGCCGGAGCCGAGAGCTGAATCTCGCCGACCCGGTGATCGAGTAGCGCCAGCGCCTATCGAGACGGATGCCCGTTCTGACCACGTGGGAGGAGCGGGCATCCGCATTCTGCCGCCCTGTCCTATGAGCAGGGGACAGGCGGCGGGATTTTAGCGCCTCGTGACCCAAGCGTTATCCAATATTTACCCACAGGACGCCGGAATGACCGGCTTCAGACCGTGCACGACCTACCCTCGAACTAAGTGCCGGGGGGCGTGAAGAACTTCGCAGTCACGGAAGCTCCGTCCGGAGTCGATGTGAGGGGGTGGGGCGATGGCGGCAGTCGGTGTCGACGCGGCGGTCTCGGCGGCGAGCCTGCCGCTGGTGCCCGCGCCCGGCAACGTGCATCCCTCCGCCCCGATCCCTGTTCAGGGCCCGCCGCTCGGAGAGGCGCTTCGCGTCGGCCTCGGCGAGACCGGCGCGCAGATCCTCCCGCTGATCCTCGGCGGCGCCGAATTCGGCTGGAACGTCGATCTCGAATCCAGCCACGAGATCATCGACGCATACATCGAGCGCGGCGGAAACGCCCTGCACACCGCCGACAGCTTCGCCGGCGGACGCAGCGAGCACATCATCGGGCAGTGGCTGCATTCCCGCGGCCTTCGCGACGAGATCACCCTGGCGGTGCGCGTCGGCGGCCACCCCGACAACCCGGGGCTCGGCCCGGTCAACCTCGTGCGTGCGGTCGAGGCATCGCTCACGCGTCTGCGCACCGACCACATCGACGTGCTCTACCTCGACGCGGCCACCGGTCCGATCGACCTCGAGCAAACGCTGGCCACGGCGGATTGGCTCGTCGAGTCGGGCAAGGCCCGCGCGATCGGCGCGGCAGGCTTCACGGCCGCGCAGCTCGTCGACGCCCGCATCTACGTATCGGCCGGCTATCCCCGCATCACCGTGCTGGATGTGCCCTTCAACGTTCTGCGCCGCCACGAGTTCGACGCAGACCTGCGCCTGGTCGCGGGCGCGCAGGGCATGGCGGTCACCCCATCGCATGCGCTCGAACACGGCTTTCTCGCCGGAGGTCACCGCACCCGGCTGCGGGGCGGACTGTCGGTTCGCGGCGTGCAGATCGCCGCGAACATCAACCGGCGCGGCAGCCGCACTCTGCGGGCGCTCGATGCGGTCGGAACGGATCTGGGCGTGCCCACCGCGGCGGTCGCCGTCGCGTGGCTGCTCGCGCAGAAGCTCGTGACCGCCCCGATCGTGAACGCCTACGCCACCCAGCACGTCGAAGAGCTCGTGCAGGGCACCGGCGTGCGCCTCAGCCGCAGCCAGCTCGCCGACATCGCCCGCGCGTCCGAGTAGTCGCCCCCACGTCGCTTCCTCCCCCGATCCCGCAAGGCAGATCCGGTGACATAGGCTGGATGGGTGCTTGCAGGGCACGCGAATCCCCGACGAAGTGAGCTGGCGTGACGCACTACATCTATCTCGTGCGGCATGGCGAACATCAGGACGCCGAGCACGGACTGGTCGATGGACCGCTCTCACCGCGGGGTCGCCGTCAGGCGGGATTCCTCGCCGATCGGCTGTCGGGCGTGCCGTTCGACGCCGTCTGGCATTCTCCGCTCGAGCGCGCGAGTCAGACGGCGCGCGCGGTAGCGGAGCGGATGCCGTCCCTTTCACCGCAGCCATCCGCACTGCTGTTCGACTGCGTGCCGACCGGCATGACCGCCGAGACCCCCGGCGTGTTCGAGGCCTTCTTCGGGAGCGTGACAGAGGCGGAGGTCGAGGCCGGGCGCGCGCAGATGGCCGATGCGGCGAGCGAGTACCTCGCGCGCAAGAGCGGCGAGGTCCACGAGCTGCTGATCACGCACAACTTCGTGATCGGCTGGTTCGTCCGCGAGGTTCTGCAGGCGCCGGAGTGGCGATGGATGACGCTCAATCAGGCGCATTGCGGTCTGACCGTGATCGCCCAGAAGCAGGGTCGCCCCTGGACGCTCCTATCGCACAACGATCTGGCTCATCTGCCCGTCGAGCTGCGCACCGGTCTTCCCGAGATCTACCCGGTCTGATCCGCCTCGAGCGCCTTCGCATACCAGCGCGTCGCGTTGGGATTGTCGTTGTAGGGGTCGACCGCCTCGAACCCGGCCGCCACATACAGACGCCCGGCGGCCTCGAGCGTGTGATGAGTGTCGAGCACCAGTTCCCGCGCGCCGAAAGCGATCGCGCGATGCTCGAGGTCTTCGAGCAGCACGCGGCCCCAGCCGCGGCCGCGGTTCTGCGGGCGCAGATAGAGATGCTTGACCTCGTACCGTGGCCCGAGAGCTCCGTCGTCGATGCGACGGATGCCGCCGCATCCCACGCTCTGATCCTGGTCATCGCGCACGACCACGAACACACCGCCGGGAGGCTGGAAAACCGACGCATGGGGAAAGACGGTCGTGTAGGCGTGCCCGGGGAAGGTTGCCGCGCGCATCGCGAAGTACTCGGCGAGCAGCTCGCGCGCGCCGGGGGCGTCCACGGGCTCTTCGCGCAGTGTCACCATCCCCCGAGCGTAGCCGCGGCGATGATGCGCCACGCGCCGCGGATACGATGAGTGCATGACGACGCGCGTGGCCATTGTCGGCGGTACAGGCAAGCTGGGTGGCATCATCCGCGACGTGATCGACGCGGACGATGCCTTCGAGGTCGCCGCGACGCTCTCCTCGGCCTCCGCACTGTCCGAACTGGACGGAGCCGATCTCGTCGTCGATGCCTCGACTCCGGCCGTGTCCATCGAGGTCGTGCGCGCGGCGGTCGAGCGGGGCATCAACATCCTCGTCGGCACCTCGGGCTGGTCCGCGGAGCGCATCGCGCTCGTGCGGCCCCTCGTGGACGTCGCCGGCACGGGAGCGGTGTTCATCCCGAACTTCTCCCTCGGATCGGTGCTCGGCTCAGCGCTCGCCGCCGCAGCCGCGCCGTTCTTCCCGTCCATCGAGATCGTCGAGGCGCATCGCGAGACCAAGGTGGATTCGCCCAGCGGAACCGCGGTGCGAACCGCCGAGCTCATCGCGGCGGCACGTGCCGAGGTGGGGCCGGTCGAGTCGCCGCACGTCGACCAGCGCGCCCGAGGCCAGCAGGTCGCCAGCGTCCCGATCCACTCACTGCGCCGACCCGGCGTGCTCGCACGCCAGGAGGTCGTGCTCTCCGGGCCCGGAGAGTCGTTGACCCTGATCCACGACACCGTCGACTCGGCGCTCGCCTACGCCCCCGGCATCCGCATCGCCCTTGCGGCCGCGCGCGACGCACGGGGTGTCATCGTCGGGCTTGACAGCTTCCTCGACTTCCGCATGCGCGTGCCGCGTCCGGCCTCCGGGCGTCCGGTCGAAGAAGGCGGCGTGCCGGGCCAGGTCGCCCGCGCGACCGGCGTATGACCGCACGCATCGGCGTCGCCGTCATGGCGGTGCTGCTGGGTCTCTACATCATCATGGTCGCGCAGCGCGCCTGGCTCCTGCTGATCAGCGGACAGCCGATCGCGATCGCGATGGGCCTCGCCCTGGTGGTGCTGCCGGTCATCGCCGCATGGGCGCTGGGGCGCGAACTGTGGTTCGGCGTACGGGCCGAGCAGCTCGCCCGCCGGCTCGAGTCCGAGGGCGGACTGCCCGAAGAGCCCGTCACCGTGCGGCCGAGCGGCCGCGTGGAGCGTGAGGACGGCGATGCGGTGTTCCCGATCTATCGCGCCGACGTCGAGGCGCACCCTGAGGACTGGCGGGCCTGGTATCGGCTCGGGCTGGCCTACGACGCTGCCCGCGACCGCCGGCGTGCGCGTGCGGCGGTGCGACGGGCCATCCAGCTCGAGACCGCTCAGCGGCGCCGCTAGCTGTCGCGGGCGGGGACAGCGGCATCCACCGCCTGCTCGACGGTGTTGTGGGTGAACGTGAAGCCCGAGGCTTCGAGCACGCTCGGCAGCACTGCGGCGTCGGTCGTGAGCAGCGCCTCGGTCGCATCCGTGCCGAGCACGAGCTTGATCGCCCAGACGGGCGCCCGCAGCAGGAACGGCCGGTTCATCCGCCTCGCGAGGGCGAAGCCCAGGTCGTTGGCGCTCGCGATCTCCGGTCCGGTCAGGTTGACCGGACCGGAGATCTGCGAATCGATGACGTGACGGATGGCGCGCACTTCGTCCTCGAGGGAGATCCAGGGCCACTTCTGGGTGCCGCGGCCGATCGGGCCACTGACCCCGAACCGCGTCAGCAGCATGAGCGGCTTCAGCACGCCCAGGGGATCCACCAGCGGCGCGGTGCGCAGCAGCGCGACCCGCGCGTGATCCCCGGCGCCCAGTGCCGCGCTCTCCCACTCGCCGCAGAGGTCGGCCAGGAAGGTCTCCCCGCGGGGAGAGTCCTCGGTCAGCAGCGCGCCCGGAGCGGACCCGTAATACCCCACCGCGGATGCTGAGATGAAGGCCGGGGCACCCGAACCGAGCTCCCGCACGGCCCGCGCGATAGCGCGCGTCGGCGTGAGCCTCGACCACAGCAGGGTGTTCTTATAGTGCGGGGTCCACGGGAATCGGCCGATCGTCGCGCCGTTGAGCCCGACGACCGCGTCGGCACCCTCGAGCACGCTCGGGTCGAGCGGACCGGAGCCCGTGAGCCACTCGACCTCGTCGTCGGCTGCGGGTGGCCGGCGCACCAGGGTGGTGACCTGGATGCCGTCGCCCCGGAGGCTGCCGACGAGGGCCGAGCCGATCAGGCCCGACGCGCCGGCGACGACGACCCGCCGCGCGCCGGGATCCGGGGCGGGGTCAGGCAAGCGTGGCCTCGAGAGTGATATCGATGCCCGCCAGTGCCTTCGAGACCGGGCAGTTCGCCTTCGCGTCGGCGGCGATGCGGTCGAAGGCCTCGCGCTCGAGGCCGGGGACCACGGCGTTGACATTGAGGTGGCTGCCGGTGATTCCGGTGCCGGGCGTGAACGTCACCGATGCCGTGGTGTCGATCGACTCGGGTGGTGTCCCGTTCTCAGCCAGTGCGGCCGAGAAGGCCATGCTGAAGCACGACGAGTGGGCCGCCGCGATGAGCTCTTCCGGCGTTGTCACTGAGGTGGAGCCCTCGCTGCGCGCCTTCCAGTTCACATCGAACGTGCCGATGCCTGAGGACCGGAACGCGACCTGGCCCGATCCGTCGATCAAGCCGCCGTTCCAGAGGGTTGTGGCTTCGCTCGTGACGGTCATCGGAACCTCCTGGTCGACGTGCCCCCGCGCTCCGGGCGCCTCGCCGTCAGCCTAACCGCGGGAATGACGCCTCGCGACCGATTGACCGAGGTTGGTCGCAGCTCAGGCCGCGGCCGGGCGTTCGCGGCCGACGATGCCCACGCGCTGCAGCAGCAGGTACAGCTGGCAGCCCAAGCACAGGCCGAACACCGCGTTGAGGAAGGCGGCGGCGAACGCGACCGCCGCGGCGGTCGGCAGCGCCCACGGGACGCCGGCAAGATGCAGGATCAGGCCGATCGTCACGATGACCAGGCCGACGCCCTGCGCGAAGCGCGGCGGGCGTGGGTCCTCGAGATCGGCCGGGGGCTTCAGTCGCGGCTGCACCAGCGTGCGGTAAAGCGCGCCCCAGGGCGCCGTGCGCGGTGACAGGACGCCCCACAGGAACAGCAGCCCGATCGCCAGGAGCAGCAGGAACGCGGGTTCGACAGCCCGCTCGGCCACTGTTGCGCCGATCGGCGTCGTGAGCCCGAGGAACACATCGACGAGGAGGAGCAGCGCGGTGATCCCCGCGACGAAGCGCGGACCACGCGGGTCTATCTCGCGCGGCCTGCGTGCGGCATCCGTTCGATCAGACATTCGCAGTCTCTCCGGAAAGGCGGTTGAGTTCGAGCTCGAGGACGTCGCGGTTGGGAACGCCACCGAAGCGCGTCTGCACGACGCCTTCGCGGTCGAGCACGATGGTCGTGGGGGTCTGCATGATATGGAAGTGCTTGGCGATGTCGGGACGGTGGGTCACATCGATGTCGAGGTGCTGCACGCCCTCGTGACGATCGGCGACGGCCGCGAGCGTGCGGTGGACGCCGGGGCAGCGCGAGCAGAGCTCGGTGCTGAACTGCAGGAGCGTCGCGGTCTGCCCGAGGGATTCGGCGCCGAGGCGCGTCGGCTGCACCACCTCATGGGGGATGTGCCGGCGTGGCCGGCCCTGGCGCCACTGCACGAAGACGCCGAGCGCCACCGTCACTGCCAGAAGGACAGCGAGGCCGATGAGTGCGTTGCCGAAGGTCACAGCGTCCACGCTAACCGCTTGCGCCTGAATAGGGCCCGCAGGCGGTCTCTATGACGTTCCGGCCGTAACAATTCGCCCGGCGCCCCCGTCCGGCGCCGGTAGCGGAGGGATACCATCGAATCGATGTCTGAGACGATCCCGACGCCCTACGAAGACCTCTTGCGCGAGGTGCTCGAGCAGGGCGCCGTCAAGACCGATCGCACCGGCACCGGCACGCGCAGCGTGTTCGGCCGTCAGTTGCGCTTCGACCTCTCGCAGGGCTTTCCGCTGGTGACCACCAAGCGCGTGCACATGAAGTCGATCGTGTACGAGCTGCTGTGGTTCCTGCGTGGTGAGTCCAACATCGCCTGGCTGCAGGAGAACGGCGTGACGATCTGGGACGAGTGGGCCGACGCGTCCGGCGAGCTGGGCCCGGTCTACGGGGTGCAGTGGCGATACTGGCCGACCCCGTCCGGCGAGACGATCGACCAGATCGCCGGCGTCATCGACGAAATCCGGCGCAATCCCGACTCCCGCCGCCTCATCGTGTCGGCCTGGAATCCTGCCGACATCCCGGACATGGCGCTGGCTCCGTGCCACGCGCTGTTCCAGTTCTACGTGGCCGATGGGCGTCTCTCGTGCCAGCTCTACCAGCGCAGCGCCGACCTGTTCCTCGGCGTCCCGTTCAATATCGCCTCGTACGCGCTGCTGACCCACATGGTGGCACAGCAGACCGGACTCGAAGTCGGCGACTTCGTGTGGTCGGGCGGCGACTGCCACATCTACGACAACCACCAGGAGCAGGTTCGGCTGCAACTCGGGCGTGAGCCGTTCGCGCCGCCCACCCTGCGCATCACACGCAGGCCGGACTCGATCTTCGACTACCGGTACGACGACTTCGTGATCGAGGACTACCGGCACCATCCCGCGATCCGCGGGGCCGTCGCAGTATGACGGCGGCCTCGAAGGTCGGGCTGATCTGGGCCCAGGCCGAAGGCGGCGTGATCGGCCGAGCCGGCGGGATGCCATGGCACGTGCCGGAGGACCTTGCTCACTTCAGGCAGATCACGATCGGGTCGCCGGTCGTGATGGGCCGCGGCACCTGGGACTCGCTCGATCCTCGCTGGCGGCCGCTGCCGGGGCGCCGCAACATCGTCATCACCGGGCAGCCGGACTGGTCCGCCGAATCTGCGGAGCGGGCAGGTTCGGTGGACGAGGCTCTGGCACTCGCGGCATCCGATCATCCCGAGTGGATCTGGGTGATCGGCGGCGGCACGATCTTCGGGCTCACGATCGGCGACGCCGACCGGCTCGAGGTGACCGAGCTGCGACATCCCGAAGGGTTCGAGGCACTGCCGGACGATGTGCGTGCACCGGCGGTCGACCCCGAGGTGTTCGCGCTTTCGGCTGCCGAGCCGGCCGAGGGTTCGGGGCAGTCCAGAAGCGGCATCCGCTATCGCTTCGTCCGATACGAGCGGGTGGCTGATGCACCACGGGGCCCAGCCGGCAGCGGATGACCGTCCCCCACCGAGCCGTTAGCCTGAAGGCATGACGCATACGGGCAATCCCTTCGGCCAGGTGCTCGTCGCGCTCGTCACTCCGATGACAGCCGACGGCGAGGTCGATTGGCCTGCCGTCGAGAAGCACATGGACGACGTCATCACCGCCGGAGCCGACGGCATCGTCGTCACGGGCACCACGGGCGAGACCAGCACACTGACGGATGCAGAGAAGATCAGGCTGGTCGAGGTCGGCAAGTCTGTCGCCGCAGGCCGGGCGAAGATCATCACGGGCGGCGGCTCGAACGAGACCGCGCACGCGATCGAGCTCTACAAGGCGAGCGAGAAGGTCGGCGCCGACGGCCTCATGATCGTCACGCCGTACTACAACAAGCCGACGCAGGCGGGCGTGCTGACGCACTTCCGGCTCGTCGCCGACGCCACCGACCTGCCGGTCATCCTCTACGACATCCCCGGTCGCACCGGCGTTCCGATCATGTACGAGACCATCATCCGGATCGCCAAGCACCCCAACGTGCTGGCGATCAAGGACGCCAAGGGCGACTTCAGCGAGGTCAGCCGTGTGCTCAACCAGACAGACCTGATGTACTTCTCCGGCGACGACGCCAATGTGCTGCCGCACCTCTCGATCGGCGCGACCGGTCTCATCGGCGTGACCGCGAACATCGCGGCCCAGCCATATCGTGCGATCGTGGATGCCGTCAACCGCGGTGATCTGGCGGCCGCGACCGCGGCGCACAAGCAGGTCGAACCGCTCGTGCGCGCCGTGATGACCCACGTGCCCGCCACCGTGTCGGCGAAGTACATCCTGCACGGCCTCGGCCGGATCGGCAGCCCGCGCGTGCGGTTGCCGCTGGTCGGTCCCGAAGAGTGGGAGGCCGCGAAGATCGAGGACGAGCTCGCGCTCGTGCGCGATGTCCCCGGCGCCGACTTCTCCAACTTCCGCCCCGATCGCAACGCAGCCGCCGGCGGCGCTCTGCCGAAGGTCTCGGGAACAACAAGATGATGCGACGCGCGAGCCGCTGAACGGTCGCGCGCGCGAAAGCGGATGCCACGGCATCCCGAGGAAGGCCTCTGATGCCCAGCACCGTTTACGGTCCGCCCGATCTCGACGCGGGAACTCTCCGCGTGACGCCGCTCGGCGGACTCGGCGAGATCGGCCGCAACATGACCGTCTTCGAGTACGGCGGCAAGCTGCTGATCGTCGACTGCGGGGTGCTGTTCCCCGAGGAGCACCAGCCCGGCGTCGACTTGATCCTGCCCGACTTCGAGCCGATCAGGAACCGGCTCGACGATGTCGTCGGCGTCGTGCTCACGCACGGCCACGAAGACCACATCGGCGCGGTTCCGTATCTGCTGAAGCTCAAGCAGGACATCCCCCTGATCGGCTCCGGCCTGACTCTCGCGCTGATCGAGGCCAAACTCAAGGAGCACCGACTCAAGGCGTACACGCTCACGGTCACCGAGGGCCAGCACGAGCGCATCGGTCCGTTCGATCTCGAGTTCATCGCGGTCAACCACTCGATCCCCGACGCGCTCGCGGTCGCGATCCGCACCCCCGCGGGCCTCGTGCTCGCCACCGGCGACTTCAAGATGGACCAGCTGCCCCTCGACGGGCGCATCACCGACCTGCGCGCCTTCGCCCGGCTGGGCGAGGAGGGCGTAGACCTGTTCCTGGTGGACTCCACGAACGCGGACGTCCCCGGCTTCACGCCGCTCGAGCGCAGCATCGGCCCGGTGCTCGATCAGGTGATCGGCAAGGCTCCGCGCCGGGTGATCGTGGCGAGCTTCTCCAGCCATGTGCATCGCGTGCAGCAGGTGCTCGATGCCGCCGCCGCGCACGGCCGCCGCGTCGCGCTTCTCGGGCGCAGCATGGTGCGCAATATGGGCATCGCCGAGGAGCTCGGCTACCTGCACGTGCCCGACGGCGTCTTCATCGACTACAAGAAGGCGCGCGATCTCCCGGACGACAAGATCGTCTACATGTCGACGGGCTCGCAGGGCGAGCCGATGGCCGTGCTCAGCCGGATGGCCAACAACGACCACGAGATCGAGCCCGGCCCCGGCGACACCGTCATCCTCGCGTCGAGCCTGATCCCGGGCAACGAGAACGCCGTGTACCGGGTCATCGACGGCCTCACCAAGCTGGGCGCGAACGTCGTGCACAAGGGCAACGCCAAGGTGCACGTTTCGGGGCACGCCGCGGCGGGGGAACTGCTGTACTGCTACAACATCCTCAAGCCGCGCAATGTGCTGCCGGTGCACGGCGAGTACCGGCATCTGATGGCCAACTCCCGTCTTGCGCAGGACACCGGCGTACCGGCCGAGCGCACGATCCTCGGCGAGAACGGCACCGTGATCGACCTGAAGGACGGCGTCGCGAACGTCGTCGGACAGCTCGACATCGGCTTCGTCTACGTCGACGGCTCGACGGTCGGCGAGATCACCGAGGCCGACCTCAAGGACCGCCGCATCCTGGGCGAAGAGGGCTTCATCTCGGTCATCGTGGTGGTGGATGCCGCCACGGGGCGCATCATCACCGGTCCGGAGATCCACGCCCGTGGGTTCGCGGAGGACGACGCCGTGTTCGACAGCGTGAAGCCGAAGATCGCCGCGGCGCTCGCCGAGGCCGCGCAGTCCGGGGTTCGCGACACGCACGCGCTGTCGCAGGTCGTGCGCCGTGTGATCGGCCGCTGGGTCAACCAGCAGCTGCGCCGCCGACCCATGATCGTTCCGCTGGTCATCGAGGCGTAGCCGAGATCACAATCCAGCGCTGTGTCCAGGCGCAGCCGTGTTTCGCAGCTCCGCGCCGCATCGATGTCTGCGCATCTCCCCAAGGGCCGGTAAAATCGGTCAATGGCACCCTTCAGCGTCCGCCCGGCCGGCCAAGCCGACGGCGCCTTCCTCGGCGACATGGTCGTCGAGGCCGTCAACTGGCGTCCCGGTGCCGCGCGCCCGAAGCATCAGGTGCTGTCCGCGCCCGAGCACAGCCGCTACGTGTCGGGGTGGAAGCGCCCCAGCGACACCGGCTTCGTGGCGCTGGACGCGTCGGGCGAGCCCATCGGCGCCGCATGGTACCGGCTGCTTCCGCGCAGCGACCCGGGCTTCGGCTACGTCGGCACCCGCGTTCCCGAGCTCATCATCGGAGTGCGCCCCATCTGGCGCGCGCACGGGGTGGGCCGCACCCTCCTGCAGGCGCTGACGCAGCAGGGCCGCGCCGACGGGTACGCCCGGCTCAGCCTCAGTGTCGAGCGGGGCAACTTCGCCGTGTCGCTGTACCGCAGCGAGGGCTTCGCGGTGACCCAGAGCGGGATCGGCCGCGACACGATGGTCAAGCGCCTGCAGTGACGGATGCCGGGGGCCGCGTCGTTGCGGTGATTTACGGTCCGCCGCCGTAGCGTAGGGGCATGGCCAGGAGCTCAAGCCCGACCAAGAGTGGTCGCGCGCCCGCGAACGGGTCTTCGTCGCGCACGTCGTCCGGGGCCCGAAAGCCCGCCCCGGCGCCGAAGCGATACGTCGGCGAGACCGAGAAGCCGCCGCTCATCGTGCGCGCCTGGATGGGTCTCGCCCACGGCACCGGCGGGCTGTTCCGGGCCTTCGGCCCTGAGACGCTCGAGAAGGACCAGCGGCGCGACGGGCTTCCGTTCCTCATCGTGCTCCTGGCTATCGCCGGCGCGGTCAACGAGTGGTTCTTCATCGGCGATGAGGTGGCGGGCAATGTCAGCGCCTACACGGCGGGCGGCTTGCTCGGCCGCGTTTCGTTCGTGCTTCCCGTCCTGCTGCTGCTGCTGGCCGGCTGGTTGTTCCGGCATCCGGCATCCGTCCACGACAACGGCCGCATCGGCATCGGCTTCGCCCTGTTCGTCCTGTCCATCGCGGGCTTCTGCCACATCGGCGGGGGGCGGCCGCAGCCTCGCCAGGGGCTTCCCGCGCTCAGCGAAGCGGGCGGCGTGTTCGGGTGGATGCTCGGCGAGCCCTTGGCGCTGCTGATCACCGACATCGGCGCGGGCGTGGTACTCGGCGTGTTCACGGCGCTCAGCATCCTGATCCTCACCAAGACGCCGCCGAACCGCATCGGGCGTCGCCTCGGCGACCTGTACGCCTGGATGTTCGACGCCGAGCGTTCGCAGCCGGCCGACGCGGCCGACGTCGACGAGAGCGCCGCCGAGGACCCCTCGCTGCCCTGGTGGCGGCGCAACAAGACCGGCCGCGAGAAGGACCCCGACGGCGGCATCGGGTCGCAGGACCTCACTGAGCTGCTCGCCCCGGGCGCGGTGCAGGGCGGGTTCGAACAGGCAGCGGTCACCATCCCGCCCCCGCCCCCGCTCCCCTCCGAGGCGCTCACCGAGGTGATCGACCCCGGCGTGCTCGCGGGCGGTGCCCGTGCGGCGAAGAAGTCCGGGACCGGTATCCGCGATGACGACACGGCGACTCCGCTGGATGACGGCGTGCTCCCCGGTCTGAGCGGTCTCGGCAGCGACGGCCCCCGCCACGCGCCCATCTCGCCGTACCGCCTGCCCTCGGTCACCGCACTCGCTGCGGGCACTCCGCCCAAGGCCCGCTCGGCGGCCAACGATGCGGTGGTGGCCTCGATCACCAGCGTGCTGCAGCAGTTCCAGGTCGACGCGCGCGTGACCGGCTTCTCGCGCGGTCCGACGGTGACGCAGTATGAGATCGAGGTCGGTCACGGGGTCAAGGTCGAGCGGATCACGGCGCTGCAGAACAACATCGCTTACGCCGTGGCATCGAACGAGGTGCGCATCCTCGCGCCGATCCCCGGCAAGTCCGCGATCGGCGTCGAGATTCCCAATGTGGACCGCGAGATCGTCACTCTGGGAGACGTCCTGCGGTCGCCCGCCGCTCAGCAGGCCAACCACCCCATGACGATCGGCGTGGGCAAGGACGTCGGTGGTGGCTACGTCCTGGCGAACCTCGCGAAGATGCCGCACCTCCTGGTGGCCGGTTCCACCGGCTCGGGAAAGTCCAGCTTCGTCAACTCGATGATCACGAGCCTTCTGATGCAGGCGAAGCCCTCCGATGTGCGGATGGTGCTGATCGACCCGAAGCGCGTCGAGCTCACCTCATACGCCGGCGTGCCGCACCTGATCACGCCGATCATCACGAACCCCAAGAAGGCCGCCGAAGCGCTGCAGTGGGTCGTCAAGGAGATGGACATGCGATACGACGACCTCGCGTCGTTCGGCTATCGCCACATCGACGACTTCAACCGCGCCGTCGTGGCCGGTGAGGTCGTGCTGCCGCCCGGCAGCGAGCGGGTACTGAAGCCTTATCCCTACCTCCTCGTGGTGGTCGACGAGCTCGCCGACCTCATGATGGTGGCGCCGCGCGACGTGGAGGACTCGATCGTCCGCATCACGCAGCTGGCGCGGGCCTCCGGCATCCATCTGGTCCTGGCCACGCAGCGGCCGTCCGTCGATGTCGTGACCGGTCTGATCAAGGCCAACGTGCCGTCGCGTCTGGCCTTCGCCGTGACGAGCGTCACCGACTCGCGGGTCATCCTCGACCAGCCGGGAGCCGATCGACTCATCGGCCAGGGCGACGCGCTTTTCCTGCCGATGGGCGCCTCCAAGGCCATCCGCGTACAGGGCGCGTGGGTCAGCGAGGACGAGATCGAGAAGGTCGTCAAGCACGTCACCGCCCAGGCGCGGCCGGAGTACCGCGAGGTCGCCGTCGTCGCCGAGAAGAAGGAGATCGACGCCGACATCGGCGACGACCTCGAGCTGCTGCTTGCGGCGACCGAGCTGATCGTCTCGACCCAGTTCGGCTCGACCTCCATGCTTCAGCGCAAGCTGCGCGTCGGCTTCGCCAAGGCCGGCCGCCTCATGGACCTTCTCGAATCCCGCGAGATCGTGGGCCCGTCCGAGGGGTCCAAGGCGCGCGACGTGCTGGTCAGCGTCGAGCAGCTCCCCGACGTTCTGGCGCGGCTGCGCGGCGACGACGTGCCCACGGCGGCATCGAGCGACCCGGTCGACGCGCAGTTCGACGGGTACCCCGTGGTCGACGCGGAAGGCGAAGAAGACGCCTGGGGATTGACGGGGCGCGACTGATGGCCGTTCCCCGCCAGCTGCCCAACACGATCACGATCGTGCGCATCTTCATGGCGCCCGTCTTCCTGTGGATGCTGCTGGTCGACGGCGGGGCCGACGGGCCTCTGCGCTGGTGGGCCGCGGTGCTGTTCATCATCGCGATCGCGACCGACGGCATCGACGGCTGGATCGCCCGCCGCTACGAGATCGTCACGGATCTCGGCAAGCTGCTCGACCCGATCGCCGACAAGGTGCTCACCGGCTTCGCCTTCATCGGTCTCTCGATCCTCGGCGAGCTGCCGTGGTGGGTCACCATCGTCGTGCTGATCCGCGAGGTCGGGATCACCGTGCACCGGCTTGTCGTGGCGAGCGACCACGTGGTCGCCGCTGCGTGGATGGGAAAGCTCAAGACCCTCGCGCAGGCGGTGGCCCTGTCGCTGGCGCTGCTGCCGCTGTGGACCCTGGTCGGAGACTGGATCTTCTGGGTCAACGGCGTCACGATGACGATCGCCGTGCTGCTGACGGTCGCCAGCGGGATCGACTACGTCATCACCGAAGTGCGAGGGGCGCGTCGCGGGCGGAGCGCCGCGTGACGCCTGCCGCGCGGGACGCGGCAGGCCCATCGGTCGAATCCTCCGCCGACGAACTCGTGGGGCGGCTGATCGCCCGCGGATGGAGCGTCGCGGTCGCGGAGTCCCTCACCGGCGGCCTGGTGGTCTCGTCTCTCGTGTCGGTGCCTGGCGCGTCCGCCGCGGTGCGCGGCGGCATCGTCGCTTACGCGACCCCGCTGAAGCACACCCTGCTGGGGGTGGATGCCGCGCTCCTGGCCGCAGAGGGCGCCGTGCACCCGGATGTGGCGCGGCAGATGGCCGCGGGTGTCCGAGAGGCTGCCGCGGTCGACGGGGAGGCCGCGGATGTCGGCATCGCCACGACCGGCGTCGCCGGTCCGACGCCGCAGGACGGCCGGGCCGTCGGCACCGTCCACATCGCCGTCGCGACTCCGGACGGAATCCGGGGGGCCTCGCTTGCGCTCACGGGAACTCGCACGCAGATCCGCGCGGAGGCGACTGCGGCGGCGCTCGCGCTCGCGCTCGCGTGCATCCCTCCGGCAACGTCGTGAGAGGCGGGAACAGACCGTGTTTCGTGTCGGTTACATTCCGCGATTCCCACCCATTCCCCAGCCCACGGGATTAGATTGACCTCGTCCGGTGTTGTAATGTTATCCACCCGGATACGGCGGAATCAGAGAGTGAGGAGGGGGCGCATCATGATCCTGGTACGACAAGAGATCGGCGAAGTCCTGCGTGACTTCCGGCAGCAGAAGGGACGCACCCTCCGCCAGGTTGCGAGCCGTGCGAGCGTTGCACTCGGCTACCTGAGCGAGGTCGAACGCGGTCAGAAGGAAGCATCGAGCGAGATCCTCGCGTCCGTCGCGGACGCACTCGATGTGCCCATCTCGATCATCATGCGCGAAGTCGGAGACCGCATCTCCGTGCTCGAGGGCATTCAGACCTTCCCCGACGTCGTCCCCGACGATCTGGTCGCGTCGGTCGACGCCGAACTTTCCCTGCGCTGACTCACGCCCCGATGCGTCGAAGCGAATTCGATCGCGCCGTCAGAGACGAGTTCGGCGCGCAGGGGAGTGCGCTGGTCGCAGATCTGGTCCACTCGAAGTTCGGGGACCGCACGGCTGCGCAGGCGCTGGATGCCGGCATCCCGGCTCGTGAGGTGTGGCTTGCGCTGTGCGACGAGGCGGACGTTCCCCTCGAGCGCCGCCACGGCGTGGGACGTCTCGAGCCGCGCCGCCGCTGACGCGTGTCTCGAAAACGCGCGTTGCTCGACGACTGACTTCGCCACGGCGTGTCGTCGAATATCTGTTCGACGCGCGCGTAGGCTCCTGCACAGCGGAGTCGAGGACGTCTCTGTCCACAGGACGGGTGAGGAGCGAAGACGAATGTCGGAGCCCATCCCTAGCGTGAACAACGTCGAACGACACCACACGCCTTGTCGCAGCATCCCCTCCGACCCTCGGGGTGGAGCGCGACAGCCTACAGGCGACGGAACGCGAGCATAAGGAGCACGCCATGCCCTCACCCGAAAACCGCGAGAAGGCCCTCGAATCGGCACTTGCCCAGATCGACCGGCAGTTCGGAAAGGGCTCGGTCATGCGGCTGGGCAGCGACGAGCGCGCCCCCGTCGAAGTGATCCCCACCGGTTCGATCGCCCTCGACGTCGCACTGGGCATCGGCGGACTCCCGCGCGGCCGCATCGTTGAGATCTACGGTCCGGAGTCGTCCGGAAAGACCACGCTCACGCTCCACGCGATCGCCAACGTGCAGAAGCAGGGCGGCATTGCGGCGTTCATCGACGCCGAGCACGCCCTCGACCCGGAATACGCGCAGAAGCTGGGCGTCGACATCGACCAGTTGCTCGTCTCGCAGCCCGACACCGGTGAGCAGGCGCTCGAGATCGCCGACATGCTCATCCGCTCCGGCTCGATCGACCTCGTCGTGATCGACTCGGTCGCCGCTCTCGTGCCGAAGGCCGAGATCGAAGGCGAGATGGGCGACTCGCATGTCGGCCTGCAGGCGCGGCTGATGTCGCAGGCGCTGCGCAAGCTCACCGGCGGCCTGAACACGACCAACACGACGATGATCTTCATCAACCAGCTGCGCGAGAAGATCGGCGTCTTCTTCGGAAGCCCCGAGACCACCGCCGGCGGCAAGGCGCTGAAGTTCTATGCGTCCGTGCGCCTCGACATCCGTCGTATCGAAACGCTGAAGGACGGCACCGACGCGGTCGGAAATCGCACGCGCGTAAAGGTCGTCAAGAACAAGATGGCGCCGCCGTTCAAGCAGGCCGAGTTCGACATCCTGTACGGTACCGGCATCTCGCGTGAAGGCAGCCTGATCGACTTCGGCGTCGAGCACGAGATCGTCAAGAAGTCCGGCGCCTGGTACACCTACGACGGCGAGCAGCTCGGCCAGGGCAAGGAGAACGCCCGCAACTTCCTGCTCAAGAACCCTGATATCGCCGCCGACATCGAGTCCAAGATCAAGGTCAAGCTGGGCATCGGACAGCCGAAGGCCGTCGAAGCCGTGAGCGACGAGCTCGCCCAGCGTCGCCCGGCGTGATGGTCCGATTCATCGAAGACGGGAGCGAGCCGAGCGCCGCTCCACTTGCCCCAGTGATCCCGCTGTTCGGCGGCCTCGACTCGCCTGCTGAGCACCGTCCGGCTCCCTCCGCTCGCCCAGGAACCTTGGAGCGAGACGAAATGCCCACCGGGCATTCGGCATGGGACGACGATTATGAGCAGTACGACGATGATGAAACCGACGGGGATGATGGCGAGAGCGTACAGGTGCGCGCGGCATTCGAGCGGCTGATCCGAAAGCTGCGTCGTCGTGGGCTTTCCGTGGCGGAGGCGACGGACTCACTTGTGGCGGACGGGGTCGATCGCGTGGTCGCTGAGGTCTTCATCGCTGAATTGGAGGACAGACGGTGGCTGGGCGACGCCGCGCTCGCCGAGCAGATCGTGCACACCGCCGTCACACGTAAGGACGAGGGGCGACGGGCGATCGCGCAGACTCTGGCCAAGCGCGCCATCCCGCGTGACGTAGCGGATGCCGCGCTCGCGTCTCTCCCGGACGACGACGCGGCGAGGGCGCTGGAATTCGCTCGCGGCAAGATGCGATCGATGAGCGGACTCGATCCGCAGACCGCGACACGGAGGTTGATGGGACAGCTGGCCCGACGAGGCTACTCTTCGTCGGTGGCGTTGTCGGCAGCGCGTCAGGCATTGCTGGAGCACGGCGTCTGAGCGCCGCCGTGCATCAGGGATCGCCGAGCGACGTCATCCGTGAGGAGCCGACGAGGAGTCTTCGCCGGTGTCGCGCGGGGCGACCGGGCCGCCCGACGCCGTGCGGACGAGCCTTAGCCAATGGCGGGCGAGCAGGATGCATGCTACAGACCACGGCACGAGCGAAGCCACGCCGAAGACAAGGCCGACAGTGCCAGCCGTCGAGGGTACGAGCATGAGAATGCCGGACGCGAGCAGCCAGGCGATCGTCGCACGGCCATACACGCCGGTGCGCACCATAGCCGCCACCCAGATGAGCAGCACGATCGCGCCGAGCTCGTAGTAGACGAGGAAGGCGGTGCCTCGCCATGACGCCAGCAACGCCTCGCCACCGGCCTCAAGTGACGCGGCCGCGTCACCCGTCGCCTGGGCTGCTCGCCCCGCGAGGACGAGCAGCTCGAACGCGGGGTTTGAGGCCATATACGACGCTATGCCGATCACGCCGAACGTGAGCGCGATCGCGGTCAGGCTCGGGGCTCGTCGCGCGAGCGTCGCGGCGAGCGCAAGGTACATGAGCACGACGAGCAGGTTGTTGACGATGTAGAGCCCGTCGAGCGACAGGATTCCGAGTGCCGGATTGCGCTGCATGAGCTCGAAGATCTCGGGAACACGCTCGGGCGGCGGCCACGCCGCAAAGACGGCGATCTGCACGACGATGAGTGCGACCGAGGCGATCGCAGCCCACGCGCCGACGCGCAGCAGGCCGGTGGGATCTGGTGCGCTAGACGGGTCCCGGGCGGGATCGGCTCGGAACTCCGTCGGGCTCACGTCAGACCCCGCTACGCGTCGGCATCACGTGCGGAGCATATCAGCGGTCCGCCCCGGTCACCACGCCGGAA
>NZ_WOYP01000074.1:0-44578 GCF_011620715.1 Microbacterium sp. | reverse complement strand
CGTCGGCATCACGTGCGGAGCATATCAGCGGTCCGCCCCGGTCACCACGCCGGAACTTGCCTGAGGCCGAGCGGGACACCCGGGCTACGGTTGTCGGTGGAGGGTCCGAGGGGAGCGAGATGGCGGTCGATGTCACGGGGCTGACGAAGCGATATCGCGAGCATGTCGCAGTCGACGACATTTCGTTCTCGGTTGCCGACGGTGGTGTCTTCGCGTTCGTCGGAACGAACGGGGCGGGAAAATCCACGACGATCGGGTGCCTGACCACCGTGCTTCCGTTCGACGAGGGCGAAGTCCGGGTCAGGGGGTTCGACGTGCGCCGCGAGGGTGAGCGCGTCCGTGAGCAGATCGGGGTCGTCTTCCAGGATTCGCTGCTGGACCCGCTGCTGACCGTGAGGGAGAACCTTCGGCTCAGGGGACGCCTTTCCCGCGTTGCGCGGCCCGCACTGGCGACGAAGATCGCCGAGGTGTCGAGGCTGATCGGCCTCGACGAGTTCCTCGACAGGCGCTATGGCACGCTCTCGGGCGGGCAGCGCCGGCGCGTCGACATCGCACGGGCACTCCTGCACGAACCCGCGGTGCTGTTCCTCGACGAGCCGACGGCCGGGCTCGATCCGGCGAGCCGCGCGATGGTGTGGAGCACGCTGCACGAGCTCAGCACCGGTGGCGAGCTGACGGTCTTCCTGACCACGCACTACCTCGAGGAGACCGAAGAAGCCGCCCGCGTATGCATCATCGACGAGGGGCGGATCATCGCGGATGACACCCCCTCCCGGCTGCGAGCGCTGCACAGCCGCAGCCTCCTGACGGTGACGACCGACGATCCTGAGAAGTTCGTGGCGCTCGCGCGGGAAGTCGGCGCCGATCCCGCTCGCGACGGCGACGTCGTCGTCGTCGCAGTCGAGGGAGCGGAGGTCGCCCGCCGTCTGCTGACGGCGCTCGGCGACGACATGCGGGACTTCGAGTTCCGCCACGGACGCATGGACGATGTGTTCCTCGCCCTGACCGGGCGCCCGGCGGAGGAGGTGCAGAGATCGTGAGCGTGGTGCTGGCGATCGTGCGCCGCAATCTGCAGATCTTCTTCCGTGACCGACTCAACGTCTTCTTCTCGCTGCTGGGCGCCGTCATCCTCTTCGGGCTCTACACTCTCTTCCTGGGCAATCTGCAGATCGCCGATCTGGCGGACTCGCTGCCCGGCGCCACCACCGGGGAGGTGCAGGCGTTCGTCGACAGCTGGATGTTCGCGGGAATCGTCCTCATCACAACCGTGACGACGGGGCTCGGAGGACTCGCCGTCCTCGTAGACGACGATCAGTCCGGTCGATTCCGCGACTTCCTCGTCGCGCCGCTGCGCCGCGGTCAGCTCGTCCTGGGGTATCTGCTGTCCGCTGCCGCCGTGGCCGTCATCCTGTCGGTCGTCGTGCTCATCCTCAGCGTCGTGTATCTCGGAGTCCTCCGCGGGACGTGGCTCAGCCCGGCGGCGATCGTGCGGAGCCTCATGATCGTGGTCCTCTCGTGCGTCGCCTTCACGGCGTTCTCCGCACTCATCGTTTCGTTCGTGCGCACCAACGGGGCGTTCTCCGGCCTCGCCACGATCGTCGGCACGGTCCTGGGCTTCATCGCCGCCGCGTACATTCCGATCGGCGCGTTCCCCGAGACGGTCGCGTCCGTCGTCGCGGCGCTTCCGTTCGCGCAGGCCGGGATGCTGTTGCGTCGCGAATTCTCGGAGGGAACGCTCGCCACGATCACCGCCGATGCGCCGGGAGCAGAGGTGCCGCTGCGCGCGTTCTACGGGCTCGATCTGACCATCGGCGACTGGGCGGTGCCGGCGTGGTTCGTCATCGGCGTCCTGGTGGCGATCACACTGGTGTGCACGATCCTGTCCGCCGTGCGCATCCGTCGCCGCATCCGGTGAGGCCGCGCGACCGTGCTGCGCGCCCCGGCTCGTAGAATGGAGGGCATCATGACCAATCCGTCCTCATCGCCGACGACGATCGCGCCGTCGCCCGCGGCGTTCGCCGCCGACGGTCGCGCCCGCACCTACGAAGTGCGCACGTTCGGCTGCCAGATGAACGTCCACGATTCCGAGCGACTCTCCGGCTCGCTCGAGAGCGCCGGCTATGTCGCGGCCGGCCTCGGCGAGGAGGCGGACGTCGTCATCATCAACACGTGCGCGGTCCGCGACAACGCGGCCGGCAAGCTGTATGGCACCCTCGGCCATCTCGCCTCCGTGAAGCGCCGCAAGGACGGCATGCAGATCGCGGTAGGCGGCTGCATGGCGCAGATGGACAAGCAGGCCGTGCTCGAGAAGGCCCCGTGGGTGGATGTCGTCTTCGGCACTCACAACATGGGATCGCTGCCAGGCCTGCTTGAGCGCGCGCGCCACAATGGCGAGGCTGAGCTCGAGATCCTCGAGTCGCTCGAGATCTTCCCATCCACCCTGCCGACCAAGCGCGACAGCGTGTACAGCGGCTGGGTATCGATCTCGGTCGGCTGCAACAACACCTGCACGTTCTGCATCGTCCCGAGCCTGCGCGGCAAGGAGAAAGACCGGCGTCCCGGCGACATCCTGAACGAGATCCGGCTGCTGGTCGACGACGGCGCGATCGAGGTCACGCTCCTCGGGCAGAACGTCAACTCGTACGGCGTGGAATTCGGCGACCGCCACGCGTTCGGCAAGCTGCTGCGGGCCGCCGGCGAGGTCGAGGGGCTCGAGCGCATCCGCTTCACGAGCCCGCACCCGGCCGCCTTCACCGACGACGTGATCGACGCGATGGCACAGACGCCTGCGGTCATGCCCCAGCTGCACATGCCGCTGCAGTCCGGCAGCGATCGAGTGCTGAAGGCCATGCGCCGCTCGTATCGCAGCGAGAAGTTCCTCGGCATCCTCGATCGGGTGCGCGACCGCATCCCGAACGCGGCGATCACGACCGACATCATCGTAGGGTTTCCCGGCGAGACCGACGAGGACTTCGAAGACACGATGCGCGTCGTCGAGCGTGCCCGCTTCTCCAGCGCCTTCACCTTCCAGTACTCGGTGCGCGAGGGCACACCCGCTGCGACGATGGCCGATCAGGTGCCGAAGGCAGTCGTCCAGGAGCGCTACGACCGGCTGATCGCCCTGCAGGAGCGCATCTCGCTCGAGGAGAACCATGCTCAGCTCGGCCGTCGGGTCGAGGTGCTCGTCTCGATGGGCGAGGGCAAGAAGGATGCCGAGACCCACCGGCTGACCGGACGCGCCGAAGACAACCGCCTCGTGCACTTCGAGGTGGCTCCGGGCAGCGAGATCCCCCGACCGGGTGACATCGTCTCGGTCACGATCACCCACGCGGCCCCGTTCCATCTGCTCGCCGACTCCGACGGTGCACCCCTGCGCATCCGCCGCACGCGTGCCGGTGACGCGTGGGATCGCACGCAGGCGGAGTCCTGCGCGCTTCCCGCGCCCGGCGACGGTGCACCGCGAGCCGTTTCGCTCGGACTGCCCGCCCTGCGCGCAGGAGTGTGAGCGCGGAGGTCGATTCCGCCCGGCTGTACGCCGTGGTCGGCGCGACGGGAACCGGCAAGTCTGACCTGTCCCTTCGCCTCGCCGACGGGCTCGCCCTGCACGGGCGTCCCGCCGAGATCGTCAACGCCGATGCGATGCAGCTGTACCGCGGCATGGACATCGGAACCGCCAAGCTGCCGGTCGCCGAGCGGCGCGGCATCCCCCATCATCTGCTCGACGTGCTCGAGGTCACCGATGATGCGGCAGTGGCCTGGTACCAGATGGCCGCCCGAGCCGCGATCGAGGGGATCCTGGCGCGTGGGTCGCATGCGATCCTGGTCGGAGGCTCGGGGCTGTATGTCTCGAGCGTGCTGTTCGACTTCCGCTTCCCCCCGCGCGATGAGGCCCGTCGCGCCGAGCTCGAAGCCGACCTCGAACGGCTCGGCCCGGGGGTGCTCTACGAGCGCCTGCGCGTCGCCGACCCGGCGACGGCCGAGCGAGTCGACCCGCGCAACGGCCGCCGCGTCGTGCGCGCGCTCGAGGTGCTCGCGCAGGGAAAGGCGACCCACGGCGCGGCGCTTCCGGAGGAGCCGGTCCTTTGGCGGTCGTCGATGATCATCGGCCTGACCAGTCCGAGGGACGAACTGGTCGCACGACTGGACGCGCGCGTGGAGAGCATGTGGGCAGACGGGCTTCTGCCCGAAGTGGAGGAGCTCCGCGCCAGGGGGCTGGAGCGCGGCGTGACCGCGCGTCGCGCGATCGGCTACGCGCAGGCCCTCGCACAGCTGACCGGCACGGCGACTCAGGCGGATGCGATCGCCCAGACCCAGGCGCTCACCCGCCGGTATGCGCGCCGGCAGGTGTCCTGGTTCAAAAGGTATCCCGATGTGGCATGGACACATTCCGGGGAGGATGTCGTACTCCGGCGGATACTGGGCGCGTGACCACGATCGGCGCGTTCACCCTCCGACACACCGAATCCGTCATCGCCGTCTGGCGAGCGCCGGCCTGACCCGGTCGCGCTCGCCTAAGCTGGGACGATGCCGCAGACCGTCGCCTTCACGAAAGGTCACGGCACCGGCAACGACTTCGTCGTGATCGCCGACGCCGACGGCCTGCTCGACCTCACCGACGACCAGGTCGCCGTTCTGTGCGACCGGCGCTTCGGAATCGGCGCGGACGGCATCCTCCGCGTCGTGCGATCCAGTGCCATCGACGAGGGACCGGATGCATCCGCCGGTGCCGAGTGGTTCATGGACTACCGCAACGCGGACGGCTCGAAGGCCGAGATGTGCGGCAACGGCATCCGGGTCTTCGCCCGCTACCTGGCCGACACCGGTTTAGCCGTCGTCGAGGACGCCCCGGTGCTGATCGGCACCCGCGCCGGCGTGAAGTCCGTGACCCGCAGCGACCTCGGATTCGAGGCGGACCTGGGAACCTGGCGCGTCGAGCCCGACGACATCCTGGTGCGCGCGCGCGGCCTGGGCGTGCCCCGGCCGGGCCTGGGCATAGATGTCGGCAACCCGCACATCGTGGTCGCGCTCTCCAACGCCGACGAGCTGGATGCGCTGGATCTGACCGGTCGTCCGCAGCTCCAGCCCGAGCCGGCGCGCGGCGCGAACATCGAGTTCGTCGTGCCGAGCGACCCGCTCGTGCGCGAGGGCATCGGCTCCATCCGGATGCGCGTGTTCGAACGCGGTGTGGGCGAGACCCTCAGCTGCGGAACCGGGGTGGCCGCGGCCGCCCTCGCCGTGCGGCACTGGGCCGGTCAGGCCGCACCCGATCGGTGGAGCGTCGAGGTGCCGGGCGGCATGCTCGGGGTGCGGATGCTGCGCGTGCGCGGTGACCTGCACGTCCTGCTGTCCGGACCGGCGACCCTCGTCTACTCCGGCGAGGTCGCGCTGGCCTGAACCGGCCGACCGTGCCGGCGCACCTTGAGCACGCGGAAGCCGCGTCCGGTCGCGGTGCGGTGCACGCTGTAGCCCGGGGTGAAGGATGCTGCGAGCCAGCGCTGCAGCGAATCGGACCCGAGATTGCGCTGCACGACCAGCCAGGCGTCGGAGCGTTCGTCCAGCCGCGGGATCCACCTCTCGAGCAGGCCGTGCAGCTCGTGCTTGCCCACCCGGATGGGCGGGTTCGAGCGGATCGTGCGGAAGCTCACGTCATCGGGAACATCATCGGGCCGCACGGCGTTGACATTGGTGAGGTTGAGACTGTCGGCGTTGCGTCGAACGAGATCGAGCGCCCGCTCGTTGACGTCGACGGCCCACACCGTAGAGTGGGGCGCTTCGATCGCCAGCGTGAGTGCGATCGGCCCCCATCCGCTGCCCAGATCGAGCAGGTGCCCACCCGGCGGCGCAGGAGGCATGTGGGCCAGAAGCACAGCGGTTCCCGAATCGATGCGGTCCGGGCTGAAGACGCCGCCCGCGGTCGTCACTTCGACCTCGGAGCCGGCGAGCGTCACACGAATGGTCCGAAGATTCTCAGCGCTGGCCGGTGACGCGCTGAAGTAGTGGTCCCCCGACATGCTTGCGAGCGTAGCGGAGGAGCGGCTCGGTGCGGGAGCGCTGCTTCAGTCTGTACGGCTTGTTCGGGCCCGGTCCCACCAAGGAAAGCTAGAGTTTACGGGCATCACGGAAGGAAACCATGACGGATACGACAACCCCGGCGAGCGCGGAGCGCACGCAGACCGACGCAACGACCGATCCAGTCGCCCGCGTGCTCGAGCGTGCGAGCGCGCATTCGAGCGTTCGCGTCTTCGGGGCCGCCCAGGCGCTGCAGGATGAGTCCACCAACTCCCGTTCGGAAACCGATGGGGAGCAGTGGGACCGCGAGGAGCGCGCCGCGCTGCGGCGAGTGCCGGGTCTGTCCACCGAACTCGAAGACGTCACCGAGGTCGAGTACCGCCAGCTTCGCCTGGAGAACGTGATCCTGGTCGGCGTGCACCCGCAGGGCGAGCAGGCGGATGCGGAGAACTCGCTGCGCGAACTCGCGGCCCTCGCCGAGACCGCCGGCGCCGTCGTCCTCGACGGTGTGATGCAGCGCCGGCCCCACCCGGATCCGGCCACCTACCTCGGCCGAGGCAAGGCCCAGGAGCTGCACGATCTCGTCGCCGCACTCGGCGCCGACACGGTGATCGCCGACACCGAGCTCGCACCGAGCCAGCGGCGCGCGCTCGAAGACGTCGTCAAGGTGAAGGTGATCGACCGCACCACCGTGATCCTGGACATCTTCAGCCAGCACGCCAAGAGCCGCGAGGGTAAGGCGCAGGTGGAGCTCGCGCAGCTCGAATACCTCCTGCCGCGCCTGCGCGGCTGGGGTGACTCGATGAGCCGTCAGGCCGGTGGGCAGGTCGGTGCCGGCGGTGCGGGAATGGGCTCGCGCGGTCCCGGTGAGACCAAGATCGAACTGGACCGGCGCCGCATCCGCACGAAGATGGCTCTCCTGCGCCGCCAGATCCGGGACTTCGCGCCGGCTCGCGACGCCAAGCGCGCCGAGCGCAAGCGCAACACGATCCCCTCGGTCGCGATCGCCGGGTACACGAACGCCGGCAAATCGAGTCTGCTGAACCGGCTCACCAGCGCCGGTGTGCTCGTCGAGAACGCCCTGTTCGCGACCCTGGACTCGACGGTGCGCCGCGCCGAGGCATCCGACGGCCGCGTGTACACGTTGACCGACACGGTCGGTTTCGTCCGCAACCTTCCGCATCAGCTGGTGGAGGCGTTCCGCTCGACGCTCGAGGAGGTCGGCGATGCCGATGTCATCGTGCACGTCGTGGACGCCGCGCACCCGGATCCCGCCGCGCAGCTGCAGACCGTGCGCGATGTGATCGGCGATGTCGGCGCGCGCGACATCACCGAGATCGTCGTGTTCAACAAGGCCGATCTCGTCGATGACGACACGCGCATGGTATTGCGGGGCCTCGAGGCGCGTGCGCTGTTCGCGTCTTCGCGCAGCGGCGAAGGGATCGACGAGCTGCGCGCGGCGATCGAAGCGGCCCTGCCGCTGCCCGCCGTCGAGATCCGCGCGCTCGTGCCGTACGACCGCGGCGACCTCGTCTCGGCCGCCCATGAGTCCGGCCACATCGTCTCGCAATCCCACGAAGCCGGCGGCACCGTGCTGCACGCGCACGTGTCTGACCGCCTCGCGGCGGAGCTCGCACCCTTCGCGGTCTGACGCTCGCGTCAGCTCAGGGTGAGGGGCGCCACCCCGGGAGTGTCGAAGCCGAACACTGCGCCGAGGAACGCCAGCTCGCTCTCGATCGCGTTCACGACGTTTTCCGCACGTCGGAACCCGTGCCCTTCGCCTTCGTATACGACATACGCATGCGGGATGCCGCGTTCGGCGAGCGCATCGCGGATCGCCTCCGACTGCGCCGGAGGCACCACGGGGTCCTCCGCGCCCTGCAGGAGCAGCAGCGGAACCCGGAACCGCTGCGGATGCGACAGCGGTGACCGATCGAGGTAGAGCGGCTCGGCCTCGGGCAGCGGCCCGATGAGCCCATCGAGGTAACGCGCCTCGAAGTCGTGCGTGTCTGCGGCCAGGGCGCGGGCATCGCTGACGCCGTAGCGCGAGATGCCGGCGGCGAAGGCATCCGTGTTCACCAGCGCTGCGAGCACCGTCCAACCGCCCGCGGACCCGCCGGCGATAGCCAGACGCGCGGGGTCGGCAGCCCCCGCGCCTGCGAACGCCGTCGCCGCAGCCGCGACGTCTTCGACGTCGATCACACCCCACTGCCCGCGAAGGCGCTCGCGGTAGGCCCTGCCGTACCCGCTCGATCCGCTGTAGTTGACCTCGAGGACGCCGATCCCGCGACTGGTGAAGTAGGCGATCCGTCCGGATGCCGCGCCCCCGCGGTGTGCGGTCGGTCCGCCGTGGACGTAGACGAGGTACGGCGGACGTTCGTCGTCGGGGCCTTCGAAGTCCGGATTGGTGGGCGGGAAATCGAACGCGTGCACCGGGCCGCTCGGGCCGTCGAACGTCACCGCGCGGGGGTTCGGCATCCAGCCGGGTCCCCACGGCGGCGGCCCGCCGTGGACGAGCACGCTGTCCGCCGGTCGATCGACGTCGACCAGCCACAGGCCTGCGGGGGAGTCGGCGGAAGCGCCGGAGAGGAGCACGCGTGATCCGCGCACGTCTTCTACGCAGATCTCGGCAGACACGGGCACGGGCAACGGCTCGACCGCGCCGTTCTCGTGGATCAGCACGAACTCGTCGTCGCCGTTCGTGCGCACCGCGACGATGCGGCCGTCGTGCAGGCGCGCGAACCAGCGCGTGCCGAGCACCCACAGCGGGCCACCCGTGTCGGCATCGGCCGGCGCGACCGGGTGGCGCTCGAGGCCGGCGGACAGGTGCTCGCACCAGAGGTTCCACCGACCTGTGGAGTCGTCCGCGTAGAGCAGGTGGTCATCGTCGGCCCATGTCGGCTGCAGGGGAGAGCTGTCTTCACCGGCGATCGTCGTCCACTCGGCGACGATCCCGTCCTCGAGCCGGCCGACGCGCACTTCGGCGCGGTCCCACGGCATGTCGGGGTGATTCCACGCGATCCACGCGAGGTGGTGACCGGTCGGGGAAAGCGCCGGATGCGCGAGGAAGTCGCTGTCGTCGACGAGCGAAGTCACGCCCGAACCGTCCAGCGCGATCCGCACGATGTCGCGGTGCGGAACAGCCGCACCGCTGTGCGTCTCGCGGATCGCGAGCAGTTGCCCGCTCTGCCAGGTGAGTCCTCCGAAGCGCATGCCGTGGTCGGCCGGGGTGAGCACGCGGGGCTCCTCGCCGGGTTCGAGCGCCCAGACGCACTGGTCGGACTTCTCGACGAAAAGCAGGATGCCGTCATCCGTGGCGGTCCAGGCGCCGCCGCCGTACTCGTGGACGCGTGAGCGGGCATTCCACGGAGGGGGGAGCACGTCGAGGACATCGCCGTCCGCCGTGCGCCGCCGGACGGCGGTGCGACCCGCCTGTTCGGCCACGCTCTCGCCCCACCACACGTCTGCGCCGACGAAGCGGGCACCTTCGATCCGGGGCGTTGCGGCCGTCACGGCCCGCGCGGTCAGAGGCGACTGCCACGAGCCGAAAGCACGCGTCTCCGTCATGCATCAACCGTATTGCGCACGCGCCGATCGTGGAGGCCGGATGCCGGTCCTCTGCAGTCGAGTCCGGCGTGCGCAGCCGTGCGCGGATCTCGACACAGTGCGAAACAGACTCGAGCCAGTACCCGAGATCGGCTAACTTGAACTTATGTCGCCTGGAGCAATCCAGGCAGGAGCGACAGCCGAGCCCGGCATCCGCCCGCGAAGACATCGCGCACATCGTGCGCTGTCCGCGGCCGTCCGGCCTCCGTCCTCGAACCGAAGAGCCCGTCATGCGCACCGACTCGAGTGCATCGCCCTCCCGACTCCACCCACGGCCGACCGTTGGTGTGCCGCTCTCGTTCGAGGTGTACCCGCCGCGCTCGGCGGCGCGCGAGGCCGCTCTTCACGAGACGATCCGACATCTCGCCGCCGCGGGCCCGCAGTTCATCTCGGTCACTTTCGGTGCCGGCGGTTCGGTCGGCGGTCGCTCTCTGGACGTGCTCCGCTTCATCCGTGACGAGACCGCTGTCGAGCCGTTGGCGCACATCACGTGCGTCGGCAACACCTATGCGGCTGCGACCGGGCTCATCCGCGAGTTCCTGGATGCCGGCATCCTGAACTTCCTCGCGCTGCGCGGCGATCCACCTGAGGGCGCCGACGAGGGCGATTCCTTCCTCGGCGATCTGCAGAGCGCCGCCGAGCTGGTGCAGCTCATCGATCGGGTGCAGGCTGCGCAGGCCCCCTACACCGAGGCAGGGGTTCCCGGGCTTCCCGGCGCCGCACAGGTCCAGCGACGTCTGCGGGCCGAGATCGCGGTGGCCGCCTTCCCCAATGGACACCCGCGCTCGCGGCATCCGAACGAGCACATCGATGCGCTCCTGGCCAAGGAGGCCGCCGGAGCGACCCTCGCGATCACGCAGCTGTTCTTCCATGCCGACGACTACCTGAGCTTCGTGGCCCGTTCGCGCGAAGCGGGGGTGATGATGCCGATTCTGCCGGGGATCATGCCGATCACCTCGCCGGGCCGTCTGCGTCGGGTGCTCGAACTCACCGGCGAGGAGCTGCCCCGCGCGCTCGCGTTCGCACTCGAGACCGAATCGACGGCGGAAGGCCAGGCGGAGGTCGGGATCGCGCATGCGGCTGACCTCGCGCAGGCGGTGCTGGCCGGTGGCGCCCCCGGTATACACCTGTACGCCTTCAACGAGCATGACACGGTGCTCGCGGTGCTCCGCGAGGCCGGCATCCCCACCCACTCGCTCCAGAGGAATGCCCCCCGATGACCGATATCAGCTGCAATTTCCCCGCCGGAACGATCCTGGGCTACCCCCGCATCGGAGCGCGGCGCGAGCTCAAGCGAGCAGTCGAAGCCCACTGGTCCGGCGCGATCGACGAAGCCGAGCTCGAGGCGACGGCAGCGGACCTGCGCCGCGCCACGCGTGAGCGTCTGGCCGAGCTCGGCCTCGGGCGCTCCGACTCGTCGATCCCCGAGACTTTCTCCTACTACGACCAGGTGCTCGATGCCGCCGCCGCGGTGGGCGCGCTTCCCGAGCGGTTCGCCGAGCTGCGCGACGCCGACGGGTCGATCGGGCTCGCGGCGTACTTCACCGCCGCACGCGGTGCGGGATTCGATGCCCCTCTCGAGATGACGAAGTGGTTCGACACGAACTACCACTACCTCGTGCCCGAGATCGGCCCCGAGACCGCGTTCGCCCCGTCGAGCGATCGGTTCGCGCGTCACGTCGCCGAGGCGCGAGCCGATGGGTTCACCGTTCGTCCGGTGATCGTTGGTCCGGTGACGCTGCTCGCCCTGGCCAAGGCGACGGATGCCGCACCCCGGGGCTACCGTCCACTGGACCGGCTCGCGGACCTGCTGCCGGTTTACGCGACGCTGCTGGGTGAGCTCCGTGCGGCCGGTGCGGACTGGGTGCAGCTGGACGAGCCCGCGCTGGTGAGCGAGAGCCTTCCGGCGACCCCGGCGGAGCTCGCGGATGCCGCCGCGCATGCCTACGCCGTCCTGGGTTCGGTGCCCGACCGCCCGGCGATCCTCGTCGCCGCCCCCTACGCGCAGCTCGCGCCCGAGGCCTGGACCGCACTGGCGGCCGCACCGGTCGAGGCGCTCTCGATCGATCTCACCCGCGGCGCCGTGCCGTCCGCGGTCCCGGGCCTCGAGACGAAGACCCTCGTCGGCGGCGTCGTCGACGGTCGCAACATCTGGCGCGGCGACCTCGCGGGTGCCTGGTCGACGCTCGCGCAGCTTCGTGGTCTCGGTGCCGCCTCGGTGGCGGCCGGCACCTCCACCTCGCTCCAGCACGTGCCGCACGACGTCGCAGACGAGCCCGCGCTCGACCGGCGGCTGGTGTCGTGGCTGGCATTCGCCGACCAGAAGGTCGGCCAGGTCACCGCGCTTGCGCGGGGTCTGGTGGAGGGCCGGTCCGCGATCGAGGAAGACATCGCGGCGGCGGCCGCGGCGCTGGAGGACCGGCGCTCTGCGCCCGGCGTCCGCGACGGTGCCGTGCGTGCGCGCACAGCTGCCCTGGTCGCCGCCGATTTCGACCGGGGTGATTACCAGACGCGGCGGGCGGTGCAGGACGACGCATTGGCGCTGCCGATCCTGCCCACCACCACGATCGGATCGTTCCCGCAGACGCCCGACATCCGCCGCGCGCGCGCACAGCACGCCCGTGGCCAGCTGAGCGCCGACGAGTACGAGGAGTTCCTCCGCTTGGAGATCAGGGCGGTCATCGGCCTGCAGGAGGAGCTCGACATCGACGTGCTCGTGCACGGTGAGCCCGAGCGCAACGACATGGTGCAGTACTTCGCCGAGAACCTCGACGGGTTCGCCGTGACGGCCAACGGCTGGGTGCAGTCGTACGGTTCGCGTGCGACGCGGCCGTCGATCCTCTGGGGAGACGTCTCGCGTCCGGCGCCCATCACGGTCGGCTGGTCGGCCTTCGCGCAGTCGCTGACCGACAGACCCGTCAAGGGGATGCTCACCGGTCCGGTGACGATACTGGCCTGGTCGTTCGTCCGCGACGATCAGCCGCTCTCCGAGACGGCGAACCAAGTGGCGCTCTCGCTGCGCGACGAGATCACCGACCTCGAGGCGGCCGGCATCCGGATCATCCAGGTGGACGAACCGGCCCTCCGCGAGCTGCTGCCGTTGAAATGCGCCGCACAGCCCGCCTACCTGAACTGGTCGGTGAGGTCATTCCGTCTCGCCACGGCGGGCGCGGCCGACATGACGCAGCTGCACACGCACCTGTGCTATTCAGAGTTCGACGTCGTGATCGACGCCATCGCCGGCCTGGACGCCGATGTCACCTCCATCGAGGCGGCCCGCAGCCGCGGCGAGGTGATCGGCGACATCGCCCGCTCGGACTTCGCGCACGGCATCGGACCGGGAGTCTATGACATTCACTCGCCGCGCGTGCCGTCCGTCGCCGAGATCGTCGACCTGCTCGAGCGCACCGCCGACGAACTGCCCCTGCATCAGGTGTGGGTCAACCCCGACTGCGGTCTGAAGACCCGGGGCTATCCCGAGACGGTGGCCGCGCTGCGGAACCTGGTCGAGGCGACCCGGCGTGTGCGCGACCGCCCGACGGTCATCGCTTAGGCGTCTGTTCCGGTGTGGATGCCGCGGCCGACGCGGCGGCGGCATCCATGGGTCCGGCATCCATGGGTCCGGCGTCTGCTCCGGCGTCCGCGGCATCCGGCACCGGTGCGTCATCGCGACGCTGCAGCAGCTCGAGGATCCACCCGACGAGGAGGGCGACAACGATGACCAGGATGATCTCGCCCACCGACAGCGGGCGCATCGCGAAAAGCCAGAGTACGGCCAGAGCGGCGATGAGGATCCGCACGAGCACTCGGTAGCGCCCGAGCCACGAGCCGAAAGCGCCGGTGTCGAGCCCGTGCTCCGAGAGTTGCTTCCGGGCCGAGCCATTGAGGCTCGCGGTCGCCGAGCGCACACTGCGCGCAGGCCGTGAGCCGCCCATGAGCCATCCGACCACGGCCACCAGCACGCCCAGCAGCATGATCACCAGGGCGGTCTGCGTCATGGCTCCGACGAGCTGCTGGTATATCGCCTCGAGTGCCGTGGGGGACAGATCGAGATCGCCGGCGACGATGCCCATGGCAATGCTGCCGATCGACAGGCCTGCCGTGAGCGTCGCCGCCCCGATCGCGAGGCCGAGACCTGTGCCGAGGATCGCGGTGCTGCGCCGGCGCGCGAGCAGGATGCCGAGCCCGAACAGGGCGAGCGTGATGACCGGCAACCACCATCCCATCGTGGCGACGATCGCGTACCCGGTGCGGATCGCGGCGAGGGTGTCGCCCTCGCCGATGATCACCACCCTGTCGACGGTCGGGATGAGCTCTGCGGCGCCGAGGCCACGATCGACGAGGTTCTGCTTGACGCGTTCGACGACGGCGCCGAGTTGGATGCCGACGCCGTCGGGCGTCTCGACGACGAGGCCGCCGCCGTCCGACGTGGCCGCGGTCGTCAGCGCGCGATGGGCTGCGCGGGTGGCGGTCGCCCAGACATCGGCGAAGGCATCGGATTCGACGACGCGCGTGACGGTCTGGGTCACGAGGCTTTCGAGGCCGTCTGCGGCAGGTGCCTGCAGCAGGTCGAGCGCCTGGACGGCGCGCGGCGGCAGCCCGAGTCCGGCGATGCCGTCGAAGACGTTCGCGGTGATCTGGTTGAAGTCCACCTCTGCGGTGATGGCCGACATGGTCTCGTCGACGATCAGCGCCTGTACGGCCGGGTCGTCGACGAGGGGAGCGAGGGTGTTGACGAACGCGTCCTCGTCGACCAGTTGCACGCGCGCCCACGCGCTGACGATCGAGACCGGCACGAGGATCGCCGCGATGACGATGCAGATCGCGGACACCACGGCCCGCCAGCGGCCGCTCGCCCGACGCGCGGGCACGGCTGTCTCGTCTTCCAAGACCAGCGTCTGCGCGCGCAGCTTCTCGTTCTCGGTGCGAAGCGCGTCGATCTGCGCCTGCAGATCGTCGGCAGCTGTATCGGACATGTGGCCTCCTCGGTGCGGATGACCTCATCATGGCGCAACTGCCCCGTCGGCGTCCCACCCGGATCGGGTGATTCTGCGGCGTGCCGGTGAGGCTCGCTCAGACGGCGCGCAGAACCGCCACGATCTTGCCGAGCACGACTGCGTCGTCGCCGAGGATCGGCTCGAACGCCGAGTTGCGCGGGAGCAGCCACGTGTGGCCGTCGCGCTGGCGGAACGTCTTGACCGTCGCCTCTTCGTTGAGCATGGCCGCGACGATGTCGCCGTTCTCCGCCGTCTGCTGCTGGCGCACGACGACCCAGTCGCCGTCGCAGATCGCGGCGTCGATCATGGACTCGCCCGAGACCTTGAGCATGAACAGATCGCCCTTGCCGACGAGCTGCCGGGGGAGCGGGAAGATCTCCTCCACCTGCTGCTCCGCGGTGATCGGCACGCCGGCAGCGATCCTTCCGACCAGCGGCACCATGGCCGCATCGCCGACGCTCGGCGCGTTGTCTGCCGGGTTCTCGGTCGACATGCCGGGCAGGTCGATGAGGACCTCCATGGCGCGGGTCTTGCCGGCATCCCGGCGCAGGTAGCCGCTGAGCTCGAGCTGGTTCAGCTGGTGCGTCACGCTCGACAGCGACTTCAGCCCGACGGCGTCGCCGATCTCTCGCATGCTCGGCGGATAGCCATACCGCGCGATGGAGCGCTGGATCACCTCGAGGATGGCGAGCTGCTTGTCGCTCAGGCTCTTGCGTCGGCGCGTCTGCGGCTTCTCGCGTCCATTCGCCTCGCTCATGGTTCCTGCTCCTGTCTCGCCCGATCGGGGCATCGGTCTTCGAATGTCGGAGGCCCGTGGTGGGGTGTTCCCATCGAAACCGTATCCGGTTCCGGCCCGTCTGAGCCGCATCACGTCCGCGTGTCGCGTTCGAAGGACGAGGCCACGGGGCGCCGGTTGACATCTGACAATATCGAAGCTAGCTTCGGAAGAGAAGTTCGCATGCGCGGCTCCCGGCCGAGCCGCGGATGCGAATCTCTTCTCTTTCAGCAGGAGGAAGACATGACAGTGATCAGCATTCCCGGTGCGACGAGAATGCGTCTCACCGTGCGCGGTCGACGCATCGTCGCCGCGCTCGCCGCGCTGCCTGCGGCGGTCGCCCTGAGCCTGGCCGTGTTCGGCGGCGGCAGCGCCCTCGCCTCCCGCGACACCGGCGCGCCGAGTGGGTCGTTCGCGACGCTCACGGTGACACCCGGAGACTCGCTCTGGTCCATCGCCGAGCAGGTCGCGCCGGGGGCGGACCCGCGCGACGTCGTGGATGCGATCGTGCGCCTGAACGCACTTGATGGAGTCACGCTCTCGGCTGGTCAGCAGCTCTCCATTCCCGCCGAGTACACGCCCAGCCCCTGAGCCGCAGCGCTGCAATCGGGGCCGCCCGCGGCGGGCCTGGCCCTCTACGATGGGAGGGGTGACCCGTCTCGACGATCTGCCCCTCCGCGACCACCTCCGCGGCATGACGCCATACGGCGCGCCGCAGGTGGCGCTGCCGGTGGCGCTGAACGTCAACGAGAACACGCATCCCGTTCCTGAGGAAGTCGCCGGTGACATCCTGGATGCTGTCGCCATGGCGCTGCGGGATGTGAACCGGTACCCCGATCGCGAATTCGCTGCGTTGCGCGAGGGCTTCGCCGAGTACCTCGGCTACGGGCTCACGCGCGAGCAGATCTGGGCGGCGAACGGCTCGAACGAGGTGCTGCAGCACATCCTCCAAGCCTTCGGCGGCCCGGACCGCACCGCTTTCGGATTCGCCCCGACGTACTCGATGTATCCGCTCCTGACCCGCGCGACCGGAGCTTCCTGGGTCGCCGGAACGCGTGCGGCGGACTTCTCGGTCGATGCCGGCAGCGCGGCGGCGCAGGTCGCCGAGGCGCAGCCCGACGTCGTCTTCCTGTGCGCGCCGAACAATCCCACCGGTACGCCGATGACGCTCGAGGTGATCGAAGCCGTCTACGACGCCACCGAGGGGATCGTCGTGGTCGACGAGGCGTATCAGGAGTTCGCGCCGCGGGATTCCGGGTCCGCGCTCGCCCTGCTGCCCGGTCGCGAGCGACTGGTGGTGTCGCGGACGATGAGCAAGGCCTTCGCCTTCGCCGGTGCCCGTGTCGGCTACCTCGCCGCGGATGCCGCCGTCGTCGATGCCCTGCGCCTGGTGCGGCTGCCCTACCACTTGAGTTCGCTGACGCAGGCTGCCGCCAACGCCGCCCTGCGCCACGCGCCGACGATGCTCGGAATGGTCGATGAGATCGTCGCCCAGCGCGACCGCATCTCGGCCACCCTCGCGGCGATCGGGTACAAGCCCTACGAGTCCTGGACCAACTTCGTGCTGTTCGGCGGCTTGCACGACGCGGCCGCCACCTGGCAGGGGCTGTACGACAAGGGCGTCCTGATCCGCGATGTCGGCATCCCTCAGCACCTGCGTGTGACGGCCGGCACCGAGCCGGAGACGACCGCGTTCCTGGAGGCCCTGGCCTCGTTAGACTCAGCGTCATGACCCGCCCCGGAGCAACCCGCACCGCAGCGCTGCGCCGTTCAACGAGCGAGTCGACCGTCGAACTCGAGATCGACCTCGACGGACCCGGTCGCAGTCACATCGACACCACCGTGCCGTTCTTCGATCACCTGCTGACCGCGTTCGCGAAGCACTCGCTCACCGACCTGACCGTGCGCGCCTCGGGCGACACCGACATCGACGCGCACCACACGGTGGAGGATGTGGCGATCGTGCTGGGCCAGGCGATCCGTGCGGCCCTCGGCGACAAGACCGGCATCTCGCGATACGGCGACGCCCTCGTGCCGCTCGACGAGGCCCTCGCCCAGGCCGTGGTCGATATCAGTGGCCGGCCCTACCTGGTCCACAGTGGCGAGCCGGCCGGTTTCGAGCTGCACCTCATCGGCGGCCACTTCACCGGATCGCTGGTGCGGCACAGCTTCGAAGCGATCGCTTTCCACGCCGGGCTGACCGTGCACGTGGCCGTGCTCGCCGGGCGCGACCCCCATCACATCGCCGAGGCCGAGTACAAGGCGTTCGCCCGCGCGTTCCGGCAGGCGAAGGCACTGGACCCGCTGGTGGAGGGCGTGCCGAGCACGAAGGGTGCCCTGTGAGTGCAGGGCGCGAGACGGGCGCTGTGAGCGAGAAGCCGCTGGTCGCGGTCTTGGACTACGGCTCGGGCAACGTCCACTCCGCGGTGAAGGCCCTCGCCGCTGCGGGAGCCGATGCCCGGCTGACGGCCGACCGCGGTCTCATCGACGATGCGCACGGTCTCGTGGTGCCCGGCGTCGGTGCCTTCCAAGCCGTGATGCAGGCGCTGCGGGCGAGCCGGGGCGATGAGATCATCGACCGGCGGCTCGCAGGCGGCCGGCCGGTGCTGGGCATCTGCGTCGGCATGCAGGTGCTGTTCGAGCGTGGCGTCGAGCGCGGCGTCGACACCGAGGGCATGGGCGAGTGGCCCGGCGCCGTCACCGAACTCGACGCGCCGGTGCTGCCGCACATGGGCTGGAACACCGTCGAGGCGGGCGCGGGCTCGCGTCTGTTCCGCGGGATCGAGCACGAGCGGTTCTACTTCGTGCACTCTTTCGCCGCGCAGCAGTGGCTGCTGGACGTGCAGCCGCCGTTCCCCGAGCCGGCGGTGACCTGGTGCACCTATGGGCAGCCGTTCCTGGCCGCCGTCGAGAACGGGCCGCTGTCGGCGACCCAGTTCCACCCCGAGAAATCGGGCGATGCCGGCATCCGGCTTCTCGCCAATTGGATCGACGGGCTCGGCAGGGCTACCCTCTGAACTCGTGTCATCTGCGAAAGCGCAAGGCTCTCGCGTCGTCCCCGCACGAGGAGCCATGAACGATTTCGCCTCTATACCCGCGCTGACCCTGCTGCCGGCTGTCGATGTCGCCGACGGCAAGGCGGTCCGCCTCACCCAGGGCGAGGCCGGCACCGAGACCGACTACGGCGACCCGCTCGGCGCGGCCCTGGAGTGGGCCAGGCAGGGCGCCGTCTGGATCCACCTCGTCGACCTCGATGCCGCTTTCGGGCGCGGCAGCAACGCTGCGATCATCCGCAGGGTGATCAAGCAGGTGCGCGGCGTGCAGGTCGAGGTCTCGGGCGGCATTCGCGACGACCGCAGTCTGGAGGCGGCGCTGGAGAGCGGCGCCTCGCGCATCAACCTGGGGACGGCGGCGCTGGAGAACCCGGAGTGGGCGGCGGATGTCATCGGCCGCTACGGCGATGCGATCGCGGTCGGGCTCGATGTGCGGGGGACCACACTCGCGGCGCGCGGCTGGACGCGGGAGGGCGGCGACCTCTGGACCGTCCTGGAGCGGCTCGAAGAGGCGGGCTGCAGCCGGTACGTGGTGACGGACGTCACCAAGGACGGAACGCTCAAAGGTCCCAACATCGAACTGCTCCGCGAGATCACGGCGCGCACCACCAGGCCGGTGATCGCATCGGGTGGCGTCTCGAGCCTGGATGATATCGCCGCCCTGCGCGACCTCGTGCCGATCGGCGTAGAGGGCGCGATCGTGGGAAAGGCCCTCTACGCGGGTGCGTTCACACTCGCCGAGGCGCTGGATGTCGCAGGGCACTGAATCGCACGACCATCTTCGCGCTGGGGATTCCGCGGGTGTGCCCTGGGAGGGGCGCCGCTTCGAACCCAATCCCCACGCGAGCGACGACGGGTCGGCCGATCCCGGCCTGCTCGCGGCGCTCGCGGCATTTCGCGACGGTGGCGGCGACCCCGTTGCCGTGGTGGACGCGTACCGCGCCGCGCGCGTGCTGATCCCGCTCATCGCTCAGAAGGGCGACGAGGGCGTCGGCCCGCACGGGCTGGTCGTGGACAAGACGCAGGAGCTGTCGATCGTCACGGTGGCAGCCCCCGACGGCCGCAGCGTGCTGCCGGTCTTCAGCTCCGTCGCGGCGATGAGCCGTTGGGATGCCGCCGCTCGGCCGGTGCCGGCTGACGGCGTGCGCACCGCGGTTGCCGCATCGGCCGACGACACGGATCTGATCGTGATCGACCCGGGTTCCGAGACCGAGTTCGTGCTCCGGCGCCCGGCAGTGTGGGCGATCGCACAGGGTATCGCCTGGGAGCCGAGCTTCGCCTCGCCGGAGGTGTTCGCCGGGCTGCAGGAGAGCGTGCAGGGAGAGCTGGCCGTGATCGATCTCGCCGTGGAGGCCGGGGACCCGACCGGCCGGCTGAGGGGCCCCGAGCTCGTCGTGCGTCTGGATCTCATCCACGGACTCGAGCAGTCCGAGCTCGACGCCGTGCTGGGTCGCCTCGCAAAGCGTTGGGCGGCGGATCATCGAATCGCCGTTCTCGTCGACTCGCTGACCGTCAAGCTCGCCCGCGCCTGAAGCGCGTGGGCACTCTCGCGGGCGAGGCTGCGACCTGCGAATGATCGCAGGGGGGTGACGCGATCAACAGCGGCTGCCGGCATCCGGAACTGCCGGCATCCGGAACTAGTTGACCGGACCGGTCCACTTCTCGCCAGGTCCCTTGCCGAGGGCGTCGGGAATCACGGATGCTTCGCGGAAGGCGAGCTGCAGCGAGCGCAGACCGTCGCGCAGCGACCGAGCGTGCATGTCGCTGATCTCCGGCGCGCCGGCAGTGATGAGACCTGCCAGGGCATTGATGAGCTTGCGGGCCTCATCGAGGTCGGTCTGGGCCGACGGGTCGTCCGCGAGGCCGACTTTGACTGCGGCGGCGCTCATCAGGTGCACGGAGGCGGTCGTGATCACCTCGACCGCGGGGACGTCTGCGATGTCGCGCGTCGCGGCCGAAGCGGCACGCTCCTGCGCTTCCCAGCGAGCCTGGCGTTCGGCATCCTGCGCCTTGCGGCCGGCCTCAAGATCGTCGTCGGCGTCCCGAATCGTATCCACGTGTCACTTTCTGCTAAACTTGAACAGGCTCCGGAGCGTCTCGCTCCGGAACGAAAGAGGATCCAGATCCCACCCGCGCTTGCCGTTCCAGGCTACCGGGTCATGCACTCCGCTTCGTCCGATCAGGACGAGGTCGTCCTACGGCAGCAGGTCCAGACAGCCTGGCAGTGGGTATCGGGTGCGGAAGCCGACGCTCCTGCGTCGTGCGGGTGGAATCGAGTCCCTCTTTCGCCCGCGATGCATCCTGCTTCGCGGTGGCCGACATCCGCTACAAGAGGAGTTCCGCATCAGCGATCCCCGCACCAATGACCGCATCCGCGTGCCCGAGGTCCGCCTCGTGGGCCCGAACGGAGAGCAGGTCGGCGTCGTACGCATCGAGGTTGCCTTGCGTCTGGCGCAGGATGCCGATCTCGACCTTGTCGAGGTGGCTCCCAACTCGAAGCCGCCGGTCGTCAAGATCATGGACTACGGGAAGTTCAAATACGAAGCAGCGCAGAAGGCCAAGGAGGCCCGGCGCAATCAAGCGAACACGATCCTCAAAGAGGTCCGCTTCCGTCTCAAGATCGAGGCACACGACTATACGACCAAACTCAAGCGCGCCGAGGGCTTCCTCAAGGCGGGCGACAAGGTCAAGGCCATGATCCTTTTCCGCGGCCGCGAGCAGTCGCGCCCCGAGCAGGGTGTGCGACTCCTGCGCAAGTTCGCGGAGGATGTGGCCGAATTCGGAACCGTCGAGTCCAACCCCACGATCGACGGGCGCAACATGGTCATGGTGGTCGCCCCGCACAAGAACAAGTCCGAAGTGAAGACCGAGCAGAATGCGCAGCGCGCTGCGAACAAGGAAGCCGCTCGCTCGGCGGCCCACGGCGGTCCCGCCACAGAACCGGCCCCGGCGCCCGCCGAGTAGGTCCCACGCACTCCCGCCACGCGGGAAACACCACGAAGCCCGCCAGGGCGACACACGAAGGAACAAGAGATGCCGAAGCAGAAGACCCATTCGGGCGCCAAGAAGCGGTTCAAGATCACCGGCAGCGGAAAGCTGATGAAGCAGCAGGCCGGTATGCGCCACAACTTGGAGGGCAAGGCCAGCAAGCGCACGCGACGCCTGAATCAGGACCAGGTCCTGTCCAAGGCTGACACCAAGCAGGCCAAGAAGCTTCTCGGCCGCTGAGCGCGCGCCTGATCACGTTAGGGAATATGAGAAATGGCTAGAGTCAAGCGGGCAGTAAACGCCCACAAGAAGCGTCGCGTCACCCTCGAGCGCGCCTCCGGTTACCGGGGTCAGCGTTCACGCCTGTACCGCAAGGCGAAGGAGCAGGTCACCCACTCGCTCGTCTACGCGTACCGCGACCGTCGCAAGCGCAAGGGCGACTTCCGCCGGCTGTGGATCCAGCGCATCAACGCCGCGAGCCGCCAGAACGGCCTCACGTACAACCGCCTCATCCAGGGCCTCGGCCTTGCGGGCGTCCAGGTCGACCGCCGCATGCTCGCCGAACTGGCGGTGAACGAGCCGGCGGCCTTCGCTTCGCTCGTCGCCACCGCCAAGGCCGCGCTGCCTGAGAACGTCAACGCGCCCAGGAGCGCGTAACCCACCTGCATCCGTGTTCAGGGCGTCCTCCTTCCGGGGGGCGCCCTTTCGCGTGCGGCTTGCGGGTGCGCCGGTGGGGCGGGCCGTATGCTGAGCACGTGCTCGAGAACCCGCGCTCGCCCCGCGTTCGCGCCGTCGCCAAACTGACCAAACGCAGCGCGCGGGAGGAGACCGGGCTGTTCCTGCTCGAGGGTCCCCAGGCCGCGCGGGAGGTGCTCGCGCATCGCCCTGACACCGTCGTGGAGATGTTCGCTACACCCACCGCGCTCGAACGGCACCCCGAGCTGAAGGATGCCGCGCGCGAGGTAGGCATCGAGGTCGTCTTCACGACGGAGGCCGTGCTCGATGTGATGGCCGACACCGTCACGCCGCAGGGGATCGTCGCCGTCGCACGCCAGACACCGACCTCGGTGCGCGACATCTTCGCGGCATCCCCTCGTCTCGTCGCGATCTGCGAGGAAGTGCGCGATCCCGGCAATCTCGGCACGATCATCAGGGCAGCCGATGCTGCGGGTGCGGATGCCGTCATCCTCACCGGCCGCACCGTCGACCCCTACAACCCGAAGGTCGTCCGTGCCACCACGGGATCGCTGTTCCACCTGCCCATCGCGGTCGGCGTCGACCTGGCGGCTGCGGTCGAACGCGCCCACGCCGCGGGGGTGCGCGTGGTCGCCGCAGACGTCGGCGGCGGCGACTTCCTGGCCGCGCGGGCACTGCTGGCCGAGCCCACAGCGTGGCTGTTCGGCAACGAGGCGCGCGGGCTCGACGATGCGGCGCTGGCTCTGGCCGACCTGTCGCTCCGACTGCCCATCTACGGCAGTGCGGAGTCGCTCAATCTGGCGACCGCGGCCAGCGTGTGCTTATACGAAACGGCGTTCGCACAGCGTTCCAATCCGGTTACGGTCCGGTAAAGCTCGCCGCCATGCCCTCGTAACCCTGCAGAGCCCGCGCATAGGGTGGGGCGTATGGCGACACCGGATGAAACCGCAGCTGCGCCCAAGACGTCCAACATCAACGTCCGCCGCGGCGAACCGCTCGTTGTGATCGAGCACGTCGACAAGCACTTCGGCGACCTGCATGTGCTCAGGGACATCGACACCGTCGTGAATCGCGGCGAGGTCGTCGTGGTGATCGGGCCGTCCGGATCGGGCAAGTCGACCCTGTGTCGCGCGATCAACCGGCTCGAGACCATCGACGCCGGATCGATCTCGATCGACGGCATCCCGCTGCCGGAGGAGGGGGCAGGGTTGGCCAGGCTTCGGGCGGATGTCGGAATGGTGTTCCAGTCGTTCAATCTGTTCGCCCACAAGACCGTGCTCGAGAATGTGACGCTCGGCCCGATCAGGGTGCGGAAGATGTCGCGCAAGGATGCAGATGCGAAGGCGATGCAGCTTCTCGATCGCGTCGGGGTGGCCGATCAGGCCTCGAAGATGCCCAGCCAGCTCTCGGGCGGCCAGCAGCAGCGCGTCGCGATCGCACGGTCGCTGGCGATGGATCCCAAGCTGATCCTCATGGACGAGCCGACCAGTGCGCTAGATCCCGAGATGATCAACGAAGTGCTCGACGTCATGATCGGCCTCGCGGCCGACGGAATGACGATGATCGTCGTCACCCACGAGATGGGCTTCGCCCGCAAGGCAGCCGACCGGGTGCTCTTCATGGACGGCGGGGCGATCATCGAGGAGGCCACTCCCGAGCAGTTCTTCACCAACCCGCAGAGCGAGAGGGCCCAGGATTTCCTGTCCAAGATCCTCGAGCACTGATGCGAGACCCGACCGCTAGGAACGGTCTGGAACCGAGGAGGTCGCGACGCGCGGCCGTACACAGCAAAGGACGAAGACATGAAACGAACGAGAATTCCCCTCATCGCGCTGGCCGCGGCCAGCGCCCTCGCGCTCTCGGCGTGTGCATCCGGAACCGATGCGGGTGGCGAGACCACTGCGACGCCCGCACCGGCACCGACCTTCGCAGAGGGCAGCACGATGGCCGCGCTCGCCGACGCGGGAACGATCACGATCGGCACGAAGTTCGACCAGCCGCTGTTCGGACTGATGGGACCGTCGGGCACGCCGGAGGGCTTCGACGTCGAGATCGGCAAGATCATCGCCGCGCAGCTCGGAATCGGCGAAGAAGACATCGAGTGGGTCGAGTCCGTCTCGGCCAACCGCGAGCCGTTCATCCAGAACGGCGAAGTCGACATCGTGGTCGCGACGTACACGATCAACGACACGCGAAAGGAAGTCGTCTCGTTCGCGGGCCCGTACTACATGGCCGGGCAGTCGATCCTGGTGCTCGCCGACAACGAGGACATCAAGACCGAGGACGACCTGGTGGGTCAGCCGGTCTGCTCGGTGACGGGCTCGACGCCTGCCGCCAACCTCGAGGCGCTCGGCGCGGAGGTGCTGCTGACCGACACGTACAGCAACTGCCTCGGTCCCCTGCGTGACGGCACCGTCGTGGCGGTCTCGACCGACAACGTGATCCTCGCGGGCCTCGCGGCCCAGAACGAGGGCGAGTTCAAGGTCGTGGGCGAGCCGTTCACCGAGGAGCCCTACGGAATCGGGCTCGCGCTGGATGACACGGAGTTCCGCATGTGGATCAACGACGTGCTGGAGGCCTCGTACGAGGACGGCAGCTACGAAGCCGCCTGGAACGCCACGGCGGGAACGGTCCTGCCGTTCGTCGAGCCGCCGGCGGTCGACCGCTACTGATCGATCGGATGCCCCAGGTCGGCCGACACGCCGACCCGGGGCATCCGCTCCTGACCGCCGCACGACCCGAGAGGAGGGCCATGGAACAGCTGATCTCACTGCTGCCCGAGTTCTGGGAGGGCTTCCGCGTGACCCTCCTCCTGCTTGCAGTCTCCGGTGTGCTCGCCCTGATCCTGGGGACGCTCATCGCCGCGATGCGCATCTCGCCGGTCGCCGCCCTGCGCGGGCTGGCCGCGTTCTGGACCGAGATCGCGCGGAACACGCCGCTCACCCTGATCTTCTTCTTCACCGCGTTCGTGATGCCCATGCTGGGCGTGCGTCTGCCGTACGTGCTGCTGGCGTTCATCGCTCTCACGTACTACACGTCGCCCTTCGTGGCCGAGGCCCTCCGCTCCGGCATCAACGGCGTCCCGCTCGGGCAGGCCGAGGCCGCCCGCAGCATCGGACTCGGCTTCGGCCAGACGGTGTCGCTCGTCGTGCTGCCGCAGGCGTTCCGCATGACTGTGCCGCCCCTGATCAACGTCTTCATAGCCCTCACCAAGAACACTTCGGTCGCCGGCGGCTTCTTCGTCGTCGAGCTGTTCGCCACGACCCGGCAGCTGGCCAATGACAACGGCAACATCGTGCTGCCCATCCTCTTCACCGCCGCTGCGCTGTACCTGGTGGTCACGGTCCCCCTGGGGCTTGCCGCGGGGCAGCTCGAGAAGCGATGGGTCGTGCGCCGATGAGCGGCACCAGCGTCTTGTTCGACGCGCCGGGACCCAAGGCGAAGCGCAACTCGCGGATCGCCTCGGTGCTCTCGCTGATCGTGATCCTCGCGGGACTCGCCTGGATCATCATCACCCTCGCCGCCCCGCGCGAGTCCGGCGGCATCACCCTCCCCGGCATGTTCGATTCGACCCGGTGGAGCATCTTCCTCGACACCCAGCTGTGGGGCTCGATCGGGCGCGGCATCGTGGCCACGCTGCAGGCCGCCGCGGTCGCCGCCGTCGGAGCGATCGCGCTGGGTGTCCTGCTCTCGCTCATGCGCAGCTCGTCGATCGCCTGGCTGCGGATTCCTACCGGGTGGCTCATCGAGTTCCTGCGCGGCATGCCGGTGCTGCTGATGATGCTGTTCATCCTCCTGGTCGCCTCGACCGGAGCGTTCTGGGCGGTCGTGATCGCGCTCGTCCTCTACAACGGCACCCTGATCGGCGAGGCGCTTCGGGCCGGCCTTGTCGCGCTCCCACGCGGGCAGCGCGAGGCGGCACTGAGCATCGGGATGCGGGAATTCCAGTCGAAGATGCTGGTCGAATTCCCGCAGGCGTTCCGCCAGATGCTGCCGATCATCGTCGCTCAGCTGGTGGTGCTGCTGAAGGACACCTCGCTCGGCTACATCGTCGGGTACAACGAGATCATCCGCAACAACATGAACAACCTGGGCAGCTTCTACGGCAACCGGTACATCTTCTCGCTGTTCCTGGTCACCCTGGCGATCTACCTGGCGCTCAACCTGACCCTGTCCTGGTTCGCTCGCTGGCTGTCTCGCCGCACGGCGAGCGGCGGCACGCGGGGACGCGGGGACAAGACCGCGATCGATCCGACCCAGACGATCCTCGAGCTGAGCGCGCGCAATGCCGACCGCATCGCGGCGAACAAGGGGCTCGGCCAGTACGACGCAACGGCCGGTGGGTTCTACGGCGGCGAGGGCGCCGGCGGCGCCGATCGCTGACACGGCGGGCCGATGGCCCGCCGTCGGTAGACTCGACTCTCGTGTCTGACTCACCCGACAACGCGCCCGCCGAGATCACGCCGGAGGCGGTGGATGCCGCCGTCCATGCCGCCCTCGACGCCATCGGTGCCGCATCCGACAGTGTCGCCCTGAAGGCCGCCCGCTCCGCCCACACCGCGGAAGGGTCGCCGTTGGCGAAACTGAACGCCCGCCTGCGCGAGGTCGCACCCGAGCGCAAGGCCGAGTTCGGCAAGCTCGTCGGTCAAGCCCGAAGCCGGGTGGCGCAGGCGCTGGCCGCCCGTGAGTCGCAGGTCGCGCTGGCCGAGACAGCGGCGCGGCTGGAGTCCGAGCGCATCGACGTGACCGCGCTGCCCGCACGCGCACGCGTCGGGGCGCGGCATCCGATCTCGCTCCTTCAGGAGCAGGTCGCGGACATCTTCGTCGGCATGGGGTGGGAGATCGCCGAGGGTCCCGAACTCGAGCACGAGTGGTTCAACTTCGATGCGCTGAATTTCGACGCCGACCACCCGGCTCGTCAGATGCAGGACACGTTCTTCGTCGATCCGGTGGACCGCCATCTCGTGATGCGCACGCACACGAGCCCCGTCCAGGTGCGCTCGATGCTCGAGCGCGACCTGCCGATCTACGTGCTGTGTCCCGGTCGCGTGTACCGCACCGACGAGTTCGACGCCACTCACCTTCCGGTCTTCACTCAGTTCGAAGGACTCGTCGTCGACAAGGGCATCACCATGGCGCACCTGAAGGGAACCCTCGATCACGCCGCGCGGGTGCTGTTCGGGCCGGAGGCGAAGACGCGTTTCCGCGCCAACTTCTTCCCCTTCACCGAGCCTTCCGCCGAGCTCGATCTCTGGCACCCCACCTTCAAGGGCGGCGCGCGCTGGATCGAGTGGGGCGGCTGCGGCATGATCAACCCCAACGTGCTGCGCGCGGCGGGCATCGATCCCGACCAGTACTCCGGCTTCGCGTTCGGGATGGGCATCGAACGGACGCTCATGTTCCGCAGCGACGTGCAGGACATGCGCGACATGGCCGAGGGCGATGTGCGCTTCAGCGAGCAGTTCGGAATGGTGGTCTGATGCGCGTCCCGCTTTCGTGGTTGCGTGAGTACGTCGATGTGCCGGCGGATGCCGCCCCCGAGGACGTGCTGGCCGCACTCGTGCGCGTCGGCTTCGAAGAGGAGGACGTGCACCGCTTCGAGCTGCAGGGCCCGATCGTCGTCGGTCAGGTGCTCGAGTTCGTCGAGGAGCCGCAGTCCAACGGCAAGACGATCCGCTGGTGCCAGGTCCAGGTCGCGCCCGAGGGCGAGACCGCTGCGGACGGCGGACCGGCCGTGCACGGCATCGTCTGCGGCGCGCGCAACTTCTTCGTCGGCGACAAGGTCGCCGTGACGCTCCCGGGATCGGTCCTTCCCGGTCCGTTCCCGATCGCAGCCCGCAAGACCTACGGGCACGTCTCCGACGGCATGATCGCCTCGGCCAAGGAACTCGGACTCGGCGAGGAGCACAGCGGCATCCTGCGCCTCGTCGAGCTGGGCATCGACGCTCCCATCGGCACGGATGCGATCTCGCTCCTCGGCTTGGACGACGTGGCCGTCGAGATCAATGTCACGCCCGACCGCGGCTACGCGCTGTCGATCCGCGGCGTCGCCCGCGAGTACTCGCACGCCACCGGTGCGGACTTCCGCGATCCCGGCGTGCGCGCGTGGGCCGACGTGTCGCACACCACCGACGCGTTCACGTCGGTCGTGGCCGACGGCGCGCCGATCCGGGGCCGGGTCGGCGCGTCCGAGTTCGTGACCCGCATCGTGCGGGACGTCGACCCGACGCGGCCGACGCCGTCGTGGATGGTCGCGCGCCTCACGCTCGCCGGGATCCGCTCGCTCGGCATCCTGATCGACATCACCAACTACGTGATGCTCGAACTCGGTCAGCCGCTGCACGGCTACGACCTCGACACGCTCACCGGCGGCATCACCGTGCGGCGTGCGAGCGCGGGGGAGAAGTTGCAGACCCTCGACGGCAAGGTCCGCGACCTCCACGTCGAGGACCTGCTGATCACCGACGAGTCCGGGCCGATCGGCCTGGCCGGAGTGATGGGCGGCGGCACGACCGAGATGACGCAGTCGACCCGGAACGTGCTGATCGAGGCGGCGACGTTCGATCCCGTCACTATCGCCCGCACCGCGCGCCGGCACAAGCTGCCGTCCGAGGCCTCGCGCCGCTTCGAGCGCGGAGTGGACCCGAACGTCCCGTTCGTCGCTGCCCAGCGCGCGGTGGACCTCATGGTCGCCTACGCGGGCGGCACCGACGACCGGGAGGGCGGCGCGCTGCTGACCGGCTACGAGTTCCCCGGGATCGAGCTTCCTTTCGGATTCGTCGAGGGACTGATCGGCGTCGACTACACGCGCGATGAAGTGGTCGGGGCGCTCGAGATGATCGGCGCCGCCGTCCGCGAGCGCGAGGGCGACTTCGTCGTTTTCCCGCCGTCGTGGCGGCCGGACCTGACCGACAAGTGGACGCTGGCCGAAGAGGTCGCGCGGATCGAGGGGTACGACCGCATCCCCTCGATCCTGCCCACGCCCCCGTCCGGTCACGGCCTGACCGCTGCGCAGCAGGGGCGCCGCCGCGTCGGCAATGCGCTCGCCGCCGCCGGGTACGTCGAGACCCCGTCGTTCCCGTTCACCACCGAGGACGAGAACGACCTGCACGGCTCGGCGTCGGGCGGGCACCTGCCGAGCGTCAAGCTCGCGAACCCGCTCGACGGACAGGCGCCGTTCCTGCGCCGCAGCCTCGTCCCGGCGATGCTGCGGGTCGCACACCGCAACGTCGCACGCGGGCTCACCGATCTCGCGGTCTTCGAGATCGGCACGGTATTCCTTCCGCAGCCCGGCGTGACGTACGGCACCGAGTTCGTGCCACCTCTCGCGGTGCGACCGGATGCCGCGACCCTCGCCGTTTTGGACGCGTCGATCCCGCCGCAGCACCGGCACGTCGCCGTCCTGCTCACCGGCTGGATCGCCCCGAAGCAGCCCGGCGCGGCCGCCGCCGCCGCGGGTCTCGCCGACGCCCTCGATGCGGTCCGCACGATCGCGTCCGCCGCAGGAGTGACGATCGACGTCGCCCAGGGTGAGCGCGCTGCGCTTCACCCCGGACGCACCGGGGTGCTCTCGGTCGGCACGACCGAGGTCGGGTACGTCGGCGAGCTCCTGCCAGCCGTGGCGGAGGCCGCGGACCTCCCCGGCCGGGTGACCGTCGCCGAACTCGATCTTGACCGCGTGCTCTCGCTCGCGGGGGAGAAGGTCGTCGCCGCGTCGCTTTCCGGCTACCCGGCGGCGACCCAGGACGTGTCGCTCGTCGTGGGCGACGACGTGCCGGCCGCCGATGTTCGGGCTGCTCTCGTCGACGGCGCCGGCGCTCTCCTGGAGTCGTTGCGCCTCGTCGACGACTACCGCGGCGCGGGTGTGCCCGACGGTGCGAAGAGCCTCACGTTCGCGCTGCGCTTCCGTGCGCCGGACCGCACGCTCACGGCCGCCGAGGCGACCGCGGCGAAGCTCGCAGGCGTCGGTGTCGCCGCCGAGCGCTTCGGGGCGGCACTGCGTGAGTAGGGCCGCACCCGCGTGATTTGCGGTGCCGACGCCGCAGAGGCTATCGTCGGCCCATGCCTTCGGCTGCGCACTTCTCCGCCACGCTCGTTCCGAGCGTCGCTCCCGCGCGCCGACGTCTGGCCGGACGCCGATTCTAGGCGACGCAACGCACCTCGGATCAGGGGAGCTGTGGGCGTCGCCGTCTGAAGCCCACGACCCCAGACTCTAAGGTGGAATCCATGACATACTCGGTCGCCGTCTCCGGCGCATCCGGCTATGCGGGCGGTGAGATCCTCCGGATCCTCGCCGCACATCCCGACGTCCAGATCCGCACCGTCACCGCGCACTCGAACGCGGGGCAGCCCCTCATCCAGCACCAGCCGCACCTCCGCTCGCTCGCGCACTTTTCTCTGCAGCCGTCGACCCCCGAGGTGCTCGCGGGGCACGACATCGTGTTCCTGGCCCTGCCGCACGGCCAGTCGGGGAGCTTCACCGACGCCCTGGCGGACACGCCCCTGGTGATCGACGCCGGAGCGGATCACCGTCTCGAGTCGGTCGCGGACTGGGACCGGTTCTACGGCGGCGACTTCCACGACCCGTGGACCTACGGGGTGCCCGAACTGCTCGTCGGCGGCCGCAAGCAGCGCGAGCACCTCGCCGGAGCCACGCGCATCGCCGCGCCGGGCTGCAACGCGAGCGCCGTGAGCCTGAGCCTCGCCCCGGGCGTCGCGGCCGGAGTCATCGATCCGTCCGACATCGTCAGCGTGCTCGCGGTCGGGCCGAGCGGCGCGGGCAGGAGCCTGAAGACCAACCTGCTCGCCAGCGAGATCCTCGGCAGCGCCAACCCGTACGCGGTCGGCGGCACGCATCGGCACATCCCCGAGATCCGCCAGGCGCTCGCAGCCGCACGTGCGTCGGAAGATCGCGCCGATGTCGGAGGATTCGGCGACGATCATCCGACGCACGGCGGATTCTCCGACCGAGGGCACGCCGACGACGGCATTCGGATCTCGTTCACCCCGGTCCTGGTACCGATGTCACGCGGCATCCTCGCCACGAGCACCGCGCCGATCGCGAAGGGTGCGACGGATGCCGATATCCGTGCCGCGTGGGAGGCCGCGTACGGCGACGAGACGTTCGTGCAGCTTCTTCCGGCGGGTCAGTTCCCGCGCGCCGCCGACGTCCTCGGCGCCAACACCGCGCTCATCGGCCTCGCGATCGACCGGCCCGCCAACCGGGTCGTCGTGGTCGCTGCACTCGACAATCTCGTCAAGGGCACCGCCGGCGCGGCCATCCAGTCCATGAACATCGCGCTGGGCCTTCCCGAGGCGACGGCCCTCACCGTGAATGGGACCGCCCCGTGAACGCCGCGACTGTCGCGGATGACGCCGGCGCACGAGCCGTGAAAGGAACAACGCCGTGAGCGTCACCGCACCCGAGGGATTCGAAGCGGCCGGCGTCGCGGTCGGTCTCAAGTCCAGCGGCGGGCCCGATGTCGCCGTCGTCGTCAACCGTGGACCGCTCAAGCTCGGAGCGGCGGTGTTCACGAGCAACCGCGCGAAGGCCAACCCGATCATCTGGTCGCAGCAGGTGATCCAGGACGGCGTCGTCGAGGCGATCGTGCTCAACTCCGGGGGAGCGAACTGCTTCACGGGCTCCTTCGGGTTCCAGACGACACACCAGACCGCCGAGAAGGCGGCTGAGCTGCTCGGCATCAGTGCGGGTGACGTCCTGATCTGCTCGACGGGCCTCATCGGCACCGGTGACGAGGTCTTCCGCGCCAAGGTCCTCGACGGCACCGAGCAGGGCATCGCCCAGCTCAGCGCCGACGGCGGCGAAGCGGCATCCCTGGCGATCATGACGACCGACTCGAAGCCGAAACGCTCGGTCGTCGCCAGCGAAGGCTGGTCGATCGGCGGCATGGCGAAGGGCGCCGGGATGCTGGCACCAGGGCTCGCGACGATGCTCGTGGTGATCACCACCGACGCGGTGCTCGAGGCAGCCGAGGCGGATTCGGCGCTGCGCCGCGCGACGGGCATCACCTTCGACCGCCTCGACTCCGACGGCTGCATGTCCACAAACGACCAGGTCACGCTCCTGGTGAGCGGGGCCAGCGGCATCCGCCCCGAGCCTGCGGACTTCGCGGCGGCCCTCACCGAGGTGTGCCTCGACCTGGCGCAGCAGCTGCAGGGCGACGCGGAGGGCGCGAGCCACGACATCACGATCCGGGTCGTGCATGCGGCATCCGAATCCGACGCGGTCGAGGTCGGCCGCTCGGTCGCCCGCAACAACCTCTTCAAGGCCGCGATCTTCGGCAACGACCCGAACTGGGGCCGGGTGCTCGCCGCGATCGGCACGACGGCCGCCGAATTCGACCCGTACGACGTGGATGTGTGGATGAACGGCGTTCGCGTGTGCAGCCAGGGCGCGCCCGACGCCTCACGCGAGGACGTCGACCTCACGCCCCGCGCGACCGATCTGCTCATCGACCTCCGCGTCGGCGAGGCCACAGCCACCATCCTCACGAACGACCTCACGCACGACTACGTCCATGAGAACAGCGCATACGCGACATGACCGATATCGATCTGCAAGACACCGATCCCGCCGAGGCGAGCGCCAAAGCCGCGACCCTGATCGAGTCGCTGCCGTGGCTGCGGCGCTTCAGCGACCAGGTCATCGTGATCAAATACGGCGGCAACGCCATGGTCAGCGACGAGCTGCAGGACGCGTTCGCAGCCGACGTCGCCTACCTTCGCTACGTCGGGGTCAAACCCGTCGTCGTGCACGGCGGCGGACCGCAGATCTCGTCGATGCTCGACCGGCTCGCCATCCCGAGTGAGTTCAAGGGCGGCTACCGTGTCACCAGCACCGAGGCGATCAGCGTCGTGCGCATGGTGCTCACCGGCCAGATCAACCCGCAGCTGGTCGCGAAGATCAACGCGCACGGCCCGCACGCGACCGGCCTCTCAGGCGAGGACGCGGGGCTGTTCGGCGGGCGGCGGCGCGGGGTCATCGTCGACGGCGTCGAGCACGATCTCGGTCGCGTCGGCGATGTCGTCGAGGTCGACCCGCAGCCCGTGCACGACCAGCTCGCCGCCGGTCGCATCCCGGTCGTCTCGAGCATCGCGCCCGACCTCGACCACGCCGGCCACTCGCTCAACGTGAACGCGGATGCCGCAGCCGCGGCCCTCGCGATCGCCCTGGGCGCGGCCAAGCTCGTCGTGCTGACCGATGTGCCCGGGCTCTACGCCGACTGGCCCAACCGCGACTCCCTCGTCTCGCACCTGACCGCCGCGGAGCTGCGAACGATGCTGCCGACGCTCGAATCGGGCATGATCCCGAAGATGCAGGCGTGCCTGGACGCGGTCGAGGGCGGCGTCGAGACGGCCGCGATCATCGACGGCCGTGTGCCCCACTCGGTGCTCGTCGAGATCTTCACCAGCAAGGGAATCGGAACGGAAGTGGTGCTCGGATGAGTTGGCAGGATGACGCAGGACGCGACCTGGTGCGCAGCTTCGGCGACCGGATGGCGCTGTTCGTCCGCGGCGAAGGCGCCTACCTGTGGGATGCCGACGACCGGCGTTACCTCGACTTCCTCGCCGGGATCGCGGTGAACTCGCTCGGGCACGCCCACCCCGTCTTCGTCCAGGCGATCGCCCGGCAGGCGGCGACCCTGGCGCACGTGTCGAACTACTTCGCCACGCCGCCCCAGCTCGAGCTCGCCGCCCGGCTGAAGCGCCTCGCAGGAACGGGCGATTCGGGGCGCGTCTACTTCGGCAACTCGGGAGCCGAGGCCAACGAGGCCGCGTTCAAGCTCGCCCGACTGCATGGCGGTGCCGACAAGCCGCGCATCCTCGCCCTGACCGATGCCTTCCACGGCCGCACGATGGGAACGCTCGCCCTGACCGGCAAGCCCTACATGCAGGCGCCTTTCCTGCCGATGACTCCCGGCGTCGAGTTCATCGACTCGACGATCGAAGCCCTCGAGGCTGCGCTCGATGACCGGGTGGCCGCCCTCTTCGTCGAGCCGATCAAGGGCGAGGCCGGCGTCGTCGAGCTGCCCGAGGGGTTCCTGCAGGCCGCGCGTGCGCTGACCGAGGCTCACGGGGCGCTGCTGATCATCGACGAGATCCAGACCGGCGCCGGCCGCACAGGGGAGTGGTTCGCGTTCCAGCACGCCGGCATCACCCCTGACGCGATCACCGTCGCCAAAGGCATCGGCGGCGGCTTCCCGATCGGGGCGCTCATCACCTTCGGGCACGCGAGCGACCTGTTCTACCCAGGTACCCACGGCTCGACCTTCGGCGGCAACGCCCTGGGAACCGCCGTCTCGTCCGCCGTGCTCGGCGAGATCGAAGACGAGGGGCTGGTGCGCAACGCCGCCGAGCGCGGGCAGCAGCTGCGCGAGTCGATCGTCGCGCTCGACTCGCCACTGGTCGCCGGATGCCGCGGCCGGGGCCTGCTGATCGGTGTCGGGCTGCGGCATCCCGTCGCCAAGGCGATCGTCGCCGCCGCGCAGGAGCACGGGCTGATCATCAACGCGCCGAACGATGAGACGATCCGGCTGGTGCCTGCGCTGAACATCGGCGATGCCGAGGTTGACGAGTTCCTCCAGCTGTTCGGCGCGTCGCTGCGCACCGTCGAGGACGCCCTCGTCCTCGACGCGGCGCCTCGGGAGGCGGGGGCATGACCCGGCACCTCCTGCGTGACGACGATCTGACCGCCGCGGAGCAGTCCGAGATCCTCGACCTTGCCGTCGCCGTGAAGAAGGACCGCTGGAAGCTCAAGCCGCTCGCCGGCCCGCAGACGGTCGCGGTCATCTTCGACAAGTCCTCCACACGCACGCGGGTCTCGTTCGCGGTCGGAATCGCCGATCTCGGAGGTTCGCCCCTGATCATCTCGACCGCCAACAGCCAGCTGGGCGGCAAGGAGACGCCGTCAGACACGGCGCGCGTGCTCGAGCGACAGGTCGCCGCGATCGTGTGGCGCACGTACGCGCAGGCGGGATTGGAAGAGATGGCGGCCGGCACCACCGTGCCCGTCGTGAATGCGCTGAGCGACGACTTCCACCCGTGCCAGCTGCTGGCCGACCTGCTCACGATCCAGGAGCACAAAGGCGAGCTGCGGGGGCTGACGCTCGCGTTCTTCGGCGACGGCCGCTCGAACATGGCCCACTCGTACATGCTCGCCGGTGTCACCGCGGGCATGCACGTGCGGGTCGCCTCGCCGGAGAGCTACGCGCCCCGCGAGGACGTCGTCGCGGATGCCGACCGTCGCGCCGGTGAGACGGGCGGCTCGCTGACCCTCTACACCGATGCGAATGAGGCGGCGGCCGGAGCGGACGTGATCGTCACCGACACCTGGGTGTCGATGGGCAAGGAGGAGGAGAAGCTGGCACGCCTGCGCGACCTGGGAGAGTACAAGGTCACGCGCGAGCTGATGACCCTCGCCAAGCCCGACGCGATCTTCATCCACTGCCTTCCCGCCGATCGCGGCTACGAGGTCGAGGCCGAGGTCATCGACGGGCCGCAGAGCGTCGTGTGGGACGAAGCCGAGAACCGACTGCACGCGCAGAAGGCGCTGCTGGTGTGGCTGCTTCGTCAGCAGTGATGGGTATCCCCGGTCGTTGAGCGAACGAAGCGAGAAGTATCGGCTCTGGCTCTCCACCCGCTGGAGCCGGCTGAACGGTCCGCAGCGCGTGGGCGGTGTCGATCTCGCCCGCGGACTCGCGGTGATCGGCATGGTCGCCGCGCACCTGCTCTGGATCGACGACTTCGACTTCGCGGACACCGCCACCTGGGTCGCCGTGGTCGAGGGGCGCTCCTCGATTCTGTTCGCCACCCTCGCAGGCGTGTCGATCGGACTGGTGACCGGCGGCCGCACACCGCTCGCCGGGGCAGAGATGCGGCTCGCACGGGAACATCTGGCCGTGCGGGCTGCCGTCCTCTGGCTCATCGGGATCGGCCTGATCGCGACCGGTGTGCCCGTCTACGTGATCCTTCCGGCATACGCGATTCTGTTCCTGATCGCGCTGCTGCTGGTCTCACTGCGGGCGCGCACCCTGTTCCTCCTCGCCGGCGCCCTCGCCCTGGTCACGCCGTTGCTGCAGGCGCTGCTGGATGCGCTGCCGTTCTGGTCGACCCCGTGGGGGCAGCTGGCCTCGGTCGCGACCGGCTGGCACTACCCGTTTCCGGTCTGGATCGCCTTCGTGACCGCCGGACTCGGCGTGGCCCGGGCCGGCATCACGCGCACACGCGTGCAGCTGTGGATGGTCGGCGCGGGTGCGGCGCTCGCGCTGGCGGGCTACGGCCTGGACGGTCTCAGTGGGGCGGATGCGGCATCCGGCGCCGTCTCCTTCAGCAGTGCCGTCTGGACGGCGGATCCGCACTCCACCGGTCTGCTCGAAGTCATCGGGTCAGGTGGGTTCGCGCTCGCCGTGATCGGGCTCTGCCTCCTGGCGTGCCGCACCTTCCTCACGTGGGTCGTGCTTCCGCTGCGTGCCGTCGGAGCGATGCCGCTCACCGCATATACCGTGCAGCTGCTCGTCTGGGCGATCGTGGCCGCGACGGTGCTCGGCGACCCCGGCGATCTGCGCGGCTTTCGCGACCTCGAGCCGTTCTGGCCGATGACGATGACCCTCATTCTCGCTTGCACCGCGTGGGCGCTGCTGATCGGTCGCGGGCCGCTGGAGTGGGTCGTGGACCGCATCGCACGACCGACGGTGCGGCGTCGATAGGCTGAGCGGATGAGCGAAACCAAGGGCGAAGGCACGAACGAGGGCGCACTCTGGGGCGCCCGATTCGCGACGGGTCCCTCACCCGAGCTCGCCGCATTGAGCCGTTCGACGCACTTCGACTGGGACCTCGCGCTCTATGACATCGCCGGCTCCCACGCACATGCGAAGGCGCTCGCCGCCGCCGGATACCTCGATGCCGACCAGGAGCGACGCATGCACGCGGGGCTCGACACCCTCGCGGCCGGCATCGTCGACGGAAGCCTGCGGCCGGACCCCGACGACGAGGATGTGCACGGTGCCCTCGAGTCCGCGCTGATCGACACGGTCGGCGCCGAGCTCGGCGGAAGACTCCGCGCAGGACGCAGCCGCAACGACCAGATCGCCACGCTCGTGCGGATGTATCTGCTCGACCACTCCCGAACGATCGCGCGCGACATCCTCCGTCTCATCGATGCGATCGTCGCGCAGGCGGAGGGGAATCCGACCGCGATCATGCCGGGTCGCACGCACCTTCAGCACGCTCAGCCGATCCTGCTCGCCCACCACCTGCAAGCACACGCCTGGCCACTTGTGCGTGATCTCGAGCGCCTCCGCGACTGGTCAGGCCGTGCGTCGGTGTCGCCGTACGGCGGGGGAGCGCTGGCAGGCTCATCGCTCGGTCTGGACCCGGCATTGGTCGCTCAGGAGCTCGGCCTCTCCCGCCCTGCCGAGAACTCGCTGGATGGCACATCGGCGCGCGACGTCGTCGCCGAGTTCGCGTACATCACTGCTCAGCTCGGAATCGACGTCTCGCGCTTCGCCGAGGACATCATCTTGTGGAACACGCGCGAGTTCGGCTTCGTGACCCTCGACGACGGCTTCTCGACGGGCTCGAGCATCATGCCGCAGAAGAAGAACCCCGACATCGCCGAGCTCGCGCGTGGCAAGGCCGGAAGGCTCGTGGGCAACCTCACCGGATTGCTCACGACGCTCAAGGGCCTGCCGCTTGCTTACAACCGCGACCTCCAGGAAGACAAAGAACCGGTCTTCGACTCGATCGCAACACTCGAGGTGCTGCTTCCCGCGTTTGCGGGCATGGTGGCGACGCTCCGCTTCGACACTGCCCGCATGTCCGACCTGGCACCTCAGGGCTTCTCCCTCGCGACGGATGTCGCCGACTGGCTGGTGCGCCGCGGCGTGCCCTTCCGTGACGCCCACGAGGCATCTGGCGCGCTCGTGCGCCTCTGCGAGGAACGGGGGATCGAACTCTCGGAGGTCACCGATGCGATGCTCGCCTCCGTGTCGATGGACCTGTCGCCCGATGTGCGCGAGGTGCTCACGATCGAGGGTTCGGTCGCGAGCCGCAACGGGGTGGGGGGCACGGCTCCCGAGCGGGTCACCGAGCAGCGCGCCGAGCTCGTCTCGCGGGCCCAGTCGGTCGCGCACGCCCTCGGTCTATGATCGTCAGTTCGTGTGCTGAGCCGCCCGCAGAGCGCCCGCGACATCGTCTGCGGCGTCCCTCGTGCTCGAGATGAGCGCGCGGAGATCCCGCGCTGTCTCTGGGCTCTGCGCCGAGAGATCGATGGCGCGCAGGAACGCGAGGGCGACCACGGCGTCCTGATGCGCGCCGAGGGCGTCCTGCAGCGCCTGACGGGCCTCGATCGTCTTGTCCGCCTCGGAGCCCAGGACCGGCTGGGCGAGTTCGACCGCGTATCGGTGGCGTTTGGCCGCCTTGCGGGCGTCGTGCAGCAGCCCGCCGACATGAGCGTCTCCGGCAGCCGCCGCCGCGCGCGTGCGGCGCAGTCCTTCGCGCACCTCCGCGTCCGCTTTCTCGACGCGGTGACGAGCGCGCGCGGCGGGTCGGCCGGCCTCGGCCCCGAACGGTGCATCCTCCCTCCAGCGTTCGAGCTGCGCGAAGAGTGCGACGCCGCGGGCACCGCCAAGTGCTTCGGTCGCCGCCCGCCAGGCCTCGATGCGTCGCGTTGCGATGTCCTCGTCGATGACCCGTCGCACCGCGAGAGTCTGCGACGGGTCTGCGAAGCGTTCGGCCAGCACCTGGAGGTCCCGCACCTCGCCGAGCAGCATCCCCGCCCATTTCAGCTCCTTCGCGAGGCTCTCGCGCTCGACGCGCTGATACACGTCTGGAAAGGTGCGCAGGGTCGCACGCAGCCGACGGATCGCGACCCGCACACGATGCACCACGCTCTCGTCCTGCGCGGCGAGGGCCGCGCGGCAATCGAGGATGACGTCGCACTGTGCCCCGACATACGCCTGGACGAGCGCGCCGATCGTGGCGGCAGGGGCGTCAGGACGGGCCGCAGTCGTACCAGCTGGCATGCGGTCAGTCTGGCATGACGACCCGGCCGCTGCGGATCACGGTGGGAGACGAAGAGCAGGGCACGTATGAGAACCTCCAGGACGCGCTCGCGTCGCTGCTGCCGCTGCTGCTGCAGCTCGCGCTGCCCGACGACCTCCAGTGTCGCTCGGGCTCGGAGTGGGTCCGGTGCGCACCATCGAAGCGTCCGGCGGTGCGATCGACGAGGGACCGGGATGGTGGGCCGCGCGTGAGGCGATCGACACGGTGCACCGCAAGCAGCAGCGCGCCGCGCCGCGGGCGCGCACCTGGGTTGCCGCGGCGCCAGGAGAGGATGCCCTCATGCAGTCCACCGTCTCTGTGGCCAACGCCTACCTGCTGGCACGCGACGAAGTCGTGGGTGGAATGAGCGAGCGCACACGTCGCCTTCGCGTATGGACGGTGCCTTCGGGTCACACAGCGTGAACTTGCGGGCGCCGAGGGGATCACTCAACCCGCGGTCTCCCGAGCGCTCGCAAGCGCCGGGGCGGGTGCCGTGATCGAGGGCTTCTTCGCCCTGCGAGGTCGAGGCGGACAGCTCGGCCGAAGCATCCGTCCGCCCGCTGATAGCCTCGAACGCGTGTCTTCCCCCGCTCTGATCTCGAGAGCGCCTGCGATCGATCCGACGTTCGAGAACGTCTGGGACGAACTCGTCTGGCGCGGACTCGTCCACGTGTCGACCGACGAGGGTGCCCTGCGCACGCTGCTCGCCGGGCCCCCGATCACGTACTACTGCGGGTTCGATCCCACTGCTCCGAGCCTGCACCTGGGCAACCTGGTGCAGCTGCTCCTGATGCGAAGGCTGCAGCTCGCCGGTCACAAGCCACTCGGCCTCGTCGGAGGTTCGACCGGCCTCGTCGGCGACCCGAGGCCGTCGGCCGAGCGCGCGCTCAACACCAAGGAGACGGTCGCCGAATGGGTCGGCTACCTGCGCTCGCAGATCGAGCGCTTTCTGAGCTTCGAGGGCGAGAACGCCGCCCGCATGGTCAACAACCTCGACTGGACCGCCCCGCTGAGCGCGATCGATTTCCTCCGCGACATCGGCAAGCACTACCGCGTGGGCACGATGCTGAAGAAGGATGCCGTCAGCGCACGCCTCAATTCGGATGAAGGCATCAGCTACACCGAGTTCAGCTACCAGATCCTGCAGGGCCTCGACTACCGCGAGCTCTTCCTGCAGTACGGCTGCGTGCTGCAGACGGGAGGCAGCGACCAGTGGGGGAACCTCACGAGCGGTGTGGACCTGATCCACCGCGCCGAGGGCAAGAGCGTGCACGCGATCGGCACGCCGCTCATCACGAACAGTGACGGCCGCAAGTTCGGCAAGAGCGAGGGCAATGCGATCTGGCTCGACGCGAAGCTCACGAGCCCGTACGCGATGTACCAGTTCTGGCTCAACACCGACGATGCCGACGTCGCCGACAGGCTCAAGGTCTTCACGTTCCTCACGCGTGCCGAGATCGAGGACGTGGTGGCAGCACACGAGGCCGAGCCGTTCCGCCGCATCGGGCAGAAGCGCGTGGCCCTCGAGGTCACGAGTCTGGTGCACGGTGAGAATGCCGCCGCCGCGGCCATCGCGGCATCCGATGCCCTGTTCGGGCAGGGCGACCTCACGGCGCTCGACGCGGTCACGCTGGCGAGTGCGCTGCGCGAGCTGCCGAACGCGGAGCTGCCGTCGGGGACTCCGGTGGTGCAGGCGCTCGTCGACACCGGACTGGTCACGAGCCTCAGCGAGGCGCGGCGTGCGATCGCCCAGGGTGGCGTCACGGTCGACGGGGTGAAGATCGACGACGACTCTGCCGTCGTCCACGGCGCGCTCCCCGGTGGTGTGTCGGTGCTGCGACGCGGCAAGAAGACGCTCGCGGGCGTCTTCGTGCGAGGGTAGTCCGGCGGCGCATGCCCTTCACACCGAGTCACGCGGTCGTCGCGCTGCCGTTCCTGCGCACACCGCTCGTTCCCGCCGCGATCGCGGTGGGCGCGATGGCGCCGGACCTTCCCCTCTTCCTCCGCGGGATGCCGCTGCACTACGGACGGACCCACAGCCTGGAGTGGCTTCCGCTCACGATCCTGGTCGCCCTCGGCCTCCTGCTGATGTGGCGGTGTGCGCTGCGCCCGGTCGTCCGTGAGCTGTCGCCCTCCCTCCTCGCCGAGCGTCTCCCCTCAGGATGGGATGCCGGGGCCGCGGTGTCTCTGCGCGAGACGTTCGCGATCACCGGCTCGCCGCCGCGTGTGTCCTGGCGGGGCATCCTCCTCCTGCTGACTTCGCTGGCGATCGGCATCGTCAGCCACGTAGTGTGGGATCTCTTCACGCACGAAGGGCGCTGGGGCGTGCAGGCGGTTCCCGCGCTCGATGAGCTGTGGGGACCCCTCACCGGGTTCAAGTGGCTGCAGCACGGCTCATCGCTGATCGGTCTCGTGGTCCTGGCGGTGTGGGCCATACTGTGGCTGCGTCGCCGGCGCCCGGTGGCCGTGGCGCGGCTCGTGCCCGATGCGGTGCGGTGGGCGTGGTGGCTGTCGCTTCCGGTGATCCTGCTCGCGGCGTGGGGCATCGGCCTTCTCATCTACGGACCCCTCACCGGACAGTGGCGGGTCGAGCATCTGGCGTACCGCATGCTGCCCCCGGCATGCGCGGTGTGGGGTGCGCTGTCGGTTGCGCTATCGATCGGGGTTCAGGTGCTCCGTGCGAGAACCCGTCGCGCGGACGGACGAGTCAGCGCCATTCGGCCGCGTCGCGACCCCAACGCCGCGGCGGACTGAACCCGGTCGGACCCCCGTCGTAGGCGAGGGCGGGTGCTGCCGTGATCACGCCGAGCCCTCCGACGTCGAACTCCTGCACGTGCCGCGCGGGGTCGAAGGAACGATCAGCCGGCTGCGGGTCGCGGGTGCGCGGCATCCCGAGCAGCTCGGCGGCGATTCGACGGAGTGAGGTCTCCACGATCCACCCAGCGCCCTCGACATTCCGGCGTGCGAGGGCGCGGAGAATGCCGGCGGCCAGCAGGTAGCCGGCGCTGTGGTCGAGTGCCTGGACGGGAAGCGCGCCCGGCGATTCGCCGTCGTCCGACTCGATCCACGCGATGCCGCTCGCCGCCTGCACCAGGCTGTCGAACCCGCGTCGGTCGGCCGCCGAGTCGTCCGCGCCCCACGCGGTGAGGCGCGCGGCGACGAGCGAAGGATGCCGGGAGATGAGGGATGCGGGTGCAAGCCCGAGTCGCTCGAGCGCACGGGCGCGGTACCCGGTCACCACGACGTCCGCGGTCGCGAGGAGGCGCTCGAAGCGCTCGCGGTCCGCAGAGGCCCCGAGGTCGAGGATCGTCGAACGCTTGCCGTGACCGGTGTCGAAGTGCTGCCATTCCGGCTCCGGCAGGCGCGGCGGGTCGATCCGCAGGACGTCGGCGCCGAGCAGTGCGAGCGTGCGCGTGGCGACGGGCCCGGCGATCACGCGCGTGAGATCGAGCACACGGATGCCGCGCAACGGCGCTTCGGGCGGTCCCCCCGCGCGGCGGTGGGGGAGCGCATCACCCGCCCGCGCGACGTCGATGATCGGGGTGTCGCGCAACTCTGCGTCGACAGGCGCGTTCTCGTGCGCGACGGGCACACAGAGTCCTCCCGCACCGGTGACGGCCTCCGCGGCCACTGCCGCCGGCAGGCCGCGCAGGGATGCGGCGACCTCATGCTTTCCGGCATCGGCGGGAAGGCCCAGTCCGCGACGAAGCGCCGCAGCGTGGTGCGGATAGTTGCCGTGCGTGCGCACCCACCCGTCGGATGACCGGAAGAATCCAGACAGGGGTGCCCATACCGTGGGCGCTTCGCCGCCCACGCGGAGGTGCCGTTCGCTCGCGTATGCGACGGCGATGCGGTCGGCGTCGGGCGTGATCTCTCGGCCGCCGACGAGCTCGGCAGCGGAGAGTGATGCGGCGGCTACGCTCGCCCACGCCAGCGAGGCGACGTCGAGATGCGCGGAGAGCGGTACTTCGGGCGGGGGCTCCTGCACCACCTGGACACGGGTCGGCTCGGCGCCGAGGCACGACCAGACCTGTTCCAGCATCTCCCGGCCGGTCGATGCCCCCGGCGTCATACCCGTCGTGGCTCCATGCAGGGAGGCTACGCCGCACACGAAGCGCACGCCAGGGGAGGGGCGTAACCCTTGGTCGAAACCGCGTCTTTCCGGGCATCCGGCGCACGACACGCCCGGGCTGCGGGCCGGATTTGCCACACTTGCCGAACCCACGTAACTTATTACTTGTTCGCCCCACAGGGAAGCGGAGAGGCCGAGAGCCTTACCCCCCTCAAGCGGAGAACCACCTCTATCTGAATCGACACTCATTGAGTGTTGCGACCTCCGGGTCTAAGATGGAGGTTCCCACTCCTCTCAGCTGCCGAAGAGTGCTGCTCGTAGACGCTCCAAGCGTCACGGTCGGCCGATTTGACATGCGGACGGAGGGGGATAAGATAGAGAAGTTGCCCAGCGGGCCGGCTGAATCGCCGAGACCCAGGGCCGCAGATCTAGCTTCGTGAGGTGTCGTCACAGACAGCTGCTCCCGACTTCGAGTCGCGGATCGCTGATTTGACACGCGGATCGCGAAGCGTAAGATAGAGAAGTTGCCCTGCAGGAAGGCCGAGAGGCCGGAGGCAGGAGCATCCGATCCTTGAGAACTCAACAGCGTGCACTTGTCAAATGCCAAAAAACCTCGCGGTCAGCTTGTCTGGCCGATGAGATTCTTTTGAGATTAAACGAGATGTCAGCAATGACATCCGATCGTCAGATCAAACTCGCACGGCTCGACCCATTCCGGTCTTGTCGCGCAAAATTCTTTTACGGAGAGTTTGATCCTGGCTCAGGATGAACGCTGGCGGCGTGCTTAACACATGCAAGTCGAACGGTGAAGGAGAGCTTGCTCTCTGGATCAGTGGCGAACGGGTGAGTAACACGTGAGCAATCTGCCCCTGACTCTGGGATAAGCGTTGGAAACGACGTCTAATACCGGATACGCGACGCGAAGGCATCTTCAGCGTCGGGAAAGAACTTCGGTCAAGGATGAGCTCGCGGCCTATCAGCTAGTTGGTGAGGTAATGGCTCACCAAGGCGACGACGGGTAGCCGGCCTGAGAGGGTGACCGGCCACACTGGGACTGAGACACGGCCCAGACTCCTACGGGAGGCAGCAGTGGGGAATATTGCACAATGGGCGCAAGCCTGATGCAGCAACGCCGCGTGAGGGACGACGGCCTTCGGGTTGTAAACCTCTTTTAGCAGGGAAGAAGCGAAAGTGACGGTACCTGCAGAAAAAGCACCGGCTAACTACGTGCCAGCAGCCGCGGTAATACGTAGGGTGCAAGCGTTATCCGGAATTATTGGGCGTAAAGAGCTCGTAGGCGGTTTGTCGCGTCTGCTGTGAA
>NZ_WOYP01000052.1 GCF_011620715.1 Microbacterium sp. | reverse complement strand
GTGGTGCAATGGCGCCCTACCGCATTCTGGACCTGACGAGCCAGCCTGGCTGGCTTGCAGGGCGGGTCTTGGCAGATCTCGGTGCCGAGGTCATCAAGGTCGAGCCACCTGGAGGCGACCCCGGTCGTCGGGTCGGCCCGTTCCTGGATGACCAGCCGGGGGATGACAACGGCCTCCGGTGGTTGTTCCAGAATCGCGGCAAGCGATCGATCGTGCTGGATCTCGAGACGCGTGAAGGTCAGGACTTGCTCAAGAAGCTCGCCGCGACAGCGCACGCGCTCATCGAGAGCTTTCCCCCCGGGTGGATGGCGGATCGCGGAATCGGCTATGAGGACCTTGCTGCGGTCAACCCGGCACTGGTGTACACCGCGATCACGCCATTCGGGCAGACCGGTCCGTACGCGGGGTATCAGGGTTCGGACATCGTGCTGGCCGCGATGGGCGGACAGGCCTATGTCACCGGGGATCCGGATAGGCCGCCGGTGCGGCCATCCGTTCCCCAGTTCGAACAGCACGGCGCCGTCGAGGCCGCCGCCCAGACGGCTATAGCGCTATTCCATGCCCGGGAGACCGGAGCCGGGCAGTTCGTGGATGTCAGCAGTCAGCTCGCCACCATTCGAACCCTGATGAATGCGACTCAGTTCCCGGCGCTGGAAGGCTACGATCTCACGAGGCAAGGCGGTCTGCTCGCCATCGGCGCGGGCCGCTTCCGGACGATCTACGAGGTCGATGACGGCACCGTCACATTGATGGTGGTGGGCGGTCCCATCGGCGCGCTGATCATGGGCCAGGTTGTGAAGTGGATGACCGATCGAGGTGTCGCCGACGAGTGGCTGCAGTCGATCGACTGGATGGCGATGGACTTCGGAGCTCTTGCGGCGCGAGGTGAGGAGGGCCGCGCCGAGATGGATCGGATCAGCGCCGCGCTGCAAGAGGGGTTCCGAGGCGTGACGATGGCGAGGGCGTACGACGCCGCTCTGCAGTATCGCTTCCTGCTCGCGCCGAACAACTCGGTCGCCGAGATCCGGCAGGACGAGCAGCTCGCGGCGCGCGAGTACTTCGTTCCGGTGGACCATGGTGAGCGCGGGTCGGTGATCTATCCGGGCCCGTGGGTGAAGCTCGGAGGAACACCGTTGAGGGACTCCCCTAGAGCGCCGGGGATCGATGCTGACCGCGCCGAGATCCTTTCCGAACTCACCCCCCTGAGTGTCTCGCCGCCGCATCCGGAACGGGCCCAAAGCGACATATTCAAGGGCCTGAAGGTCTGGGACATGTCGTGGGTCGGCGTCGGACCGCTCACTGCGAGGTACCTCGCCGACTATGGGGCGACCGTCGTCCGTCTCGATTCGGCGACCAGGCCGGAGAGTCTTCGGCAGGCTCCGCCGTACAAGGGTGGCCGTCCGGGGCTGAACAACACGATGTTCTACGGCGACTACAACGCGTCCAAGCTCGGTCTTGGGCTCAACCTCTCGACGACCGAGGCGCGGCAGATCGCGTTGGAACTCATCTCCTGGGCCGACGTGCTGTTGGAGTCATTCACTCCCGGGAACATGGCTCAGTGGGGACTTGACTGGGAGACCATCAAGGAGATCAACCCCTCTTTGGTGATGTTGTCGACGTGCATGCAGGGTCAGACCGGGCCTCGAGCGGCATACCCCGGATACGGGAACTTGATGGCCGGTCTGTCGGGTTTCTACCGCATCACCGGGTGGCCCGACCGGCTGCCAGTCCCCGTGTACGGTGCATACAGCGACTTCATCTGCCAGCGGTTCGCGACCGCCGCCGTGGTAGCGGCGTTGGATCACAGCAGACGCACCGGTGAAGGTCAGCACATCGACCTGTCACAGTATGAAGGCGCTTTGCAGCTGCTGGGTACCGAGCTGCTGGACTTCGAGGTGAATGGCGCAGTCGCCGTCCGGAAGGGCAACCGCGACGACGTCGCCGCGCCGCACGGAATCTATCCATGCGCAGGAGAGGATCGCTGGGTCGCCATCGCGTGCTTCACCGACAGCCATTGGCAGGCGTTGACTGCTGCCATGGGTTCGCCGGAATGGGCGGCGGACCCAGCGCTCGCAACGGCTGAAGGGCGCCGGAGCGCGGCCGACGAGCTCGACGAGCGCATCGCGGAGTGGACGGCGTCGCGCACCTCGCAAGACGTGTTCGAACTGCTGCAGCCGAACGTGCCCGCGGGTCCGGTGCACAGTCAGTCCGACTTGTTCGCCGATCCGCAGATCCGACACCGCGGCTACTTCGTGGATCTAGAGCACCCGGTGATGGGCACAGTGCCCTACAACGGAATGCAGGCCATCATGTCGAAGACTCCGGCATGGCTGCGCAAGGCGTCTCCCACTGTAGGCGAGGACTCGTTCTTCGTCCTCGAGGAGATCCTCGGCTACTCGCCCGATCGCACAGGCGAACTCGTCGCCGCCGGCGCGGTGGAGATCATGGGGGACTGACACATCATGCGACCGCTTACCGCAACGCTCACTTTGGAGGATGCTCGATGAATTTCGCGTTTGATGAAGACCAGGAAGAGTTCCGCGCTACGCTGCGTCGGTTCTTGGAGCAGGTTTCACCCTTGTCGTCGACCCGGGAACTGATGGCGGAGCCGCTGGCCTTCTCGCCGGAGGTCTGGCGTCGAGCCAGCGATCAAGTCGGATTGCCCGGCTTGGTCGTGTCGGAAGAGGACGGCGGTCAGGGCCTGTCGTTCTTGGAGTTGGTGATCGCGGCCGAGGAGCTCGGGCGCGTCGTGTCGGGCATGCCGTTCCTGTCGACCACATCGGCGATTCTGGCGATCCAGGCTGCCGGCTCGTCTGAACAACGGGCGCAATTGTTGCCCGCGCTGGCGTCCGGTGACCAGACGGCGGCCTTGGCTACGGCGGAGCCCGGCGAGGGGTGGGGTCCTGATGGCATCGGTGTGACCGCATCCGGTGACGGCGATGAGGTCGTCCTGAATGGGCGGAAGTCGTACGTGCTCGACGGGGGCAGCGCCGACCTCATCGTGGTGTCCGCGCGTCGCGAGGGCACGGTGGGCGAAGACGGGATTGTGCTCGTCGTCGTCGAAGGCGATGCCCCTGGCGTGTCGCGGCGAGTGCTCGACTCGATGGACCAGACCCGTCGCATGGCGGAGATCACGCTCAAGGACGCCAAGGGCAGGCTCCTGGAGAATGGTTCGTGGTCAACGCTGGCGAGGACGTTGGACCGAGTCGAAGTGTTGCTTTCCGCAGAAATGATCGGCGGTGCTCAGGTCTGTTTGGAGCGCGCTGTGGACTACGCGCAGAAGCGGCACCAGTTCGGCCGGGCGATCGGGTCGTTCCAGGCGATCAAGCACCTGTGCGCCGATATGTTCGTGGAGATCGAGTCGGCGAAGGCAGCAGTGTATTACGCGGCATGGGCGGCAGACGAGGACAACGAAGAGTTGCCCGTGCTCGCGCCGCTCGCAAAGGCATACGCGTCACAGGCGTACTTCTTCGCCGCAAGCGAATCGCTCCACGTGCACGGCGGTATCGGATTCACCTGGGCTGACGATTCGCATCTGTACTTCAAGCGGGCCAAGGTGACCGAGCTGCTGTACGGCGATGCCACCGCGAACAAGGAGCTGCTCGCGCAGCGGCTCGGACTCTGATGATGATGATGATGGAAAGGGTGAAGCGATGACCGAGCGCCGATCGGCGGACCCGGACCTGTTCCGGGC
>NZ_WOYP01000118.1:5448-18206 GCF_011620715.1 Microbacterium sp. | reverse complement strand
CCCGGCTCACCCGGTGCTCCCGGCTCTCCAGGGGTTCCCGGAGGGCCCGGGGGGCCTGGTTCGCCGTCGTCACAGCGCGGGTCGGTGAACACATTGTTGTCGAGCGTCACTGCCCCGTTGCGAGCTAGAGCACGGCCCTCGACGGTCGTCCCGGAATTCACCGTGATCGATGTCAGGGCCATGATCGTTCCGACGAAGTCCGTTTCACTCCCGAGAGTGGCTGAGCTGCCGACCTGCCAGAACACATTGCAGGCCCGGGCGCCACCTGTGAGCAGGACGGTACTGTTCGACGCGGTGATGAGGGTTTCAGGGATCTGGAACACCCACACGTCGTCGGGACCGCCCTGGAGCGTCACGGTGCCGGTGAGTCCGGCAGTGACGGGGAAGGTGTACACGCCCTCGAGAAGGGTCAGCCCACCGAGCTCGACCGCGAGAGTGGCGTCCGCAGCCTGACTCGTCGCACTGTTGTAGGCGGTGACGAGGTCGACTTTGGCCTGCGCTGCGTGAGCATCGGCTGCGTGGGTCGTGCCCCCGATGACGAGACCCGGCGGGAAGCCGGTGATCGCCGCTCCCGGGTGGACGCCGAGATCACCGTTCAGAACGGTCGGCGTGACGGTGTTGGTCACGGTCGACCCCGCGAGCACGACGTACGAATCTGCCGTGCCGAGCCCGATCGCCGTTGCGGCGTACGCGCCCGGAAGGCCGACGGCCAGGGATGTAACGGTGAGTCCCGCTACCAACAGTGCGGCGAAGCCCGCCTTGGCTGGCCGCGAGATGCTCGCAGAATGCGAGCGGAGGGACGTGTGGGTTCCCATAGGAACCGCCTATTCTTCCCCCAAGATGCGGGGGATCACGGCCCGAAGTGAGCCATCGCTCACGGTACGGTTGAAACCCACATTTACCTAGCAATTCGGACATACCCGGCGCCCGAGGCGGCTCAAACTGTGAATGTGCCTGGCCGGCGAGTGTGAAACGGCTGGTTCTTCTGTGCGCGGCGCGTCCGTAGGCTACCTTGGATCGGGCGGTCGCGAAGCTAATGGGCCCAGATATCGCGCGCCTCGAGCTTCGAGGACCGGACAACCTCGGCATCAAATGCCTCAGTCGTACGTCCCGGCACGAGCGGCAGGCGCTTTGGTGCCGAGGCTTCCCATCACCCAGCGGTCGAGGCGCTCGTAGGCGGTGTCGCGCGGCGAACGTCAAACACCGGCCCTTGAGGTCTCGGCCGCGGCGTGGTCTGACGCCGCCGGCAGCGACCAGGATCCGCGCCCCAGTCCTCCGGTCGACGCCGAGCGGGAGCACTGCACCGGTCAGGAAATCACCCGCTTGCATCCCCGCCCAGAACACCTGGAGCAAGTCAGGTCGAATACGAAGTGAGTACATCGCCACAGCACACCATCTCTCGAGGTGCTGCAACCACCGCAAGAACCCAAGGCTCCCTCAACGGAGTTGGAGAGATCTGAGTACACCATCACTCGCTCGATATCGGGGTAGCCAGCCTCGTGAAGTGCTGACAGGTACCACCGGCCACGGCTACCTCTTCCGCTCGGTCGGGGCCACCTATGGGCGGTACGGGGCCACAAGCCGCCAACACGAGCGAAGCCGCAAGAAGGGAAGCACCGACTACGACACGTCTGCGCACGCCAGCATGCTAGGCATCCTTGCCAAGAAGCGCCGACAACATTTTGACAACATCTCTACGCTTCGCTTCGAGCCACACGGGGCCCACGCGCATGGAGGACGTCCGTGTCAGTCATGCGCTCGTGGATCTCGCCCGTTCCGGGTCGGATACCGCAGCTTCGAGCGCCGCGCACCTTGCTTCATGTCAGCCACCCGACTCGATCAGCTCCGCGCCGGCGTGGGCGATCTCATCCAGCGCCTTCTGGCTGGAGTCAGGATGCACACCGGCGACGAGGTCCGTGAAGATCCGCACGCGCCGCCCGTGCTCGATCGCGTCGAGCGCTGAAGCGCGCACGCAGTAGTCGGTCGCGAGGCCCACGACGTCGATATCGATGATCCCGTGCCGTTCGAGGAGCGAAGCGGCGGTCGTGCCGTCGTCGGCGACGCCTTCGAACAGTGAGTATGCCGGCTTGCCCTGGCCCTTCTTCAGGTGGTGGGTGATCGACGACGTGTCGAAGCCTTCGTCATACTCGGCTCCGTATGTACCCGCGACGCAGTGCGCCGGCCACGTGTCGATGAAGTCGGGCTCGCCGGCCGCGAAGTGGCCGCCGTTGTCGTTGTCGCCGTCGTGCCAGTCGCGCGATGCGACGACGATCTCGTAATCCACCGCATGCGCGCCCAGGAAGCGCGTGATGCGTTGGGCGACCTCGTCACCTCCGGCCACACCGAGCGCACCGCGCTCGGTGAAGTCGTTCTGCACGTCGACGACGAACAATGCTCTGGTCATGACTCGAGCGTACGACGGTACTCCTCGCGTGTCAGGGGGTGGCTGTCGTCTGCGACGAACCCGGGCTCATCAGAGAGCACCTGCCCCGTCTCGGGCATCGGCGCCGCCGCATCCACGCCCCGACGCCAGAGCTTCGAGGGCCACCAGATCGCCCGCCCGATGTCGTAGGTGACGGCAGGAACGAGCAGCGATCGCACGATGAAGGTGTCCAGCAGCACGCCGAACGCGACGATGAACGCGAGCTGGGCGAGGAACAGGATCGGGATGACCCCGAGCGCCGCAAACGTCGCGGCCAGCACCAGCCCCGCGGACGTGATCACGCCGCCCGTCACGATCAGGCCGCGCAGAATGCCTGGACGTGTGCCGTGCACGAGGGATTCCTCCCGCACCCGCGACATCAGGAAGATGTTGTAGTCCACGCCCAGCGCGACGAGGAAGACGAACCCGTACAGCGGCACCGATGGATCCGCGCCGGGGAAGCCGAGCACGTGGTTGAACACGAGAGCGCTCACCCCCAGCGCTGCACCGAACGAAAGAACCACGCTGAGGATCAGCACCACCGGGGCGACGATCGCCCGGAGCAGAAGCATGAGGATCAGCAGGATCACGAGCAGGATCACCGGGATGATGATCGTACGGTCGCGGATCGAGGTGTCCTTCGAGTCGATGTCGATCGCGGTGACACCGCCCACAAGAGCCGTGCCCGTGCCGACTGCGTCGTCGAGGCTCGCCCGGAGTTCGCGCACCGTGTCTTCGGCCGCCACCGAGTCCGCGGCATCCGTCAGCGTGGCGATCAGCAGTACATCGCCCTCGGAGACGGTAGGAGCGGGTGCCTCTGCTCCCGGAGGGCCGGCGACGACGTACACGGCAGCGCCGCCCTCGATCGTGACGCCGGCCTGCCCTGTCGGCGAGTCCTCAGCCGCTGTCGCAACGGATTCGATTCCGTCGCTGTCGGCGAGGACTCCGACAGCGTCGACGACGTCCTCCTCCGGGACGATGACGTACGCGGGACTGCCCGACCCTGCCGGGAAGTGATCGCCGAGCACGTCCTGGCCGTCGCGCGCCTGCGAAGCCCCCAGCACGAGATCGCTCGAAGGCACCCCGTCGGCCTTGAGCTGCAGCAGACCGGCGGCGGCCACCAGCAGCACGATCGTGCATGCGATCCACACCTGTCGTGCGTGCCGTGCGACGAAGCGTGCCTGGCGCGGCCAGAATGTTGTTGTTCTCTGGGGCTCCGTCCCAGACCCCCGGCTCTCTGACGCACGCCCCTGGGGCTGCATCAGATCGTCGGGGATCGACACGACCCCGTGCTTCGGGATGAACGGCCAGAAGGCCGCCTTGCCGAACAGCGCGAGCAGAGCGGGGAGGAAGGTGAGCGCGGACAGCACGGAGAACGCGATGCCGATCGAAGCGATCGGTCCGAGCGCACGGTTGGTCGCGAGGTCGGACAGCAGCAGGCAGAGCAGACCCGCGATGACGGTGCCGCCCGAAGCGATGATCGGCTCGAACGCACCGCGCCAGGCCTGCGTCGTCGCCTCCCACCGCCGGGCTCCCGTGCCGATGGCCTCGCGGAACCGCGCGACGTACAGCAGCGCGTAGTCGGTCGCAGCACCGATCACGAGGATGAAGAGAATGCCCTGCACCTGCCCGTTGAGCACGACGATGCCGGCATACGCGAGCCACCACACCGTCAGCAGCGCCACGCACAGTGCGAAGAGTGAGGTCATCAGCACCAGAATCGGCAGAAGCGGTGATCGGTAGACGATCACCAGGATGACGAACACGGCCAGCAGCGCGACGATCAGCAGCAGCCCGTCGATGCCCAGGAAGCCCTTGACGAGGTCGGCCGTGAAGCCCGCTGGCCCTGTCACCCACCCGTCCAGCGCGCTCGGCAGTTGCTCGGAGAGCATCGTGCGGATCTCCTCGACGACGACGCGCACCTCGCCGGACGAGTCGATCGGCACGAAGATCTGCATCGCTTCGCCGTCCTCCGAGAGGATCGGCGGCGAGACACCGTCCTGCACGCCGTCGATGCCGGCGATGTCGTCGCTCAGCGTCTGCACGGAGGCGAACTCGTCATCGGTGAGGGCCCCCTCGCCCGTCACCACGACGACGGCCGGGATCGTGTCAGCGCCGAGGAAGTCGGGCAGCCGCTCGCTCACCTGCGTGGCATCGGCGCTCTGCGGCAAGAACGAGGACTGATCGTTTGTCGCGACTTCGTCGACTTTGCCGAAGTACGGGCCGCCGATAGAGCCGCCGACGAGCCAGATCAGCACCAGCAGAACCGGGATGCCGACCCTCAGCCATCGCGTGGGTTGACTGTGAGAGGGGCGAGGCGAGGTCATATCGCTAGCTTATCTAGCGAAATGACCTTGCGTGGCAAATCCCTATGCTGGAACGACCATGCTTTCGGCCGGACTCGCGCTCTTCGGCGCCGTCGTCTACGGCGCAGCGGACTTCTTGGGCGGACTCGCGGCCAAGCGGCTGCGCTCGATCGTGGTGACCGCCGCGAGTGCGGCATCCGGCCTGCTCCTTCTCACCGTGCTGCTGCCGGTCGTCGGCGGAGAGTGGGCACCCGCGGACCTGGCATGGGGCGCGCTGGCGGGAGTGTTCGGAATGATCGCGATCGCGCTGCTGTACGCGTGCCTCGCGATCGGACCGATGAGCATCCTCTCTCCCCTGACAGCCGTCGTCTCGGCGGTCGCGCCGATGCTGTGGGGCCTGTTCGTCAACGGCGAGACGCTCTCGCCGATCGGCTATCTCGGTCTGGGCATCGCGCTCGCAGCCGTCGTGCTGGTGGGGTTCATTCCCGGAGAGCGGGTCGTGCGGCCCGGTGCGCGCGGACTTCTCATGGCGATCGGGGCAGGCCTGGCGATCGGGGCGTTCCTGATCGCCATCGATCAGACCAGCCCGGAGAGCGGGCTCGTGCCGCTTGTGATGACCCGCGCGACGACCGTGACCATCACCGCGGTCATCATCGGCGTCCTCGTGATCCGGGCGATTCGCACGGGGCGCCGCGCGGCCTCCGTGCTGGAGATGTCGGGAGTCGCGCTCGGCGCCACGCCGAGCGGGCACGCCGATCTCGAGCACGCCGCGGACAGCGGCCGGGTCGGTGTTCCGGCATCGCTTTCGCGAGCATGGACGCTCGCGCTCATGTGCGGAGTGGTGGATGCCGCCGCCAATGCCGTCATGCTGCTCGCCTTGCGGATCGGCGACCTCTCGATCGTGTCGGCCCTCACCGCGCTGTACCCGGCCGGAACGATCATCCTCGCGGCGGTCGTGCTGAAGGAGCGGGTCGGCAGAGTGCAGTGGGTGGGCCTTGCCCTTGCGCTGCTGGCCGGCGGCATGCTCGCGCTTGCGTGAGTGCCGGATCAGCCGCGCACGAAGAGCAGGATCGACGATGTCGCGAGCGCGACCACGCCGAGGCCGATCAGTCCTGCAGCCAGCACCGCGAGCGAGCGCACGAGCGGTGACCGCTGGGTCAGGCGCATGCGGTTGTTCCAGCCGCGGCGGGCGAAGATGTCGTACATGCCGGCCTCTCCGACGACCGCGAGCTGCTCGTGGGTGAGGGGCGCCTCGTTGACGCCGCCGTCCTCGTCGAACCAGCGCACCACCGTGCCGTGCTCGGTCGGTTCGACCACTGCGCGCGCCGGCACCCAGGTTCCATCGAAGAGGTAGGCGATCAGGGCGATGCCGGCGAGCAGGGCGCCCGCGCCGAAGCCGATCCAGGTGAAGATCTCGAGGACGGCGTCGAGCGCTGCGCTCATCTTGCTGATCCACCCCGTCTTCGTTCCTGCAGGGCCGACGAATGAGGCTGACAGCCTCTCGGAGCCACCTGAGAGAATCGAACTCTCGACCTTCTCATTACGAGTGAGATGCTCTGCCGACTGAGCTAAGGTGGCGCGCGCTGCTTGCGCGATGCACGATCATCGATCTTACAGGGTCGCCGGAGCCCCCGCAGACGCGGCCGGCTGCGGCATCCGCTCTACTCGCATCGCAGGCCGTCCTCGGGCACGGTCCCCTGCAGCAGATACGCCTCGACGGCGGCATCCACGCAGGCGTTGCCCTTGTTGTAGCCGGTGTGGCCTTCGCCGACGCGGGTGATGAGCACACCCGATGACAGCTGGTCGGCCAGCGACACCGCCCACTCGTACGGGGTCGCCGGGTCGTTCGTCGTGCCGATCACGACGATCGGCGCGGCGCCTTCCGCGGAGATCGCGCCGCGAGTGCCGGTCGGCGGGTGGGGCCAGGACTCGCACGGATCGGGACCGGACCAGTAGGGGGCGACGGTCGGTGCCTCGGCGGCGATCCGCGCATCACTTGCGGCCTTGGCTTCGTCGCTGGTCTCGAGCGGGTAGTCCATGCAGTTGTAGGCGCGGAAGGCCTCGGTGGAGTTGTCGAGGTACGTGCCGCCCTCGCGGTTGTAGTAGAAGTCCGCGAGCTGGAACGCGATCTCGGGATTGCCCTGCAGCACGTCGGTCAGTGCGGCCGACAGGTACGGCCAGCTCTCCTGCGCATACAGCGCCGCGATGATGCCGGTCAGCAGGGAATCGGCGCCGAGCAGGCGGCCATCGGCCGCGGGAAGCGGTGATCGCTCCACGCTGGCGAGCATCGTGCCGAGGTCCGCCATCCCCTCGTCGACCGTGCCGCTGAACGGGCAGTCCGACTGCGTCAGACAGTCGGCCATGTACGCGCGCAGGGCGGATTCGAACCCGATCGCCTGGATCGTGCTGACGTCCACGCCCGATACGGCCGGATCGATCGCACCGTCCAGCACCAGGCGCCCGACGCGCTCGGGGTAGAGCTGCGCATAGGTCGCACCGAGGAACGTCCCGTACGAGTAGCCGAGATAGTTCAGCTGCTTATCACCCAGCACCGCACGCATCAGATCCATGTCCCGGGCGGCGTTCTCGGTCGTGATGAAGGGCAGGATGCCGTCGCTGTTCGCCTCGCACGCGTCGGAGAACTGCTGGTTCCACTGTTGGCGCTGCGCCGTCCAGCCATCGGACCCACGCGGGTCGGTGGGGATGTCGAAGAGGTACGAGTCCATCGCGGCGTCGTCGAAGCAGGTCACGGCGGTCGACTCGCCGACGCCTCGCGGATCGAAGCCGATCACGTCGAACTGCTGCTGCAGCGCCGAGCCGACCGCGAAGTCGACGCTGTCGCGGATCAGGCTGACACCGCCGGCCCCCGGACCACCCGGGTTGGTCAGCAGGGACCCGATCGCGCTGCCGGACTCGGCGCGCTGGCGGATCACCGAAAGCTCGATCTGGCCTGCAGACGGGTCGGACCAATCCAGCGGCGCGGTCAACATCGTGCATTCGAACGCTCCGCAGTCCGTCCAGGACAGGGTCTGCTCGTAGAAGGGCAGCAGGTCCTCGGCGATGCCGTCGGTGTCCGGCGCCAGGCTCGAGGACGACGAGGGCTTCGACTCGGGAATGATCGAGTAGAGACAGCCCGACAGCGCAACGGACGCCGCAGCCAGTCCGGCGACGATCGCGATGATCCGGCGGGCGCGTCGAGGTGAGTTCGGACGCAGCAAGGTGTTGTTCACGGGATCCTCCCGCTCGCAACGGTCACGAGCATGCTTTCCAGGGCGAGGGTCGGGGCGACGTTCTGTTCGAGGTTGCGACGGGTCTCGGCGATCCGGTCCAGGACGACGAGGGAGCGCTCCACCGTCCAGGCCGAGGCCAGGGCACGCAGCTCCGGCTCGAGTTCCCGATTGATCAAGTCTCCGTCAGCGCGGCCACCACGGCCGAACTGCAGCATGACGACATCGCGGAACATCGACTGCAGATCCGTCAGGACACGGTCGATCCCGTCGCGAAGGCTGCGCGTCGCCCGGCGCTTCTGATCGTCCTCGAGCGCGCTCAGCTGCGAACGCACGGCCGGGGGCACTGCGGCTCCCTCTGCGATGCCGAGCGTGCGCAGCAGGCTCGAGCGCTCGGCGTCGTCGCGTTCCGCGGTCAGCGCCTTGGCGTCGTCTGTGGCGGCGGCCACGACGCGGCCGGCGACCTCGACGGCATCACCGACGCTGCGCACGGCCAGGACCCCGCGCAGCATGTCGTCGCGGCGCGCGCGGGCCGCAGCATCCGTCGCGAGTCGCTGCGCCATGCCGATGTGGCGCTGGGCATGGCGAGCGGACTGCTCGGCGACCGCGAGGTCTGCGCCGGTGCGCTGCGAGATGAGACGCGCGACGTCCTCGATGTCGGGCTCGCGCAGCCGCAGGGTGCGCACGCGCGAGCGGATCGTCGGCAGCAGATCGGCGTCGCTCGGCGCGCACAGCACCCAGACCGTTCGCTCCGGGGGCTCTTCGAGGGCCTTCAGCAGGACGTTGGAGGTGCGCTCGACCATGCGGTCGGCATCCTCCACCACGATCACGCGGTAGCGGCCGAGGGAAGGACCGAAGTACGAGCGCTCCACGAGCGATCGTGCGTCCTTGATGGAGATGATGACACCCTCGGTGCGCAGAGCGGTCATATCGGGATGCGTGCCGGACAGCACCTGCCGCATTGCCCGCTCATCACCCTCCTCGGCGATCAGCGCAGCGGCGAACGCGTAGGCGAGGGTGGATCGACCCGATCCGGGCGGTCCGGTGATGAGCCAGGCGTGCGTCATCGACTCGGGGTCGGATGCCGCCGCCCGCAGCGTCGCGACGGCCTCGTCCTGCCCCCACACAGCGCCCCACGGGAGATCGGCCGCGACCGGGGGCGAAGTCACCGCCGGAGCGTCCGCAACCGCCGCGCTGTCCATGGGCCCAGCCTAATCGGCGTCACCGACGGCCTTTTCCGCATGGGCGTCCAGCAGGGACTGCACCCGACCCTGGATGTCGGTCGCGAGATCGGCCGATCCGCGCGACGCATCGAGGACGAGGAAGCGATCGGGCTCTGCGGCGGCGAGTGCGAGGAACTCCGCCCGGACTCTGTCGTGGAACGCGGACTGCTCGGACTCGAGCCGATCGAACGGCTTGTCATCGGCGACGAGTCGCGCGCGCGCGAGTGCAGGGTCCAGATCCAGCAGGACGGTCAGGTCGGGAAGCAGTCCCTCGGTCGCCCAGAGTGACAGGTCGCGCACCTCATCACGACCGAGGACGCGGCCGGCGCCCTGATATGCGACGGACGAGTCGAGGTACCGGTCCTGGATCACGACCTCTCCACGCTCGAGGGCGGGGCGCACGAGGTGCTCGATGTGGTGGGCGCGGTCGGCGGCGTACAGCAGGGCCTCCGCGCGCGGCGCGATCTCCCCCCGATGGTGCAGGACGATGTCGCGGATCAGGACGCCGACCTCCGTGCCGCCGGGCTCGCGGCTGCGCGCCACCGTGCGTCCCCGGGCGGCGAGCCACTCCTCCAGGAGCGCCGCCTGCGTGGTCTTGCCGACGCCGTCGCCGCCCTCGAAGGTGATGAACACACCGCGGACCGGGCCGGCTGCTTCGGCGGCGGGCGCGACCGGTGGGCTCACTTCTTGGCCGACGCCTTGCGGGCGTTGGTCGCCTTGCGCGCAGGGGTCCGCTTGGGAGCCGGGCCCTTGGCGCGCTTTTCGGCGATCATCTGCACCGCGATCTCATAGGTGATGTCGTCCACGGTCTGGCCGCGCGGGATCGTCACGTTTGTCTCGCCGTCGGTCACGTACGCGCCGAAACGGCCGTCGCGCACCCGGATCGGCTTGCCGCTGACCGGATCGTCATCGAACTCGGCCAGCGCACTCGACGCACGCCTGGCTCCGTATTTCGGCAACGCATAGATCGCGAGCGCCTGCTCGAGGTCGATGTCGAAGATGAGCTGCTCGTTATCCAGCGTGCGCGAGTCGGCTCCCTTCTTCAAGTACGGTCCGTAGCGGCCGTTCTGCGCCGTGATGGGCTCTCCCGACTCCGGGTCGATGCCGACGGTGCGGGGAAGCTCCAGCAGCCGCAGCGCCGTGCCGAGGTCGATCGTGTCGACCGACATCGACTTGAACAGCGACGCCGTGCGCGGCTTGGGCGCGGCATCCTTCTTCGCCGTGCTGGTCTTAGAAGCCGCTGCGGTCTTCGAGGCGGGCTTCTTCTTCGGCGCCTCTTCGACGATCTCCCCGGTGGCCTCGTCGACGACGGTGGGATCCTGCGGCTCGGTCTCTTCGACGTACGGGCCGAAGCGGCCGTCCTTCACCACGACGAGCTTGCCGTTTTCGGGGTTCTCCCCGAGCACGCGGTTGCCGGCGACCGGAGCATCGATCAGCTCCTGCGCCTTCTCGGGCGTGAGCTCGTCGGGAGCGAGTTCTTCGGGGATGTTCACACGGCGCGGCGGGGCGTCGGGATCAGCGGGGTCGATGACGTCGAGGTACGGGCCGTACTTGCCGAACCTCAGGGTGATCGTGTCGCTGATGCGCGTCGCATTGAGTTCGCGGGCATCGATCTCGCCGAGGTTCTCGACGATGTTGCGCAGCCCCGGCTGAGCGTCGGAGCCGAAGTAGAACTCGCGCAGCCACGCAGTGCGCTGCTGCTCGCCGCGGGCGATCGCGTCGAGGTCGTCTTCGAGCCCCGCGGTGAAGTCGTAGTCGACCAGGTCGGCGAAGTGCTCCTCGAGCAGACGCACGACGCTGAACGCGAGCCAGCTGGGCACGAGTGCCTGACCGCGCTTGGTGACGTAGCCGCGGTCGAGGATCACATCGATGATGCTCGCGAAGGTGGAGGGGCGTCCGATGCCCTTCTCCTCGAGCGCCTTGACGAGGCTCGCCTCGGTGTAGCGCGGCTTCGGAGTGGTCGCATGGTCCTTGGGCTCGATCCGCTCGAGCCGCAGCGCATCGCCGACGGCAAGCAACGGCAGCGACTGGTCGTCGGTCTTGTCGGCGTCGCTGCGCTTCTCGTCGCGACCCTCTTCGTACGCCTCGAGGAAGCCCTTGAAGGTGTATACGGTGCCGGATGCCGTGAACTCGGCACGCTGGACGGCGCCGTCGACCGGCGCGTCGACCGCGAGCGTCACGGTCGTCGTCTCGTACTTGGCGTCGGCCATCTGGCTGGCGACCGTGCGCTTCCAGATGAGGTCGTACATTCGCTCCTCGTCGCGGTCGAGCTCGCCCGAGACGGAAGCCGGCGTCCGGAACTGCTCACCCGACGGACGGATCGCCTCGTGCGCCTCCTGCGCGTTCTTGCTGTTGCTGCGGTACACCCGAGGGTTCAGCGGCACGGCCTGCTCGCCGTAGAGCGAGACCGCCTGCTCGCGTGCCGCGGTGATCGCCTGAGTGCTCAGAGCCACCGAATCGGTGCGCATGTAGGTGATGAAGCCCTTCTCGTAAAGACGCTGGGCCACGCTCATCGCGTGCTTGGCGCTCATCGAGAGCTTGCGGCCGGCCTCCTGTTGGAGCGTCGAGGTCGTGAACGGCGCCTTCGGGCTGCGCGTGCCGGGCTTGGATTCGAGTGCGGTGACGGATGCCTCACCGACACCCTCGATCGCAGCCGCGAGTGCGCGGGCCTTGGCTTCGTCCAGGACGACGACGACCTTCTTCAGCTGGCCGCGGTCATCGAAGTCGGTTCCGCGGGCCACGGGCGCTCCGTCGAGACGGGCGAGGCGGGTGGTGAACGATTCGGCAGCCTTGACGGCGAGCGCCTGGACATCCCAATAGCCGGCCGTGACGAACGCCATGCGCTCGCGTTCTCGGTCGACGACCATGCGAGTGGCGGCGGACTGGACGCGGCCTGCACTGAGCGCGGCGCCCTCGCGGCCGCTGCCGACCTTGCGCCAGAGCACGGGCGAGACATCCCAGCCGTATAGACGGTCCAGTACGCGGCGGGTCTCCTGCGCGTCGACGAGGGCGAGGTCGAGTTCGCGGGTGTTCTCGACCGCGGCGCGGATGGCGTCCTTGGTGATCTCGTGGAACACCATCCGGTGGACGGGAACCTTCGGCTTGAGCACCTCCAGCAGGTGCCACGCGATCGCCTCCCCCTCGCGATCCTCATCCGTGGCGAGCAGGACTTCGTCGGCCGTCTTGAGCGCGCGCTTGAGCTCGGCGACCGTCTTGGTCTTGCGGTCGTTGACGACGTAATAAGGGTCGAAGTCGTTGTCGATGTCGATCGAGTACTTGCCGTACGCCGTCTTCTTGTCGGCCGGGATGTCCTTCTTGCTCGCGAGATCGCGGATGTGCCCGACCGAGCTGAGTACCTCATATTCGTCGCCGAGGTACCCCTGGATCGACTTCATCTTCGTCGGTGATTCGACGATGACGAGCTTCTTGCCTGTTGCCACCGGGGGCGTCCTTTCGTCGAAGCACACCATACACGCGCCTCACTGGGGCTCCGCCCCAGACCCCCGGCTTGCTGACGCGCGCCCACACTGGGGCTCCGCCCCAGACCCCCGGCTTGCTGACGCGCGCCCACACTGGGGCT
>NZ_WOYP01000118.1:0-5348 GCF_011620715.1 Microbacterium sp. | reverse complement strand
CACTGGGGCTCCGCCCCAGACCCCCGGCTTGCTGACGCGCGCCCACACTGGGGCTCCGCCCCAGACCCCCGGCCTACCCCGGCGGCCCCGCTCGGGCCGAAGCCGTCGTCGCGAACCGCACGAAGGTCGCCGAGACGGTCACCGTGGCGATGAGCCCGTCGAGGTCGCAGACGCTCACGTCGGCGCCCGCCGCGGCGGCGACTTCGGCCGCGCGATCACAAGGAGCGCCGTCGACGAGACCGGATGCCGCATCCGCCGCCGCGAGCGCGGCTGCGTCAGCCGCACCCGCCAGTCTCTGCGAGAACACCGCGGCGGCACCCGCCGTCGTGAAGGCGAGAGAGAGGGTGGCGGTGCACACGACGACACCGACCGTCAGGATCGTGCCGGCCATCACAGTCCGCCGTCGAGTGCGCAGCTGGTGGCGCTGAGCGCGACCGGCAGGACGCTCGCGGAAGCCGAGGCGGTGACGCAGACCAGGTCACCACGGCGTTCGGTCACCGCGGACGCCCCCGGGACCGCATACTCGACGACAGCCCATGCGCGCACCTCGGCATCGTCGCGGGCGATGAGCCGGGCCGCGTCGGCCGCGGCATCCTGCAACCGCACCTGCCGCGCGCACGCACCGAGACTTCCAGCGCCGAGCAGGAGCACGAGCGCGACCGCGGGCAGCGCGACGGCGAACTCGGCGACGACCGATCCGCGGTCGTCGCCGAATCCGCGCCGGATCATGCGACCGTCAGTGCGCGACGAACCAGATCCGTCAGGATTCCGCGGACCTCATCAGAGCGCATGATCACGACCAGAAGTCCGGCGAACGCTACGGCCGCCATCGTGGCGATCGCATATTCGGCGGTGGCGGCGCCGGTGTCGTCCACGAAGAGGCGGGCAGCGCGGCGGCGGGTGAGCGGAGGCAGTGACATGGGTGTTCCTTCCACGGTCGGTGGGCACGGTCGGTGGGCACGAGTGTTGGGCACGGTCAGAGGGGCAGGCGCACGGAGGTCATGACGCTCAGCAGCATGGGCGCGACCCCGAGCAGGAGAAAGGCCGGGAGCGTGCAGACCCCGAGCGGAAGGAGAAGGCGCGTCGCAAGGTGTGCCGCCCGTAGTCGCCCGTCGATCCGAGCACGGTGGCGGGCAAGGGTCGAGGTTGCCCGCAGGAGTTCGACCGCGGGCACCCCGGCGGTGCGGGAGAGGTCCAGCACGGCGTCGGTCGCGGCATCCGGCGTCGCGCCCGTCGCCTCGAGCACGAGGCGGCGGGCGCGGTCGATCGACACGCCCCCGCTCAAGGCGATCGCGAGCATCTCCGCGTCCAGGCCGGGAATGCCGCCGGCCGCGCGGGCACGCCCGACCAGTGCCGCGTTCCAGCGCTGTGCACCGACGATGAGAGCCGCGCCGGCGACCAGGCAGGCGAGGCCGATCGGGCTGCCCATCAGGGTGCCGAACGTGTCGAAACCGAGCGCGACGCCAAGAAGCACCGCGACCAGAGGCAGCCATCCCATGAGCTTCGCGGTGGCCGCCGGCTCCGCCAGCGCCACTCGCACGTCGTCCGCGGCCTCCTGAGCGTCGCGGAGCGCGGCGGAAAGCGCGCGCAGGCTCTCGGCCAGCGGCGCGCCCACTGCGGCCGCGACCTGCCAGGCGGCTGCGACATCGCTCCATCGGGTCTGCCCGGAGTCATGTCCGGCCCGCCGGGATCTGAGTCTGCGCTGCGGGATCGACGGCACGCCGGCGCTTGCAATCGCCGCGGGCAGCGGCATCCCCCGCTCGACCGCCGCGCAGACCCGCACGGCCGGTTCGTCGCCCGCCTCGGCGAGATATGCCCACGCTCGCGCCGGTGCGATGCCGGCCTGGAGCAGCACCGCAAGCCGCAGCACGGAGTCGGCGATCGCGGAGGAGCTCACCGGGCCGGCCACGGCAGCTCCTCGATCTTCAGGCGCCCGGTCGGCGCGATCACGGGACGCCCTGCGGCGGCGAGCCGGCGCGTACCGTCCTCTGCGCGATCGATGTGCAGTACGCAGCCGATCGCGCTGGCGACTTGGCGGGCCAGCGCCCGATCGTCGAGCCCGGCGAGCGCGCCCAATGCCTCGAGCCGGGCGGGGACGTCGTGCAGGCCGTTCGCGTGCAGCGTGCCCGCACCGCCGTCGTGGCCGGTGTTCAGTGCGGACAGCAGCTCCCGCACCTCTTCTCCGCGGCACTCCCCCACCACGAGCCGGTCGGGCCGCATCCGCAGCGCCTCGCGCACGAGCCGCGGCAGGCCGATCGCCCCGGCTCCCTCGAGGTTGGCCTGTCGCGCCTCGAGGCGCACATGGTGCGGATGCGAGAGACGCAGCTCGGCGACGTCTTCGATCGTGACGATCCGGTCCGATGCCGGCGCACACCCGAGCAGGGCGGCCAGCAGCGTGGTCTTTCCGGCGCCCGCGGCACCCGTGATGAGGAGGTTCTCGCGCCGGGTGACGGCATCCTCGAGCCACCGCCCAGTGGCAGCGTCGAACATGCCCCGGGACTCGAGCTCGGCCAGGTCGGGGCTGTCCAGGCGCGGAACGCGGATCGAGATCGCGGTGCCCTCCGCTGCGACCGGCGGCAGTACCGCATGGACACGGATGCCGCCCTCCAGCCGGACGTCCACGCACGGTGTCGCGTCATCGATGTGGCGACCGCCGAGCCCGATGAGCGCGACGGCGAGGTCGCGCACATCCTCTTCGCGCGCACGCCACTCGGGAGCGGGCCAGGCCCCGCGCCCTCGATCGACGAACAGGCCGCTCGCGCCGTTGATGAACAGGTCGGTCACATCGGGATCGTCGATGTACCGAGCCAGTGGCTCCAGGACGGGATGCCGGTCCGGCAGCACCCGGACCGCCACCGGCTCCGCCGCGGCTGCCTGCGCGGACGTCGGCGTCGGCGCCTCGCGCAGGCGGTGACCGGCTGCGCCGGTGGCCGCGGCGCGCGGCTGGACGACGAAGCGTTCGGTCATGCGTCGAAGCTAGGGCACGACGCTCCGCGCGAGGCGGCTTCCGGTGCACCGGCGGGAAGCCGATCGCACGGGTTCGCCTGGGGAGGAGCCGGCGGAGACGAAGAGGGCGGCATCCCATGGGGGGAATGGGATGCCGCCCCGCGCGACACCGCAGTTCGGGGGTGGGGCGGGTGCCGCAATGCCAGAATCGAATGTTCGGCCGGTGAAGAGCATACGCAAGATCAGGGGACCGTCCAAACAAGCTCACCACGCCGTTGCCGATGTATCGGCCGGGTCCGGCTCCGTGTGTCCGGGTCAGCTCCGCCACCCGCTATCGGAGGCAGTGAGGCCACAAGGCACTGGATGGGTTTACGGTGTCGTAGCGGGGGGTCTGCTGACCCGGCCGCCCGGGAACGGCCCGCGAAGGAGCGCGCATGAGCAGCCAGATCGATCACCTACTCAACGAGGACCGCCGGTTCTCTCCGCCCACAGGCTTCGCCGCGAATGCCGTGGGGACACGAGCCCTGTATGCGAGCGCGGCGGCGGACAGCACGGCCTTCTGGGCCGAGCAGGCGCGCGAGCTGCACTGGCACACCCCGTTCACGCAAGTGCTCGACTGGTCCAACCCGCCGTTCGCGACCTGGTTCGCCGACGGCGAGCTCAACGTCGCGTACAACTGCCTCGACCGTCACGTCGAAGCCGGCAACGGCGACCGCGTCGCGCTGCTGTGGGAGGGCGAGCCGGGCGATTCTCGCCATGTGACCTACGCCGCGCTGACGGACGAGGTGAAGCGCCTCGCGAATGTGCTCGAGGGACTCGGCATCGGCGAGGGCGACCGGGTGGCGATCTACATGCCGATGATCCCTGAGGCGATCGCGGCGATGCTCGCCGTGGCGCGCCTGGGTGCGATCCACTCCGTGGTGTTCGGCGGGTTCTCCGCCGACAGCCTGCGCACCCGCATCGACGATGCCGGCGCGAAGCTGGTCATCACGGCGGACGGCGGGTACCGCAAGGGAAAGGTGAGCCCGCTCAAGCCCGCCGTCGACATGGCCCTGGCCGATCGCAACGGCTCGGGTGTGCAGGAGACCGTTGAGAACGTGCTGGTCGTCCGGCGCGGAGGCAACACCGTCGAGTGGACCGAAGGTCGTGACATCTGGTGGCATGACGTCGTGCCGCAGGCATCCGCCGACCACGAGGCCCGGGCGTTCCCCGCCGAGACGCCGCTGTTCATCCTCTACACCTCCGGCACGACGGGAAAGCCCAAGGGCATCATGCACACCTCCGGTGGCTACCTCACCCAGGCGACCTTCAGCAACAAGGTCGTCCACGACCTGCATCCCGAGACGGACGTCTACTGGTGCACCGCGGACATCGGCTGGATCACCGGCCACAGCTATGTCACCTACGGCCCGCTGTCCAATGGGGCGACGCAGGTGCTCTACGAGGGTACGCCCGACACGCCGCATCCAGGGCGGTGGTGGGAGATCATCCAGAAGTACGCCGTGTCGATCCTCTACACCGCGCCCACCGCCATCCGCTCCTTCATGAAGCTCGGCCGCGCCATCCCGGAGCAGTACAACCTGTCGTCGCTGCGCCTTCTCGGCTCGGTCGGCGAACCCATCAACCCCGAAGCGTGGATGTGGTACCGCAAGATCGTCGGCGGCAAGGTCGCCCCGATCGTCGACACCTGGTGGCAGACCGAGACGGGCGCGATCATGATCTCGGCCCTCCCGGGGGTCACCGAGACCAAGCCGGGCAGCGCGCAGGTGCCGCTGCCCGGTGTGTCGATCGAAGTGGTCGACGACGACGGCGTGCATGTCGGGAACGGCAACGGCGGGCTGCTCGTGGTCACCGAGCCGTGGCCGAGCATGCTCCGCGGAATCTGGGGCGACCCCGAGCGGTACAGGGAGACGTACTGGGACAAGTTCGCGTCCCAGGGGTATTACTTCGCCGGAGACGGAGCGCGACTCGACGACGATGGGGACGTCTGGCTGCTCGGCCGGGTCGACGACGTCATGAACGTGTCGGGCCACCGCCTGTCGACGGCCGAGATCGAATCGGCTCTGGTCGCGAACGAGGCGGTCGCCGAGGCCGCTGTGGTGGGCGCGTCGGATGAGACGACCGGCCAGGCGGTCGCGGCCTTCGTGATCATCAAGCAGAGCTATCTCGCCGCACACTCCGCCGACGGGCTCGCCCAGGCGCTGCGGGCGTGGGTGAGTGAGCAGATCGGTCCGATCGCACGTCCTCGCGACGTGTACATCGTCGAGGAACTTCCCAAGACCCGATCCGGCAAGATCATGCGCCGGCTGCTGCGAGATGTGGCAGAGGGTCGCGAAGTGGGCGACACCACGACCCTCGCCGACACAGCCGTCATGAGCGTGATCAGCGCGCAGGTGCGCTAG
>NZ_WOYP01000063.1:12530-18251 GCF_011620715.1 Microbacterium sp. | reverse complement strand
GAGGCCGCCGAGACGACCCCGGAGCGCGTGCTGCGGGAGATCTGGGAGGACCGCTTCATCCTGGAGCCGCACGCGGCCGCGCCCGGCTGAAGAGCCGTCGCGGCCGATGGGCCGCTGCAGCGCGAGTCGTCACGTCGGCGTGAGGTCCGGGGCACGCCGCTGAAGCGCCGGCCGAAGGAGCTTCAGGAGGATCCGACGGTGTTCGACGCGACCAGCGGGGGCGCGGGCGCAGCGTTGCGCGCTGGCCCCGGCGATCCGCGCCGCGCAAAGGTCAAGGGCCCCCCGGGGTCTGGTGCTCCCGGGATGACCGATGAACCGGCGGTGCTCGTCGCGCCCGATGCCGATCCGTCGGAGCCCGATCCGCGCGTTCGTGCTCAGGCTCGGCGCATTGCATCGCGGCTGGCGATGCCGCGCCCGCGACGCGACGCGACAGCGCGCCGCGGCATCGGGGAACTCGCGAGCATGCCCTACCGAGGCGGGTCGGACGAGATCGACCTCGACCGCACGATCGAGGTGCTCGCCGAACGTCCGGTGCCCGACGACGAGGACATCGTGGTGCGCGACCGGGTGCGCACCCGGCGCTCGGTCGTGCTGCTGGTCGACGTGTCAGGCTCGATGCGCGGCGAGCGCGTCAAGACCGCTGCCGCGACCGTCGGCGCACTCTCGGCCGAGCTCGCGCACGACGCTCTCAGCGTCGTGGCCTTCTGGTCGGATGCCGCGCTGCTGCTGCGCCTCGGCGAGCCGGTGAAGCCCATGGAGCTGCTTGACGCGATCCTGCGGCTGCCCGCGCGGGGCCTCACGAACATCGCGTTCCCGCTGGAGGTCGCGGCCGGCCAGCTCGCGCGCGTCCCCGCGCGCGATGCCCGCGTCGTGCTGCTGTCGGACTGCGTGCACAACGCCGGACCCGACCCGCGGCCTCTGGCTGCGCGGCTGCCGCGACTGGACGTGCTGCTCGACGCGAGCGGCGAGAAGGACGTCGAACTGGGCCGCGAACTGGCGGCACGCGGCCGCGGCGTGTGCCGCGTCATCCATGACTTCCGCGACGTCGCGCCGGCGCTGAGTGCGATCTTCCAGAGCTAAGCGATTTTGGCACCGAGTGTCATTAGGATATCCGTAGACAGAACCGACAACACAGCGCATCCCCTATCGACAAGGAGGTCGGAGCATGACAGGACTTCTGGAATGGCCCTGGAAGCAGAACCCGTGGTTTGAATCCGTACTGGAGGCTCAGCGGCGGGCGAAGAAGCGGCTTCCGCCGTCCGTGTATGCGGCGCTCGTCGCCGGTTCAGAGCGTGGTGCCACCCCGCACGACAACACGGATGCCTTCGCCGAGCTCGCCTTCGCCCCGCATGTGGCCGGGCATCAGCCCGAGCGCGACCTGTCCACGACGGTTCTCGGCATCCCGATCTCCCTCCCCGTGCTCATCTCTCCCACCGGTGTGCAGGCCGTCGATCCCGATGGCGAGGTCGCAGTGGCCAGGGCCGCCGCGGCGCGCGGCACCATCATGGGACTGAGCTCGTTCGCCAGCAAGCCGGTGGAGCAAGTCGTCAGCGCGAACGAGAACACCTTCTTCCAGATGTACTGGACCGGCTCGAAGGAGCAGATGGTCCAGCGGATGGACCGTGCCCGCGCGGCCGGAGCCAAGGCGCTCATAGCAACGCTGGACTGGTCGTTCTCGGTCGGCCGCGACTGGGGCAGCCCGTCCATCCCCGAGAAGATGGACCTCAAGGCGATGATCCAGTTCGCCCCCGAGGGCATCCGCCGCCCGCGGTGGCTGCTGGACTGGGCGAAGGTCGGCATTCCCGACCTCACCGCACCCAACCTGCAGCCGCCCGACGGGCCGGCGCCGACATTCTTCAGCGCCTACTACGAATGGATGCAGACCCCGCCGCCCAGCTGGGAAGACGTCGAATGGCTGCGGAAGGAGTGGGGCGGTCCGTTCCTTCTCAAGGGGATCACCCGCGTCGACGACGCCAAGCACGCTGTCGATATCGGGGCAGACGCGATCTCGGTGTCCAACCACGGCGGCAACAACCTCGACACCACTCCCGCGACGATCCGCTGTCTCGGCCCGGTAGCCGACGCCGTCGGCGACCAGGTCGAGGTGCTGCTCGACGGCGGCATCCGCCGCGGCGGCGACGTCGCGAAGGCACTCGCCTTCGGAGCCCGCGCGGTCATGATCGGTCGCGCCTACCTGTGGGGTCTGGCAGCCAACGGGCAGACCGGCGTCGAAAACGTGCTCGACCTCCTGCGCATGGGACTGGATTCCGCCGTGCTCGGACTCGGGCACTCGTCGATCCACGAGCTCAGCCCCGCGGACCTCTGGGTGCCGCCGGGGTTCGAACGCAGGCTCGGTGACTCGGCGCCAGAGACCGCCTCCATGGCCCCCGCCACCACACCCCGCAAGACGAAAGCCACGACCGGCACGGCAGAGACCGCGGGAACATCGACGACGGCAGAGCAGGAAAGGGTCGCCCGCGCCGACGCGTGAGGGGAGGATGCCGGGAATGCAGTCCCCCTCTGAATCGCCGTCGCTCGCCTCGCGCACGTGGGAGACCGTCGGCCACCCGCTGCTTCTCGTGCCGCTCGGATCCACCGAACAGCACGGGCCTCACCTGCCACTGGACACCGACACACTCGTCGCAACGACGGTCGCCGAGCGGGCGACTCGAGAGCTGCGCCACCACGGAGTCGACGCCGTGGTGGCTCCGGCCATCGCCTACGGGTCCAGCGGAGAGCACCAAGGCTTCCCGGGGACCATCTCGATCGGTCGTGAGGCGCTCACCCTGCTTCTCCTGGAGTTCGGGCGCTCCGCCTGTGAGTGGGCAGGGCGCCTGGTCTTCGTGAACGGGCACGGCGGCAACGTGGAAGCCCTCGCGGACGCCGTCCGGCAGCTTCGAGATGAGGGCAGGGATGCCGCGTGGCTGGCGTGCTCGCCGGATCCCCGGGACGCCGCATCCTCTGCACTCCCCCGCGACGCCCACGCCGGGCGCGCGGAAACCTCGCTCATCGCGCACCTGCGGCCCCAGGACCTGCGCGCCGATCGGATCGCTCCGGGCGCGACCGCGAAGCTCTCCGAACTCCTGCAGCGGCTGCGTGAGGAGGGTGTGCGCGCCGTCTCACCGAACGGCGTGCTGGGCAACCCGACCGGCGCGAGCCCCGGCGAGGGGCAGCACCTGCTGGACGCCATCTGCACCGCGGCGATACGAAGGGTGCGCGGCGGCCGGGTGGCCGAGAACGGAAGCCTGATTGACTGAGAAGCCAACCGGCCGCGGGCCGGATGCCCCGGGGCTCCCCGCCGGCTTCGCCGTCAGGCTCAACCGGCACACGCGGGTCCTCGGCGGTGGGGGTGTTCTCGTGGGGGGCTCGCCCACCCGCGTCGCGCGGCTCAAGCCGGCCGCCGTCGGGCTCCTCCACGCCGGCACCGTCACTGTTCGCGATGGCGCGAGCCGGGCGCTCGCCGAGCACCTGCTGTCGACCGGCCTGGCCGACCCGGTCGCCTCGTCGCTCCCCCCGGTGCCCCTGACCGCGGCCACCGTCGTCATCCCGGTGCGCGATCGCCCGCAGCAGCTCGACCGGCTCCTGGCCAGCCTGCCCGCGGGGCTCGGCGTCGTGGTCGTCGACGACGCGTCGCAAGACCCGGCGGCGGTCGCAGCCGTGGTGAGCGCGCACGGCGCGAGGCTGGTCCCGCTCACCAGGAACCTCGGCGCCGCAGGCGCCCGCAACGTAGGGCTGGCGACGGTCACCACCCCCTTCGTTGCGTTCATCGACTCCGACGTCGTGGTCGAGCCCGGCTCGATCGAGACGCTGCTGAGGCACTTCGCCGACCCCGCCGTCGGGATGGTGGCACCACGGATTCTCGGGCTGGAGTCGCCCGATCCGAACTGGATCACCCGGTATGAGAATGCCCGATCCTCTCTCGACCTCGGCCGAGACGCCGCCGCGGTCCGTCCCCGCTCACGATTGACGTGGGTCTCGAGCACCTGTCAAGTGTGTCGGGTGGCGGTGATGGGCACCGGCTACGACGACACGCTGGACGCGGCCGAGGACGTCGACATGGTCTGGCGCCTCGTCGCGGCCGGGCACCGCGTGCGTTTCGAACCCGCCTCCACGATGCGCCATGAGCATCGCAGCACGCTGCGGACGTGGCTCGGCCGCAAGTTCTTCTACGGCACCGGCGCGCAGCCGCTCGCGGAGCGGCATCCGCGCGACGTCGCCCCCGTCGTGCTGCCGCCCTGGGCGGTCGGAGTCCTCATCGCCCTCGTCGCGCAGCGGCGCTGGTCGATCCCCGTCGCCGGCGCGATCAGCGCCGTCGTGATGGGGCGCATCGCGCGGCGCCTGGGCCATGTGCCGAGACCGGCGGCGGTCGCGGCACAGCTCACTCGTGACGGCCTGCTCGCGGCGATCGCTCAAGGGTTCACGCTCCTGCTGCGGCACTGGTGGCCGCTCACCGCGATCGCAGCGCTGTTCTCACGACGGGCGCGACGAGCGGTGCTCGTCGCCGCGGTCGCCGACACGGTGTGGGAGTATGCGCGCGTGCGACCGCAACTCGACCCGGTGCGGTTCGCCGTCGCTCGACGCCTCGACGACGTCGCCTACGGTGCCGGCGTATGGTGGGGTGCGCTGCGCGGACGCTCGTGGCTCGCCCTGCTGCCCGCGGTCGTCCGCACCTCCAAGCCGGCCGCACGCGACCGCGCCTGAGGGCGCGTGCTGTCAGTGCCGACTCTGGTCTGCGGCTCTGAGCGGAGGCTGTGTGCCTGTTGCATAGGCGTAGGACGTCCGTACGAGGTCGGCGGCGATGTCCGCCTCGACCGCATCGCGTGGAGCGTAGACCATGACCGCACCGGGTGAGATGATGCCGCGGCGGGCGATGGGGTGCAGCTCGGCCCAGCCGGCTTCGATCGCAGCCTCGGCGGTCTTCACCGGCAGCACCACGTGCAGGGAATGGTCGGGGGCTGGGTGGAGGTGGGCGAACTCGGTGTCGATCATGAACGCATCGGGTGGCCCTTGGGCCGTGCCTCGGGGCAGCGTGAGCGCTTCTGCACCCGGGACGGAGATCATCGAGCCCGTCCAGACCACACCCGGCAGGTCGCTGAGCTGTCCGATGAGGCGCTGCCGCGGCTGGTCGTCGCTCGGCTGCTGGTCGAGCTGAGTGTGCGGGTTGGTCGGAGTCGTCGAGGGACGCGGGCCGGGGCGCCGCGGCAAGTCCGCGGGGACGGCGTTGCTCATGACACAGTCAACAGCGGGCCGACCGGGACGTAGCCGAGTTCGTCACCCTGGCAGGCGAAGCCGGCGAACATCGCCAGTGCCGCACCGGCCCGGTTCTTGAGGGAAGAGGTCTGTTCCATGGTGTCCAGGGTAGTCGGGAAGGGTCGTTGCGGCATGTCTCAGATGCCCATGATGAGGCGGATGCCTTCCGCGATCCGTGTGACGAGGTAGCCTGCGAGGTGCCCTACCGGGTACGTGTCGAGGAACTCCCGGCTGACCGGCCCCACCTGCGAGACGACACCGACGGAGTCCTTCTCAAGCCCGGACGTGTCGTTCGGGATGAGGACATTGCCGGGGAACGCTCCGAGCGCGACATTCGAGGTCAGCGGGACAACGAGGACAGTCGCGATGTCGGACGCGAGCAGCCAGTCCTCTTGCATCACCACCGCGGGACGACGCTTCGCCGGCTCGGAACCCCTCGGCGATCCGAAGTCAACCCAGACGACGTCGCCG
>NZ_WOYP01000063.1:0-12430 GCF_011620715.1 Microbacterium sp. | reverse complement strand
CTTCGCCGGCTCGGAACCCCTCGGCGATCCGAAGTCAACCCAGACGACGTCGCCGGGTGATGGAGACTGAGGCATCCACCACCCGCTTGTCAGCGCGTGTTAGCGGTTGTCAGCGAGAATCAGCGCTGTGTGATGGTCCAGGTGCCGTCGGCCTGCGCCTTGTCGGGGTGCTGGACGTTGAGGAACAGCGTCTTCGGGTCCTTGCCGAAGTAGATCCCCGAGATCTCAGCGCCGGAGTCCTTCAGCGAGGCGAACTGCTCGACCGAGTCAGCCGCACCGTCGTGGTCGGTATCGAGACCGGCGACCCAGACATCCGAGAGGTAGTTGTCCTCGACCATCCAGAGGCGACCGTCGGGGCCCTGCGCAAGGTTGTCAGGGTTGTTGAACCCGGTCACGCCTGCGGCCGCATCCTCAACGGGGACGTTCAGGCCGGACTGCACGAAGCTCGACAGCACGTTGCTGTTGAGGTCGATCGCGACGACGCGGTCCTCCGAGGTGTTCGCGACATACAGGGTGCTGCCGATCACCTCGACGTCTTCGGGGCGACCGAACTCGGTTGCCGCGACCGCGTTGGCGGCAGCATCCGCGTCGGTGACGACCAGGTCCATGTCCAGCGCGACCCATTCGAATGCGCCGACCTTCTCTCCGAAGGTCGCCGAGCTCCACAGCTGGGCGCTGTCGTCGAGGCCGGTGAGCTTGAGCGCGTAGAGCTGGCCGTCCGAGAGGTCGCCGCGCGTCGTGGGCACGAACTTGTAGATCGACCCGCCGTTCAGCTCATCGATCACGAAGACGGTGCCGTCGCCGATGGCCTCGATGCCCTCATGGCGCAGGATGCCCACCTCGGTGCGCGTCTCGACCTTGACGACCTTGGTCGGGTCCTTGGGGTCCAGGAACGCCTCGAACAGGCGACCGCCGGCAGTCTCCTCGGCGAACAGGATCGTACCCCACGGAGTCCAGCGGATGCCGTCGAGTCGGCGCCAGCCTGGATCCTGCGCGATGACCTTCGCCTGACCGGTCTTCAGGTCGACGACCGACAGTGCGCCATTGGCACCGACCTCGTGTGTGCGGTAGAGGTAGCGGCCCGCCTGCTGCCCGGTCTCGTTGACGGTGTTCATGTCGGTGAGGTCGTCGACGCCGTCACCGTAGATGTCGAGCACGGTCTCATCCGCGAGCAGCTTCTGCGAGTAGCCCTCGGGGATGACGAACGGCTCCGTCCATGTGGCCGTCGCCTCGGAGTAGGGGGTTCCGTCGATGGGATCGAATCCCATCGGCCCGTCGGCGGCGAAGCCGGCCGTGGCCGGCATGAGTGCGAAGGCGGTCGCACAGATGGCGGCGCCGGCGATGATGCGAGTACGCACGAAGAGTCTCCTCAGTGTTCGGGGGTTGTGGGACGGCGCCACGCTAACGATCGGAGGTGACGCAGGGGTGACCAGCGCAGACCGATGGCCGCCAGTCAGGTGAACACCGCATTACTCGGGAACGGGAACCTTCCTTCAGGGATCTATCCGGCAGCCGCGGGCAGATCTTGTTCTGATAGGCGAGCACTTCACCGGTGAAGTACTTCGTCTCCAGGTGCATGACCTGAGAACCCTCGCGCCTGAACATACCCCGGTGACTGGGGATCAGAGTGACGAGTTCCGGCGCGGTGGGGGTGGGATGGCGAACGAGGGTGGCAAAATACCATCTATGTTCTAAACAGTTGCAACCCCTGGTCAAATATCGTACCCGCACACCCCTGTTTTATCAGGCCCTATTAGAATATCTGTTTGACACTCACTACGATTGCGGGTAACATCGATGCATCGACGATCCCATCGACGACTCGAGCGATCCGCTCGCCGGCATCGATGAAGCCTTCGCCCTGCTTCGCGCCGCGTGGGCCGCAGGCGGTGAAGGGCCGCTGTTGCCGGCATCCGCGTTGAATGGCGCCCACCTCATCGCGGTCAACAACGCGCTCGGGCTGCTGCGGCATCACGATGCTCGACCGCGCCGCGCTCCGCGCCGACCGAGTGGCGCTCGACACTGCGGAAAGCATCCTCTCCGACCAGGCCGTCGGCATGAGCCTCGACCAGCTCGCCAAGCTGACCGCTCGCGCGGAGGCTCATCTCGACCCCGATGGGCTCGAACCGAAAGAAACGCAACGCGCGCGGCGACCGGTCCTTCGTCATGTACGAGCGCGACGGAATGCTGCACTTCACCGGCAAGTGCGACGTCGAGTCGGGCGCGCCCATCAAGACCGCAGTCGAGGCGATCGTCACCGCCGATTTCCGCGCGGCGCTCGATGACCCACACCGCGGATCCGACCCCGATTCAGACCTGCGGTCGGTCCCCCAGCGTCGACTCGACGCGCTCGCGCTGATCGCCCGGCACTTCCTCGGGTGCGACCACAGCGACATTCCGCTCGGCGGGGCGACCGTCGTCGTGCGGATGAACCTCGAAGACCTCCAGAGCGGCGAAGGCCACGCCCTCATCGACGGCATCAGCCAACCGGTGAGCATCGCCACCGCACGCAAAATGGCCGCGGGCGGACGCATCATCCCCTGCGTGCTCGACACGGACGGACAGATCCTCGACTGGGGACGCGAGAAGCGGCTCTTCACCAAGTCACAGCGGCTCGCGCTGGTCGAACGAGACGGCGGGTGCGCGATGTGCGGACTACCACCGGGAATGACCCGAGCGCATCACATCAAGTGGTGGACTCGAGATCGGGGCGCCACTGATCTCGCCAACGGCGTGCTGCTCTGCGAATCCTGCCACCATCGCATCCACGACAACGGCTGGGACATACGGATAGACGGCGTCGGCACCCGCGCAAGAGTGTGGTTCATCCCACCCCGACATGTCGACATCGATCGAACCCCGCGCCTCGGCGGCAGAGCCCGCTTCGACTACCTCGCGGCCTGACGACATGAGCACGCGGCATCCGCATTCGATGCCGCCTGCCGCATATTTCGCGCACCGGGGATCAATATGTCACCCACAGCACGACGTCAGGGCCGCCGTGCTTCTGTCACCCGTCTGGACGATGGCGCCCGCGAGCGAGCACAATGTGACGTATCGGTCAGATCGGGCGGACACATCGGGCCGGGACGGAACGGGCGGGGGTCGATGTGGGCGACAACGATAACGGCCCGCACGCGGAGAGCGGCATCCGTGGCGGGTCCCTCCGCAGACTGCTCCTCACCCTCATCGATGCGGCCGGAACCGAACGCTCGCGGATCATCCCGCGCCCTCACATCGCGGCAGCCCTCGACAGCGGAGTACACGCCTCGATCAGCAGCGCCGCGCTTTTCACCCCGCGCGACGAGCCGATAGACGCCGCAGGGCTCGATGCGGTGATCGGCGACGTGCTCGTGCGACCCGACGCGTCGCGACTTGCCCTGATCGACGAGCGGATGCAGCTCGGCTGGGCACCCGCCGACGTGCTCTGGCCCGAAGGGACACCGTTCTTCGGCTGCGGACGTTACGCGGTGCGCCGAACGGTCGAGAACCTCATGGCGGGCGGACTGCGGGCACGGATCGGCTTCGAAATCGAGTTCAGCCTGATTCGAGATGGTGCCGCCGACTCCGGCCCGCGTCCCGCCCACGAGGGCCCCGCATACGGTCAGCGGCCGCTGCTGCAGAATGAGCTCTTCATCGACGCCCTGCTCGACGATCTCGAGATCGCGGGCGTACCGGTGCTTCAGGTGCATGCCGAACACGGTCTCGGTCAGTTCGAACTCGCCCTCGCTGCCCGTGATCCGCTCGCTGCGTGCGACGACTACCTGCTCACGCGTCTTGTCATCGAGCGCGTCAGCCTGCGCCACGGCCTCACCGCGTCGTTCGCGCCGATTCCGCCGGTCGGCGCCGCGGCGAACGGCATGCACATCCACCTCTCCGTCATGCAAGGTGAGAGCAACCTGCTGACGCCGACGGCGCCCGACACCCCCACGCGCGACGGCCTCGCAGTCATCGCGGGCATTCTCGATGCGCTGCCCGCCGCCACCGCGCTCCTGTGCGGGAGCGAGTCGAGCTACGAGCGGCTGCGACCGGGCCGATGGTCGGGGGCCTCGCTCTGCTGGGGTGTCCAGAACCGCGAAGCAGCCGTGCGCTACATCCCCTCCACGGCGCAGGCGGGCGCCCACGGCGCGAACATCGAGGTCAAACCCGGTGATGCCACCGCCAACCCCTACCTCGCGGTCGCCGCCCTCCTGGCGGCAGCGTCGGACGGCCTCGCGCGCAGGACGACTCCTCCCGCACCGATCGAGCTGAGTCCCCTGCGCCTGAGCGTCGAAGAACGCGAAGCACGCGGCATCCGCTCTCTGCCTTCGACCCTCGTCGACGCGCTGTCGCTGCTGAACGAGTCGGCGATGCTCCGTCGGCAGCTCAGCGATCGGCTCGTCGACCTGTACGTGGCGGTACGGATGCCGCGACCCTGACCGACTCTGACGGACCTGACCGACTCGGCCACACCCATCGCCAGACTCATCGAAGCCGAGCGGTTCCCGGCCTCCTATTCGACGTGCGAAACCGACAGGAACGAGCGGGACCGGCCGAGCTGGACAGTCGGTCCGACGACGTCGAACGTCGCCTGGGCGCGGATGTCGTCCGACGCCGAGCCGATCAGCACGTCGATGGGGCCGGGCTCGATGATGTATGTCGACCCATCCAGGCCGAGGTAGCCGAGCTGGTCCATCCGCACCGTGAACGTCACCGTGGAGGACGCACCGGGTGCGAGTGAAATCCGCCGGAAGCCGACGAGTTCCTGGGCGGGACGAACCAGCCCCGTTGCGGTGTCGCTGAAGTACAGCTGGACGACCTCGTCGCCGGCCACCGTCCCCGTGTTCGAGACCCTGATCCTGACGTCGACCGACCCGGTCCCCTCCACGGTGCTGTCACTCAGGCTGATGTCACCGTATTCGAATGTCGTGTAGCTGAGGCCGTGCCCGAACGCGAAGAGCGGGGTCGCCGGCATGTCACGGTAACCCTGGTGCATGTCGGTCTCGGTGCGACGGTAGCCGCTGCCGACGTGCTGGCCCGCGTAGACAGGAACCTGGCCGGTGTGGCGCGGAATGCTGTACGGAAGCTTGCCGCCGGGTGTTGCAACTCCGAACAGCACGTTCGCAATCGCCCGCGTCCCCTGCTGGCCGCCGTAGTAGGCGTGCACGAGCGCGGACAGCGACGGGAGCGACTCGGTGATGACCATCGGGCGGCCGGTCGAGAGCACACCCACCACGGGAGTGCCGGTCGCCGCGACAGCGCTGAGGAGTGCGCGCTGCGTGCTCGGCAGCTCGAGGTCGGCCGAGTCGGATCCTTCGCCTTCGGTGGTCGCACCGAAGAACCAGCCGCCCCGGCCACCGAACGCGGCGATGACGACGTCTGCGCCGGCCGCCGCCACGACCGCGGCGTCGATGTCAGATGGCTCGGAGTCAAGGACGCCACACCCGGTGACGACCGTGATCTCGGCATCCGGAACCAGCTCCCGGACCGCCTCAACCAGGCTGATCGAACCATAGTGCTGACGGATGTAGTCCTCTGGCGACACCGCGAATGCGGCACCGAACTCTGCACCCGCCGCCGCCATGGCCTCCGCCGGCATCTCGCCGCCGAGTTCGTCGAGTCCCGCCATGCTGCCCTCGCCGCCGGCCATCATGCCGCCGATCATCCCCAGGCCCACCGGGTAGGTGTAGCCGGGGAATGCGAACCCAACCTCGTCCGCGTGCGGGCCGACGATCGCGATGCGTCGCACCTCACGAGACAGCGGCAGCACCGCCGACTCGTTCTTGAGGAGCGTCAACGACTCCTCGGCCAGCTGCTGCGCGAGGTCGACGCCACGCTGCGCAGTGCCAGCGAGGACGATCGGGTCCTCGTCGACATAGGGGCGCTCGAACAGCCCCAAGGCGAATTTGTCGCGCAGCACGCGCCGGACGGACGTGTCGAGGACCCCCTCGCCGACGACGCCGGCCCGGACCTGGTCGGCCAGCAGTGTGCCATAGCCCACGGTGGCAGGCAGTTCCACATCCAGGCCGGCAGTGAGCGCAAGTGTGCCGGCCTCCGCGACGTCGCGCGCGACCCGTTGGCGCGTGTGGAGCATCGGGACCGTGGTGTAGTCCGAAACGACGGTGCCCTCGAAGCCGAGCTCATCGCGTAGCAGCCCGGTGAGGATCTCCCAGGAGGCTCCGACGGGGACGCCGTCGATCTCGGAGTAGGAGTTCATGATCGATGCCAGGTCGGCGAGTCGGATGGCCGCCTCGAACGGGCGCGCATAGACCTCGCGCAGCTCGCGGGAAGTGACCTGGGTCGCGGCCATGTTCTGGCCGCCCTCCGTCATCGCGTAGCCCAAGAAGTGCTTCGCGGTGGCGATGACGCCCTCGCGCAGGTCGTCGCCCTGCAGGCCTCTGGTGAACGCCACGCTCAGGGCGGACCCGAGGTAAGGGTTCTCGCCGTACGTCTCGTGCACGCGGCCCCAGCGAGCGTCGCGCGCGACATCCATGACAGGCGCGAGCGCCTGCAGGAGACCGACACTGCGCATCTGCTGACGCATCAGGTCTGCCATCTGCCCGACTGCCTCGGGGTTCCAACTCGCGGCCAGGCCGATCGCGGTCGGGAAGACCGTGAAGTCCGGCGCCAACACGCCGTTGAGCGCCTCGTTGTGGAAGATGGCGGGGATGCCGAGCCGGGTGTTTTCGACCAGGTACTTCTGGATCGAGTTCACGGAACGAGCGGTTGTCTCGGGCGACTTGTGGCCGAACATGCCAAGAGCCGAGATGTGGCCGATGCCGTTGCCGAGCAGCTTCTCGGCCTGAGACTCGATGATGCCGTCGAGGCCGAGCAGAGCGATCGGCATGGTCGCCGAGAGCTGCATGGCCTTCTCGTCGATGGTCATCTGCTGCAGCAGCGCGTCGGCGCGCTGGAGGGGTGTGGCGTCGATGACGGCCCGCGGGGTGATGGTGCTCATGTTCTGATTCCTTGTCGAATGTGATTCAGGGTGCGATGTCAGCGGGATGCCTTGATCGGCCAGACCGCGAAGGCACCGAGCACGCTCAGTGCGATACCCAGCGGGAACAGCCCGACGAAGCCGAAGCCGAGGACGATGGCGCCGGCGATGGCGGGGGCGAGGGCCTGAGGCAGGGTGGCGGCGATGTTGACGACGCCGAGATCCTTTGCGAACGACTTCGCGGACGGCAGCACCTGGCTCATCAGCGCAGTGTCGACGGCCTGGAACATGCCGAACCCGAGGCCCGCGACGAAGGTCATGACCATCCAGGCGGGCAGCGTGGGCGAGATCATCGGGGCCAGCATCGCGACTCCGACGAGCACAGACGATCCGAAGATGAAGGGCTTGCGGCGGCCGACCTTGTCGGAGAGCGGCCCGGAGACGATGGTGGAGATCAGGATGCCGGCGAGGGTCAGCAGTCCGAGCACCGGGATGACCGTTGCGGGGTTTTCGATGCCGATGTAGTCAGTGAGTATGTAGAACTGGTAGCCGGTGACGGTGAAGTACCCGGCGTAGAGCAGGGTGCGGCCGGTGAAGGCCCAGAAGAAGTCGGGGTGCTTGACCGGGTTGACCCAGAACGTGCGGAGGAAGTCTGCGAAGCGGAACGGCTCCCGCGGGACTTCCTTGCTGGAGTAGTCCGGGTTGAAGATCACGAACAGCGTCAGCATCAGCACCGAGAAGACGGCCAGGAAGAGGTAGCCGGCCGCGATCGAGCCGAGGAACACCGAGCCGACGATCTGACCGCCGAGTGCGCCGACCATCAGGCCGATGCCCGACAGCGCCGAGAACGTGCCGCGACGCTTGATCGGAACCCGGTCGGGCATGACCGCGGACAGCGGTCCCTGCGCGAAGTTGTACGCGGTCTGCACGATCGTCGCCGCGATCAGCACACCCACGAACGAGTCGGCGAATGCGAGACCCACCAGGGACAGCGCGCCGACGACGGATCCGATCATGATCCACGGCGCACGACGTCCGAAGCGTGACCGGGTGCGGTCGGAGATCTGACCGGCGATCGGCTGCCCGAACAGGGCGAAGACCGCGCCGACCGTCGAGATGATCGCAAAGTTCGCGATCTTGTTCGCCGAGTCGAGCCCGGCGACCTGCGCGGGCAGCAGGATCCCGAGGAACGCGCCCCAGATGATGAACACGCCCATGTTCGCCGGGATGATCCACCACAGCAGACGGCGGACGCCCTTGATCGGAGTGGGCGGGTCTTCGTTGCCCGCTGCCTCCTCGATGAAGGCGATTTCGGCGTCGACGTCGTCGACGGGCGCGAGTGGTTCTGACGGCATCGTCATGATGTTCATTCCTTTTGAATGGGGTGGTGAGCACTCTTCGTCACGTGCTCGGGATACTGCAGGTTGTTCAGTTGGCAAGAGCGAACGGCGAGGTGGGCCAGATGTAGTCGCCCGAGCACATCAGCGGCGAAGCATCCGCCAGGTCGTGCGAGCCGTAGAGGTAAACCCGGTCACCGAAGACGTGCGGCTCTCCGTCGGGTACATATGCCTCAGCGAGAAGGAACGGGTTGATCGATGCCTCCACGGTGCCATCCGGGAGCTGCATCGTGCTCACTGCCCACTCCATCGTCGGGAATTCACTTTCACGTGACTTACGCGCTTCACTTACGCGCTTCACCCATCATAATAGAGCTATGGATGCCGTTCCTGTCAAGTCACCCGAGGACGCCAACCTCCCACCCCGGGCGTTGCCGACGGGCGAGGATGTCGCGCGGCGCGCCAACGTGTCGCGTGCGACGGTGAGCTATGTCCTTAACGGCGTCACATCGCAAAAGATCTCTCAGAAGACACGCGAGGCCGTCCATCGCGCAGCCGACGAGCTCGGCTACCGTCCGAATCCTGCCGCCCAGAGCCTCGCGGCCGGCGCGTCTCGCATTGCTCTGCTGGTGATGCCCGGCGTTCACCTCGGCGAGCTGTTCATCGAGGTGAGCAGTCTGCTGACCGCGCGCGCCGCGGAACGGGGCGTGACCCTCATCGTGCACATCGAATCGCCCGCGAGCAGAACAGTCATCGATGTCGCCCAAGACCTGCGACCTCGCGCTGTTTTCAGCATGTTCGGTCTTGACGAGCAGACCGTGAGCTGGCTGCGCGAACGAGGAATTCCGGTCGCCTCCCTGCGGCAAGACAGTGGCGACAGCGTGACAGCAAACGACCGATCGGGCTGGCTTCAGGTGCATCATCTCGCCGACCATGGACACTCCCGGATCGGATTCGCGGACACTGACGACCCCGGCCTGCGTATGGTCGCCGAGTCGCGGCGCGACGATATCCTCGACGCCTGCAGGCAGCATGGCCTGCCCACGCCGCTCCACGAGCAGTTCGGGCTGGACGGCCATGACGCGGCAGAGAAGGTCCGCCGCTGGGTCGAAGCAGGAGTGACCGCTGTCGCCGCCTACAACGACGAGGTGGCGATCACTGTTCTCGCCGGCATCCGTCGCGCCGGCCTGCGCTGTCCCGAGGATCTCGCAGTGATCGGCGTCGATGAGATGGCGATCAACGGCTCGATGGACCCGCCGCTGTCCTCGATCGAGTTCGACATGGACAACTTCGGCTTGCTTTATGCGGACGCCCTGTCCGCAATGCTCGACGGGCGAGCAAGCCCGCCACGCGAACTGGTCACCGACGATCTCATGCGAGTTGTCGAGAGGGCCTCAACAGCCGGATCGCCGCTGATGTCGTTCGATCCCGCATAGACCACGATGAGCGGCAGGAGGGCTGCAGCCGGGTCGTAAGGGTTCCTATCCTGCGCAATCGACGATGACGAGTGGTGGCGCGCGATCTCAGAAGAGCTTGCGCGCCAGCTTCTTGGCCCGCTCGGAGTAGGGCGGATACATCATGCTCGTTACGTCTGGTCGGGTGGGCTTGGTCATCACAGACTTGCGGTGGCTGAACTCCTCGAAGCCGAACCGGCCGTGATATGCACCGATCCCCGACGGTCCGACGCCACCGAATGGCAGCTTGGCGGTGGAGAAGTGGAACAGCAGATGGTTGACCACCATGCCGCCCGCGGTCACCTCCTTGATGACCCGCTCCCGCACCCTCTTGCTCTTGGTGAACAGGTATGCCGCCAGCGGCTTGGGCCGAGAATTGATGAACTCGATCGCCTCGTCGAGTGAGTGCACGGTGACGATCGGCAGGATGGGCCCGAAGATCTCGTGCTGCATCAGCGGCTCGTCGGGGTCGGGATCCACGACCACGGTCGGCTGAATCTTGATCGCACCGGCGTCGGACCCGCCGCCGATGACGACCTCGCCCTTGGTCGCCGCCAGTGTGGCGACCAGCCGGTCGAAGTGCCGCTGATTGACGATCGGCTTGCCCGAGCTGCTCTCGGCCTCGAACTTGTCGATTGCGGCCTTGATCGCCTCGACCAGTTCATCGCGGATCGACGCGTCTGCGAGCACGTAGTCCGGCGCGATGCAGATCTGGCCCGAGTTCATGAGCTTGGTCCATGCGATGCGCTTGGCGGCGACCTCGATGTCAGCGTCAGCGGCCACGATGACCGGGCTCTTGCCGCCCAACTCGAGGATCACCGGCGTCAGGTGCGCCGCGGCGGCCTCGTAGACCTTGCGGCCGATCTCGGTGCCGCCGGTGAAGCACAGCTTGTCGAAACCCTGCGCGATGAGATCCTGGCTGACCGAGCCGTCACCCTCGACGACCACGATGGCGTCGCGGTCGAGGTACTTCGGGACGAGTTCGGCCATGAGCGCCGACGACGCCGGCGACACCTCCGACGGCTTCATCACGACGGCGTTGCCTGCCGCGATCGCTCCGATCGCCGGGCCCAGGGTCAAGGCGAAGGGGAAGTTCCACGCGCCGATGACGAGGACGGTGCCGAAGGGCTCGTACTCGATCCACGCGCGGCCGGGCAGCTGTGCCACCTCGAGCAAGCGGTGCTTGCGCTTGGTCCACTTGCCGACGTTCTTGGCGGCGTCCTTCGCTTCCGCGGCGACGCTGGCAATGTCGGCGAGCCAGGCCTCGAAGGGCTGGCGGCCGAGATCCTGCGCCAGTGCTTCGGCGATCGCCGTTTCGTTTTCGACGATCAATCGCTCCATCGATCTCAGCTGCGCTCTGCGCCATTCGACGCTGCGCGTGCGACCGCTGGCGAATGTCTTGCGCACCCCCGCGACGATAGCTGGTAGGTCAACGACGGCAGGGGTGGGAGGAGCGACGGAGACTGTGGTCATGGGCCCGATTCTAACCACCGGAACCTGACCCGCAAACGATCATGCAGCGAAACTGTCTGGTAGCGTGGCGCTGATTGGCGCCCTTGCGGGGGCGCTCGGACGACGTAGGGGTTGTGATGAGCGCGAAGACTGCTGAGCCGACGTTCACCGAGGTGACACGGTACCTGGACTGGGACCAGCCCGCCGTGCAGGAGTTCACCGCCGAGGCGATCGGCGATGCCACCGACCCCGTCGAAAAGGCCAGCCGGATCTTCGTGGCCGTGCGCGACAGCATCTGGTATGACCCGTACATGATTCCCGCGGCGGACAGCGACTTCCGCGCGAGCGTCGTGGCAACGACCACGCGTGCGTATTGCGTGCCCAAGGCCGTGCTTCTCACGGCTGCAGCCCGGGCGGCGGGAATTCCTGCCCGACTCGGTTTCGCCGATGTGCGCAATCACCTGCAGACCGACACGCTGCGGGAGAAGATGCAAGGTAGCGACCTGTTCCCCTGGCACGGCTACACCGAAATGCTGATCGACGGACGCTGGGTCAAAGCGACTCCGGCCTTCAACGCCGAGTTGTGCGCGCGGTTCGGTGTGGAGCCGCTCGAGTTCGACGGCGTCCACGACGCGCTTCTGCATCCATTCTCCGGGGACGGCTCCGAATATATGGAGTACGTGCAGGATCATGGCTGGTTCGCTGAACTGCCCCTTGATCGGATACTCGCCTCGTACGAAGGGTTCCGCTTCGACGACAGCGACAAGGTGGTCGACGAGAAGTTCGCGTGATCGCTTTCGGACGGACGTCTCGCCTGTTCGTAGCCGCGCGCGACTGAAACGATCCGAGATTCGATGCGCGGCGGCGGTGTCAGCCGCTGGCGACGTCCTTGAATGCCAGGTCTTTGTCCAGCCGGGGCTCCCCCGGCAGGCCCAGGACGCGCTCGCCGATGATGTTGCGCTGGATCTCATCCGACCCACCCGCGATCCGGATGGCGGGGTTGCTCAGCAGTCCCATCTGCCACACGCCGGCGTCGGCCGTGTCCCCGTGCATCAGCATCCCGTCGCCGCCCATGATGGCAACTGCGACGTCGGATGCCCGGGTGCCCAGACGGGCCGCGGAAAGCTTGCCGATCGAGCCTTCGGGGCCCGGGATCTGACCCTTCGAGAGGGCGGTGAGCGACTTGTAGCCGGTGAAACGCATCGCTTCGGCCCAGATGTAGAGCTGCATGAGATCCTGACGGATCACCGGGTCCTCGATCGCCGGCTTCC
>NZ_WOYP01000098.1:13445-18398 GCF_011620715.1 Microbacterium sp. | reverse complement strand
CTCGGCGCGCAGGGCACCTTCTCGGCGCGCAGGGCACCTTCTCGGCGCGCAGGGCACCTTCTCGGCGCGCAAGGGGGGTCAGAGTGCGATCGGGCGGTTCTCGTAGAAGGTCTGCAGCACCACGGTGGTGCGCGTGCTGACCGCGGCCGCCGCACGGATGTCCCGGATCAGGGCCTCGAGGTCGCGCGGCGTGGCGACGCGCACGAACAGGATGTACGCCGCGTCGCCCGCGATCGAGTGGCACGCCTCGATCGCAGGAAGGTGCTCGAGCAGCTCCGGGGCATTGTCGGGCTGCGAAGGATCCAGCGGCGTGATCTCGATGAACGCCGAGAGCGACTTGCCGACCGCCTCGGGGTCGAGCACCACGCGATACCCGGCGATCACTCCGCTGCTCTCCAAGCGGCGCAGCCGCGCCTGCACGGCGGATACGCCCAGCCCGACGCGGTCGGAGAGCTGGGAGAGGGTGGCGCGCGGATCGCGGGAGACCTCCGCGAGGATAGCCGTGTCGACAGGATCGTCCATGACATGAAAGAATATCGGCACACCAGTTAATCTGCCGGAATATTTCCGCTCCAACCTTGCGATCGGAGGTTTCCCATGTCCCTCAGCCAGATCGACCAGTACGGTGCGAGCCCCGTCACCCGGGACACCGCAGTAGAGGACACCGCTGCCTGGCACGCGCTGAAGGATGCTGCGATCGCGCTGCAGGACATCCAGGCGCAGGACGGCTCGGTGCCCGACACCGAGGATCACGGCGACGCCCGCGTGTACGTCGAGACGATCGTCGAATCGCTCCGGATGCTGTCGCCCCGGTTCCCGCACGACGCGCAGTACCTCGCCGCGAACGCGCACGACTTCGAGCGCTGGGCCGACAGCGGATTCGGCGTGCCCGACTTCTACGACTCGCTCGTGGCGTTCCAGCCGCAGCTGCACCGAGAGGACGGCATCCGTCACCTCATCGTGTTCCCGATGTACACGCAGAACGGGTCGCGCGACCGGCACGTCGAGGCGCTGCTGGTCGAGGTCATCTGGCCCGAGTTCATCGCGCAGCTCGAGACCGAGTACGTCAACCGGCTGTTCGTGTCCCTTCGCCTGATCGACTTCACCCCCGGCTACGACACGAACTCGGCCGTGCTGTTTCCCGAGACGGTCTCGATGCGCGAGATCCCGACGTTCACCTGGGGCGCGATCTTCCAGGACCGCGAGGCGGCGCGCTACCGGCGCGTGGTGCGTGCGGCATCCGAGATCACCAAGCTCGACCTGCCCGGCGAAGCGGCGCGGATGCTGACCGACCAGGCACTTGCAGAGCGGACGTTCGTGATGTGGGACATCATCCACGACCGCACCCACATGCGCGGCGACCTGCCGTTCGACCCGTTCATGATCAAGCAGCGGATGCCGTTCTTCCTGTATTCGCTGGAGGAGCTGCGCTGCGACCTCACGGCGTTCCGCGAGTGCGTGGCGATCACGAAGCGACTGCGGGAGCGTGTCGAGGCCGGCGCGACGCTCAGCGACGTGGAAGCCGAGATGCTCGAGCACGCGGTGCTCGTGCAGTATGCGGTGATCTTCGACCGGATCTTCCGGTTCTCGATCACCGGCACGCGGGTGCGCAACTACGACGCGGTCGGCGGTCAGCTGCTGTTCGCGTGGCTGCATCGGCGCGGCGTGCTGCACTGGACCGACACCTCGCTCGCGTTCGACTGGGATGGTGTTCCTGCCGCCGTGGTCGAGCTCGGCGACGCGATCGACGAGCTCTACTGGCGCTCGATCGACCGGCCCAAGATGGCCCACTGGCTTGCCGCATACGAGCTCGTCAGCTCCACCCTCACCCCGCACCCCGCCTCGAAGTGGGCGCGCGGCCTGCCCGACGAGGTGCTCTCGGGCCAGCCGGGGGGCTACACCGACGAGGTGCTGGACGACGAGTTCCCGCTGTCGATGTTCTTCGAGGCGCTCGAGAAGAAGATGCGCCCGGTGATCTCCTCGACCGCCGGCATCCGCGGTGCCTACACCTGAGAACCCCGATGCCTGAGAACCCCGATGCCTGAGAACCCCGATGCCTGAGAACCCCGTCGCGGGCCGGGTCGTGCTCCTTGCGGGAGCGACGAGCCTCAGCGGTCTGGCAGCGGCCCGCGTGCTGGCTTCGGCAGGGGCGCGAGTCGTCGCCATCGGGAGGGACTCGGCGCGTTTGGACTCGCTTCGAGTGCTCAACGACCGGTTGACGGAGACGGGCTCGCCGGCCGCTCGACTCGAAGTGTGCGACGTGACCGACGAGGCCGCGGTGCAGGAACTCACCCAGCACGTGCACAGCGCGATCGGCCGGGTCGACGGCATCCTGCATCTGGTGGGGGGCTGGCGCGGCGGCGGCGGCCTGGCCGGACAGAGCGAGGATGACTACCGCTTCCTGGAGCGGTCGTTCACCGCACTCCGCCTGGTGAGCCGCGCGTTCGACCCCGACCTGCGGGCGTCGGATGCCGGGCGCCTCGCGATCGTCTCCTCCACCGCGGTGGCCCGCCCCCTGGCGGGGGGCGCGAACTACGCCGCCGTCAAGGCCGCGAGCGAAGCATGGACCCGCGCTGTCGCACAGGGTTACGCCAAGAGCGCTCGAGATGCCGGTGAACCTCTGCGTGCGGCGGCCGTCATCTTTCGCGTCAAAGCCCTGGAGGGGCTCGAACAGACCCTCGCCGCCGCCTACGCGGGGCTCTGGGCTCAGGACGCGGACGGCATCAATGACTCGGTGATCACGCTGGGTGGCGCATAACTCCTCCACCGATCCCCGCGAGCCCCGCCCAGTCCAGGTGATTCCGGGTCGTCGGCCCCCGACGGCTTCTGCGGTGCAGGAGTTGTGCGCCGCTGACACAGCGATCACCCGGAGCCGGCCGATGCGAGGATGGAGGGGTGACTCCGCTCCATGACACCGCCCTGCGCGGCTTCGCCTCCGACAACTACTCCGGCATCCACCCCGAGGTGCTCGCAGCGATCGCGACCGCCAACGACGGGCACCAGGTCGCCTACGGCGAGGACGAGTACACCGCGCGACTGCAGGAGGTCTTCGCACACCACTTCGGCGATGGCGTCGAGGCGTTCCCGGTCTTCAACGGCACGGGAGCGAACGTGGTCGGGCTGCAGTCGATGCTCCCCCGCTGGGGCGCCGTGGTCGCGGCATCCTCCGCCCACATCAACGTGGATGAGGGCGGCGCGCCCGAGCGGGTCGCCGGCATCAAGCTGCTGACGGTGCCCACCGACGACGGCAAGCTCACCCCCGAGCTGATCGACCGCGAGGCGTGGGGCTGGGGCGACGAGCACCGCGCTCAGCCGCTGGTCGTGTCGGTCACGCAGTCCACCGAGCTCGGCACCCTGTACTCGGTCGACGAGCTGCGCGCGATCGCCGAGCACACGCACTCCCTCGGCATGAAGCTGCACCTGGACGGTGCGCGGATCTCCAATGCCGCGGCATCCCTCGGCGTAGGATTCCGCGCCTTCACGCGCGACATCGGCGTCGACGTCCTCAGCTTCGGCGGAACGAAGAACGGCGCGATGCTGGGCGAGGCGATCGTCGTGCTCGACCCCGATGCGTCGGCGGGGCTGACCTTCCTGCGCAAGCTCGACATGCAGCTGTCCTCGAAGATGCGCTTCGTCTCGGCCCAGCTCATCGCGCTGCTGGAGGGAAACCTCTGGCTGCGCAACGCCGCGCACTCGAACGCGATGGCCGCGCGCCTGCGCGCCGGCGTCGAGGCAGGCCTCGCGGACGGATCGATCGCCGGCGTCGCATTCACGCAGCCGACGCAGGCGAACGGGGTCTTCGCGACCCTGCCCGCGGGCGTGGCCGATCGTCTGCGCGAATCGTTCCGCTTCTACGACTGGGACGCCTCGAAGAACGAGGTGCGCTGGATGTGCAGCTTCGACACGACCGAGTCCGACATCGACGCCTTCATCGCCGCGATCGCGACCGAGACAGCGGCGTAAGCCGGCTCAGCCCCGAGTGCACGCCTCGGTGCCGAGTGCACGGGTTGCCGGCATGGAAAAGCCGCGCGCTCGGGGAGATCCCGTGCACTCGGCGACGCAGCTGGGGCTCAGCCCGCTGCGCGCCGCGGTCTTAGGAGAGCACGTCCTTCGTGACGAATCGGATGATCGCCGCCGCCCCGAAGGCGGCGATGTACGCACCCTGCAGGACCGCGTTTCCGGCGAACGAGTCCCAGACGATGGGCGCGCGCAGCAGGTCGGCGAAGTCGAGCCAGCGGTCGGTGAACAGCCATGGATGCAGCGCGTCGAGCTGCGGGATCGAGCCGATGATCTGCGCCGTCACGGCCAGGATCGCCGTCGCGGCCATCGCTCCGATCGGCACCGTGGTGAGGGTGGAGAAGAACAGCCCGATCGCGGTGAGGCCCAACAGCGACACGGCGACGTATGCGGCGATCGCCAGCAGCCGCAGCAGACCTTCGCCGACCGAGACCTGGGCACCCGACAGCAGCGTCACCGGCCCGATCGGAAACAGCACCAGCCCGACGAGCGTGCCGACGAGCACCACCGTGAGGGTGCCGGCGACGCAGAACGCGGCCGCCGCGAGGTACTTGACCACCAGCAGGCGCACTCGTCCGGCCGGCGCGATCAGCAGATAGCGCAGCGTGCCGTGGCTGGCTTCGCCGGCGATCGCGTCGCCCGCCACGACGCTCACCGTCAGCGGCAGGAACAGCGGGATCGCCACCGTCATCGCGGCGAGGCCCACGAACAGCCCGTTGTTCGTGATCTGGTCGAGGAACGCGGGGCCGCCTCCAGGACCCGACCCGCCGACGAGCCGGATCGCGATGCCTATGAGGATCGGGATCAGGGCGAGCGCGGCGAGCATCGCCCACGTGCGCAACCGCCGGAACTGGGTCGACAGCTCGTTGCCGAGCAGCTGCAGTGTGCCCGATCCGCCGCGGTCCGCGGCCGAGTTCGCCGGGCCGGTCGCCGGGC
>NZ_WOYP01000098.1:10569-13345 GCF_011620715.1 Microbacterium sp. | reverse complement strand
GTTCGCCGGGCCGGTCGCCGGGCTGGTCGCCGGGTTGTGCGATAGGACCACCTCAGGCGACGACATCGAAGCCCTCCCCGGTGAGCTCCACGAAGCGCTGCTCGAGACTTTCGCCGACGACCTCGAAGCCGCGCACCCGCACGCCGCCGGCCACCAGCGCCGCGACGATGGCCTCAGGCGGGGCGTCGCCGGACATGTCACCCGTCACGACGTCGAGATCGGATGCCGCGTCCCGCGCGTCCGCCTCGATGCCGAGCCCCGCGAGCACGGTCCGCGCGACCTCGAGGTCGGGCGTGCGCACCTGAACGCGGGCACGCGCGCCTGCGCGACGGAACTCGTCGAGCGTGCCCTGCGCGACCAGTCGTCCGCCGCTCATGACGCCGACGTGCGTGCACAGCTGCTCCACCTCTGCCAGCAGATGGCTCGAGACGAAGACGGTGGTGCCGTCCGCGGTGAAGGAGCGGATCAGCGCGCGCACTTCGCGCGTGCCCTGCGGATCCAGGCCGTTGGTCGGTTCGTCGAGCACGAGAAGCTCACGCGGCATGAGCAGCGCGTTCGCCAGGCCGAGGCGCTGCTTCATGCCGAGCGAGTAGGCGTGCGCCTTCTTCTTCGCGGCATGGCTCAGCCCGACCCGGTCGAGGGCCGTGGCCACGCGCGCATCGCGCGTGCGCCTGGTGGAGTGGCGGTCGGCGGTGTCGAAGCGCCGCAGATTCTGCTCGCCGGTGAGGAACGGCGAGAACGCCGGACCCTCCACGAGGGCGCCGACGCGCGGCAGCACGGCGTCGAGCGACTGGGGCATCGGCGCACCGAGCACGTGCGACTCGCCGCCGGTCGCGCGCAGCAGGCCGAGCAGCATCCGGATCGTGGTCGTCTTGCCCGATCCGTTCGGCCCGAGGAAGCCGAACACCGCGCCTCGAGGCACCGCGAGGTCGATCGCATCGACCGCGGTCTGCGCGCCGAAACGCTTGGTCAGACCCGACGTTTCGATCGCCAGTTCGGTCCCGGGGTGCGCGGGCACCAGGGTCGGGGTCGTCACCGGAATTCCGTCAGAACCCGGTCTGCGCGGCCTCGACCAGTCGCGATGCCGGTACGGCTCCGGCGAGCACCTGTCCGTCGTCGGTGATCAGCACGCTGACGAGCGCGGTCTGCAGCACGCGGCCACCCTCGACAGGGGTCGTGACGCTGTCCAGCAGTGCGACCTGCTCCGGGTCCAGGCCTGCGAACACGTCCGCCGCGCTCGCTTCGGAGGTGCTGGGCAGCGCGATCACGGCCGACCAGCCCTCGCCGTAGACGACGGGGGATGCCGCATCCGTCGTCGATTCTCCGTCGTGAGTGCCGGCGCCAGGGGTGGGCAGCGGCACATCCTGCTGCGTCACCGCGATGTCATCGCCGGGCGTGAACGCGAAGACGGCAGGATCGGGCGCGGCGAAGTCCACCTGCGTGAACCCGGTCTCGAACGCCGGCTCGGCCGCGCCGCGGGCGGTGACCGAGGCCGCGAGTGCGACGCCGTTCTCGCCGTCGATCGCGAACCGGATCTCGCCCACCAGGGTGTCGTCGGTGCGTGGCGTGAGGATCAGCTCGTACACGTCGCGACCGGCCACGCGGGCGTCGGTGCCGACGGTCACGGCGGTCGTCTCGTCGAGTGCGGCCAGGCTCTCATCGAGCATCTGGTCGGGGGTCGGGAGCGTCCCCTGCGGGGCGTCGTGCTTCAGCTCGTCGATCTCGGCATCCGAGGCCAGCGTCAGCTGCGTCGCGGTCTGCGTCTCGCTGTCGACGTACCAGACCTGGTTCGCGGCGCCGTCGACGTAGACGTTGCGCTCACCCAGCGGGTCGAGCACCTGCAGACGAGCACTCTGCCCGTCGAGGTACACCTTCGCCGTGTGCGAGCCGGTGACCAGCGAGATGAGGTCGTCGATGTCGGCGGCGGTCGGGCCGCCTTCGGACTCGGGCGCCGAGTCGCCGCTCATCGCCCCGGTGATCGCACCCACATCGGGCAGGCCCAGCTCGGAGGTCTGCTCGATCGTTCCGCTGAGGGCATCGACATCGCTGGCCGCGGCGAACGCGATCAGCTCGGAGGGGGTCTTGTCGGGCAGGTCTACTGCTCCGCTTGCTGCCATCGGCACCAGGATCGCGGCGCCCACCAGCACCGGCGCGCCGACCGCGGCGGTCCAGGTCAGGATGCGGCGACGACTGACATGGCTGACAGTGGCATGACGGGCAGGGCTCATGAGCCCAGGCTACGCCGGTGGCGGCATCCCGTCCCGGGTTCCAGTGAACACTCAGCGAGGCTCTGGCGCAGGCAGTTCCGCGACGAAGCGGCGCGCGAGGTCCTGCCACGCATCCGCGGCGACCGGCTGCGTCGCGGCGAACTGCGCGAGCACCTCGGCGGGAGCGGCGGACGCCACGGAAAGCGACGGATGGATGCCGTTGCCCAGCACCGAGCCCCAATCCCATATGACATAGCCCAGCGGCTCCATCAGCGTGCTGCGCATGCCGTAGATCCCGAGGTCGCGGGGCAGGAAGTGCGGATAGGCGTCTTTTCCCGACCATTCCGGCCAGGCGTGCATGAGCGCCCGCTCGATGTGCCCGCGCCCGGCGGGGAAGCGGCTCATATCGGTGGCCAGACAGCCGAGGGCGAGTCCGGTCAGCACGATGTCCCACTCGGCGTAGTACGCGTTCTCCCCCACGGCACCGACAGTACCGCGCGGTGCCCTCGGCGGGGCTCTTCAGCGCAGGGCCCTCAGCGCGGGGCCCTTCAGCGCAGGACCCTCAGCGC
>NZ_WOYP01000098.1:0-10469 GCF_011620715.1 Microbacterium sp. | reverse complement strand
GCTCTTCAGCGCAGGGCCCTCAGCGCGGGGCCCTTCAGCGCAGGACCCTCAGCGCGGGGCTCTTCAGCGCAGGGCCCTCAGCGCGGGGCCCTTCAGCGCAGGACCCTCAGCGCAGGGCGCCGACGCTGGCGAGGGCGAGCCGGATGAGACTGCCGCGTCCGCCCTCCATCTCGGCGGCGAGGGCGTCCGATGCGGCCTCGGCAGGCAGCATCCAGGTCACCTCGAGCGCGTCCTGCCGCGGCTGGCAGGTGCCCGTGACCGGCACGACGTACGCGAGCGAGACGGCATGCTGCCGGTCGTCGTGGAAGGCCGAGACGCCCGGCATCGGAAAATACTCCGCCACGGTGAACGGCACCGGCTGAGGCGGCAGCAACGGGAAGGCCATCGGACCCAGATCGTTCTCGAGGTGCCGGAACAGGGCGTCGCGGACGGTCTCGCCGTAGCGTACCCGGCCGCTGACGATCGTGCGGGTCATCTCGCCGAGCGGCGTCGCGCGCAGGAGGATGCCGACCTCGGTCACCGCGCCGACTCCGTCGGTGCGCACCGGGACGGCTTCGACATAGATGATCGGCATCCGCCGGCGGATCTCCGCGAGCTCGATGTCGGACAGCCAACCGGGGTTGGACGAGCTGTCGGGACTCGGCGAGCCGAACGACCCGTCCCCGAGAGGGTGTCCGCGCCGACTGTACGAGGCGCCGATGCCGTCGAGCGGATTCTGCGGCGTGCCGTCGTCGTCGCGCTCGTTGGGGTCGGGGTCGGGGGTTCGGACGGCCATGTCTCCTGTATACCTCAGCCACTGCGCGCATTACTCCTGCAATCTGCCCGAACCGCCCGCGCAGACGCGCGGAATTGCGCCGGCAGCGCCCGGTCCGCCGACAAGAATGCCGGAGTTATGGGCCGGTATGTCGCCGCACCGAGCGCGCACCGGCGACGACTGAGAGGATGGGCGCATGCCAGAGATCCCCGCCCTCGACCAAAGCGCCGCGCTCTGGTCCGCCGAACCCCCCGACCGCGCCGGGCGACCGGTGCTCGTGCTGCTGCACGGCTACGGATCCGACGAGCGCGACCTGTTCGGCCTCGTGCCCTACCTGCCGCCGGAGTTCGTGGTGGCGGCGGTGCGCGCTCCGCTGACACCGCCGTTCCCGGCGCCCGGGTTCTCCTGGTATCCCGTCGAGGGGCTCGATGGGCGCGGTCCACAGCACACGACGGATGCCGCATCTCTGGTGATCGCGTGGCTCGACGCGGTCGCGCCGGGCGCCGTCGTCGGACTGCTGGGCTTCTCGCAGGGCGCCTCGGTCGCGCTGCAGGCGCTGCGGCTGCAACCGGAGCGCTTCGCGTTCGCGGTCAACCTCAGCGGGTACGCGACCCCGGGATCGCTGCCGAACGACTCGGCCCTCGCCGAGCGACGTCCGCCGGTGTTCTGGGGACGCGGGACGCGAGACGACGTGATCCCGCCGTTCCTCGTCGAGCACACCGCGGCGTGGCTCCCTGAGCATGCCGACCTGAGCGGCCGGGTATACCCGGGACTCACCCACAGCGTCTCTGAGCAGGAGCTCGACGACGTACGCGTCTTCCTCGAGAAGCAGCTGGCCGAGATCGAAGCCGAAAACTGACCAGATGCGGCGGCATCCGTGAGGGCCCGGCAAGACCACGCTGCTCGGGGCCCGGCTCTGTCGCCGAAGCCGGAACACCGATACGTTTCAGGGGCCGGTCAGCACGGCACCGGGCTCGAGATTGGACCTCCATGCACGCGCAGCCGAACGTCGCGACGGAACGCAGAGTCCCGCTCCTCATCATCGTCGGGATCGTCGTGGTCCTCGCGGTGATCGTGGCGGTACTGCTCACGGGTCGTGGCGGCGCAGGAACGGCCGCGCCAGTGGATTCGGAGACCCCGGCCGCCGCCTCACCCTCGCCCGAGACCACCGCACCGCTCGACCCGCAGCTCGTCGCCCAGCTCGACGCCGCGCTCGACGAGTCGTTCGCAGCCTCCGGCCTGCCCGGAGTGATCGTCGGGCTCTGGGTCCCCGGACAGGGCGAATGGGTCGCCGCCCGCGGCACAGCCGAGCTCGGGGCCGACGACCCGATGACGACCGACAGCCAGCAGAAGATCGGCAGCATCACCAAGACCATCACGACCACGGTCGCCCTGCAGGTCATCGACGAGGGAACGTACGATCTCACGCTCGACGACACGATCGACCGTTGGTACCCGGACTTCCCCGAGGCCTCACGGATCACCGTGCGGATGCTGATGAACATGTCCAGCGGCGTGGGTGAGTCGGGCATCGCCCAGGTCGAGCGGATCTGCGCCGACCCGCACGCCGTCGCCGATCCCGAAGCCACCATCGCGATCGGCGCCGCCACGCCCCGCACGGGATTCGCGCCCGGCGAAGGCTTCACCTACGCCAACACCAACACGTTCCTGCTCGGGCGCATCCTCGAGCAGGTCACCGGCGAGAGCCTCGGCGATCTGATCGAGCAGCGGATCACCGAGCCGTTCGGGATGACCCGCAGCCGTTTCGCCGCGGACGGTCAGCTGCAGGCGCCGCTCACGCACGGCTACACGCTGTTCTGTCCCGGCATGCCGCAGCCGACCGACACCGTCGACTGGTCGAATGCGGAGAGCTGGGCCGCCGGAGGCATGGTCTCCACCCTCGACGACATCCACAAATGGGGTTCCGCCCTCGGAGCCGGCGCCGGGCTCTCCCCCGAGATGCTCACCGCCCGCTACGGCGACACCGCGCTGCCCCTGGACGCCGGCGGACTCGGCTATGGCCTGGGTGTCAGCGTGCACCGCGACCCGGCGACCGGCTGCCTGCTCGATCTCGGTCACACCGGCGCCGAGCCCGGCTACGGCACCAACCTGAACTGGTTCGCGACCACAGATTCCGTCTTCGTCGTCTTCAGCAACGGAGACGGCGGGACCGGCGAGCAGGTCTTCGATGTCGTGCGGGCCCTGTATCCCGTCTTCCAGTCGACGGTGACGGTCGCGCCGACCGAGCCGTGCGCCGGCTGATCGCCCGCTCCGCACCCTGACCGAACCCGCCCGGATGTCGCACCGACCGACGAAGATGGACGGGTGAGTGATGTGCTCGAGCGGTTCGGTCCTGCCACGCAGGACTGGTTCCGGGGCGCCTTCTCGGCACCGACGCCCGCGCAACTCGGCGCGTGGGATGCGATCTCGCACGGCAAGCACGCCCTCGTGGTGGCGCCCACCGGCTCCGGCAAGACGCTCTCGGCATTCCTCTGGGCGATCGATCGCGTGTTCCATGAAAAGGATGCCGCAGCGCCGGCTGCGGCACGCGAGAAGCGACGGGTCGCGGACTCACCCACTCGCATCCTCTACATCTCGCCCCTGAAGGCCCTCGGCGTCGACGTGGAGCGCAACCTGCGCTCACCGCTCGTCGGCATCGGCCAGTCGGCGCGCCGCCTCGGGATCACCGTGCCGAGCATCAGCGTCGGAGTCCGTTCGGGGGATACGACCTCGTCCGACCGCCGCAGGCTCGTCAGCGCGCCGCCCGACATTCTGATCACCACTCCCGAGTCTCTGTACCTGATGCTCACGAGTCAGGCCGGCGAGACCCTCATGAACGTGCACACGGTGATCATCGACGAGGTGCATGCCGTCGCCGCGACCAAGCGCGGCGCCCACCTCGCGGTCAGCCTCGAGCGGCTCGACGCGCTCCTGGAGAAGCCCGCCCAGCGCATCGGACTGTCCGCGACTGTGCGCCCGATCGACGAGGTGGCGCGATTCTTGGGCGGCTCGGCGCCGGTCGAGATCGTCGCGCCGCGGTCGACGAAGGCCTTCGACCTCACGGTGGTCGTGCCCGTGGACGACATGCTCAATCCGCCGCCCCCGCCAGGTGCCTCCGATTCGCCCACACGACCGGATGCCGCCGCCGAGGCCCCGATCGACGAGGACTGGTTCGGCGACGGCGGCACGAAGGCGCCCGAGCCGACCGAGATGACCGGGTCGCTGTGGCCGCACGTCGAAGAGGCCATCGTCGACCGCATCCTGCAGCACCGCTCCACGATCGTCTTCTCGAACTCACGGCGACTCGCCGAGCGGCTGACCGGCCGGCTCAACGAGATCTACGCCGAGCGGCTCGGCGCAGGTGTTGCGGATGCCGCCATCCCAACCGCGACGATGGCCGGCCTCGAGACGTCGCTGCGCTCCTCCTCGACCTCCGATTCGGTGGACGGCGCCGACCCGGTGCTCGCGAAAGCGCACCACGGATCGGTGTCCAAGCAGCAGCGGGCGCAGGTCGAAGAGGAGCTGAAGTCGGGCGCACTGAGGTGCGTGGTCGCAACCAGCAGCCTCGAGCTCGGAATCGACATGGGTGCCGTGGATCTGGTCATCCAGGTCGAGGCGCCGCCGAGCGCGGCATCCGGTCTGCAGCGCATCGGACGTGCCGGGCACCAGGTGGGCGAGGTGAGCCGGGCGGCGCTGTTCCCCAAGCATCGCGGCGACGTGCTGCACACCGCGATCGTCACCGAACGGATGCTGGCCGGTCAGATCGAGGCGATCGCGGTGCCGCAGAATCCGCTCGACATCCTCGCCCAGCAGACCGTCGCGGCGTGCGCGCTCGGCCCCATCGACGTCGAGGGCTGGTTCGAGAGCGTCAAGCGCAGTGCGCCGTTCCGCACGCTGCCGCGCTCGGCGTACGAGGCCACACTCGACCTGCTGGCCGGCCGCTTTCCGTCCGACGAGTTCGCCGAGCTGCGCCCGCGGCTCGTGTGGGATCGCGACAAGGGCACGCTCACCGGCCGGCCGGGCGCGCAGCGCATCGCCGTGACCAGCGGCGGCACGATCCCCGACCGGGGCCTGTTCGGCGTCTTCGTCGCAGGGCAGTCCCAGAACGCGCGGGTCGGCGAGCTCGATGAGGAGATGGTCTACGAATCGCGCGTCAATGACGTGTTCACGCTCGGCACCACGAGCTGGCGGATCGTGGAGATCACCCACGACCGCGTCAACGTCCTGCCGGCATACGGGCAGCCGGGCAAGCTGCCGTTCTGGCACGGCGACGGGCTCGGCCGACCCGCCGAACTCGGCGAGGCGCTCGGCCGGTTCTCGCGCGAAGTGTCGGCGGCCACGCCTGAGAAGGCCCGCGCGCGGCTGCGGGAGGCGGGACTCGACGACAACGCGTCGGTCAACCTGCTGGCGTACCTGGCCGAACAGCGCGAGGCGACCGGCACGCTGCCGACCGACAAGTCGCTCACGGTCGAGCGGGGCCGCGACGAGGTCGGCGACTGGCGCGTGATCCTTCATTCCCCTTACGGCATGAAGGTCCACGGTCCGTGGGCGCTGGCCGTGAACGCCCGCATCCGCGAGCGCCTCGGAGTCGAGGGCTCGGCGGTCGCGAGCGATGACGGCATCATTGCGCGGGTGCCCGATGCGACGGCCGAACCGCCGGGCGCGGAGCTGTTCGTCTTCGAGCCCGATGAGCTCGAGCAGATCGTGATCGACGAGGTGGGCGGCTCGGCCCTGTTCGCCTCGCGCTTCCGCGAGTGCGCTGCGCGCGCCCTGCTCATGCCGCGCATGAACCCGAACCGCCGCTCCCCGCTCTGGCAGCAGCGCCAGCGCTCGGCGCAGCTGCTCGAGGTCGCACGGCGATACCCGACGTTCCCGATCATCCTCGAGACGCTCCGTGAAGTGCTCCAGGACGTCTACGACGTGCCGGCTCTGCTGCGCATCGCCCGCAGCATCGGCGATCGCAGCATCCGTCTCGTCGAGACGACCACGACCTCGCCCTCGCCGTATGCGCGCGATCTGCTGTTCGGCTACGTCGGCGCGTTCATGTACGAGGGCGATTCGCCGCTGGCCGAACGCCGCGCCGCCGCGCTGTCGGTCGACCCCGCGCTGCTGAGCGAGCTGCTCGGCAAAGTCGAGATGCGCGAGCTGCTCGACCCCGAGATCATGGCGCAGTTCGAGCGCGAGGCGCAGCGCCTCGACCCCGACCGCCGCGCCCGCGGCCTCGAGGGCGTCGCCGACCTGCTCCGGATGCTCGGTCCGCTCGATGCCGAGGAGGTCGCGGCGCGCCTGGATCCCTCCGACGTCGCAACCTCGCGAGAGCATCTGGCCGAGCTCATCGACACGCGCCGGGCGATCCCGGTCACGATCGCGGGGATCGCGCGGGTCGCGGCGATCGAGGACGCCGGACGGCTGCGCGATGCCCTCGGCGCGGCCCTGCCGGTCGGCATCCCGAACGCGTTCCTGGAGCCGCTCGCCGATCCGCTCGGCGACCTGGTCGCCCGCTACGCACGCACTCACGGCCCGTTCACGAGCACCGCCGTCGCCGAGCGACTGGGCGTCGGCGCCGCGGTTGCGCGCCTCACGCTGCAGCGCCTCGAGGCGCAGGGGCGCCTGTCGAGCGGGTTCTTCCTGCCCGCCCCCTCGACAGCTTCGGGGACCGGGAACACGTCCGATGAGACAGAGTGGTGCGACTCCGAAGTGCTGCGGCGCCTGCGCATGCGCTCGCTCGCGGCGATCCGCGGCAGCGTCGAGCCGGTCTCGCCCGAGGCGTTCGCCCGGTTCCTGCCGGTCTGGCAGCACATCGCCCGTCCGCTGGACGGCATCGACGGCGTCGCGGCCGTGATCGAGCAGCTCGCGGGTGTGCCCATCCCGGCCAGCGCGTGGGAATCGCTCGTGCTGCCCGCGCGCGTCTCGGACTACACCCCGGCGATGCTCGACGAACTCACCGCGACCGGCGAGGTCATCTGGTCGGGGCACGGCGCACTGCCCGGGCGCGACGGGTGGATCGCGCTGCATCCGGCCGATGCGGCGCCTCTCACGCTGATGCCGCCCGAAGACGAGATCGTGGCGGGCTCGCTCGAGGAGCGGATCCTCAAGGCCCTCGCGAACGGCGGCGCCTATTTCGCCGCGCAGCTGCGCCAGCTCGCGGCTGCTCCTGAAGGACCGGCCGAGAACGAAGCGTCCGTCGTCGAGGCGCTGTGGAGCCTCACCTGGGCCGGGCGCGTCACGAACGACACGTTCGCGCCGGTGCGGATGCTGCTCGGAGGCGGCTCGCAGGCGCACCGCACGGCGCGCAAGGCTCCCCGTGCGCGGATGTACCGCGGCGCATCCGTGGGCCGCACGAGCACACCGCCCCGTCCGCCCGCGATCGGCGGACGCTGGTCGCTCCTGTCTGCGCCCGAGCCGGAGCCGACGCTGCGCGCGACGGCCGCCGCGAGCCTGCTGCTCGATCGGTACGGGGTCGTGACGCGCGGGTCGGTGCAGTCCGAGGGCCTGCCCGGCGGCTTCGCCCAGGCCTATCGCGTGCTCGCCGGCTTCGAGCAGGCCGGGCATTGCCGTCGGGGTTACGTCATCGAGAAGCTCGGCGCTGCGCAGTTCGCGGCTTCGCCCACTGTCGACCGGCTGCGCGAGTTCGCCGGGCTCGGCGATCCGCCCCCGCTGCGGACGTTCACGCTCGCGGCGACCGATCCTGCCAACCCCTATGGGGCCGCGCTCGGCTGGCCCGCCCTCGAGGGCATCACGCACCGGCCCGGGCGCAAGGCCGGCGGTCTCGTGGTGATCGTAGACGGATCACTCGTGCTCTACCTCGAGCGCGGGGGCAAGTCCGCCCTGGCATTCACCGACGACGAGGCGGTGGTGGCCGCGGCGGCGCATGACCTCGCCGCCACGGCGCGCGCCAGACGCCTGGCGACCCTGACGATCGAGCAGGTCAACGGGGCGTTCGTCTACGGCACCCCGGTCGGGCGAGCGCTGCGGGATGCCGGATTCGTGGAGTCGCCGAGAGGCCTGACGCTGCGCCGCACGACAGCGGGTGACACCCTGCGGGAGTCGGCGCGTGCCTGAGACCGGACCGTCGCCCGATGCCTGAGGGCGACACCGTCTATCGCGCCGCTCAGCGGTTGGACGAAGCGCTGGCCGGCACCGAGCTCACCCGCTTCGAGCTGCGCGTGCCGCAGGCCGCAACGATCGATCTGACCGGGATGCCGGTGCACCAGGTCCTCTCGCGCGGCAAGCACCTGCTGCACCGCATCGGCGACTGGACGCTGCACACCCACCTCAAGATGGAGGGCGAGTGGCACGTGTACCCGCGGGGCGGTCGCTGGCGCCGACCCGGCTTCACGGCGCGCGCCGTCGTGGGCAACGCCGAGTGGGACACCGTCGGCTTCGACCTCGCAGACATCACGGTCGTGCCGACGCGTGACGAGGAGCAGCTCGTCGGCCATCTCGGTCCCGACCCGCTCGGCGAGCACTGGGACCCCGCAGAAGCCGCCCGACGGCTCGGCGCCGACGAGCGCGCGGCGCACGTTGCGCTGCTCGACCAGCGCAACATCGCCGGGTTCGGCAACGAGTATGCCAACGAGATCCTGTTCGTCCGCGGCATCCTGCCGACGAGGCCGGCCACTCAGACGGATGCCGCCGCCATCGTCGATCTCGGCGCTCGCATGATCCGCGCGAATCGCGAGCGCTCGCGCCGAACGTTCACCGGCGACGACCGGCCGGGTCGGTCGACGTGGGTCTATGGGCGTGAGGGGCGGCCCTGCCGCCGGTGTGGAACGATCATCGTGGAGGGGTCGCTCGGGGCCGACCCGACACGCGAGCGCAACACCTTCTGGTGCCCGAACTGCCAGACCTGACAGGGAGCCTCCGGTTGGCGCCGGCCCGCGCATCCACGGGAGGATGGACGCACCGAAACGACAGGGAAGTGATGCCCGTGGGCACGACCGTCTTCGAACGACAGCGGCCGGCAGCATCCGTCATCCGGCGCAGTCTCGCCCAGACCCGCCAGAGCGTCTTCTGGCTCGACGACGTGCCCGATCAGCCGCAGCGGCCCGCGCTGCGCGGGCACCACGACGTCGACCTGGTGATCGTCGGCGGCGGGTACACCGGCCTGTGGACCGCGCTGCTCGCGCGGCGGCGCGACCCCGACGCGCGCATCGCGCTGATCGAGGCCAAGTCAGTCGGGTGGGCGGCATCCGGTCGCAACGGCGGATTCTGCGAAGCGAGCCTCACGCACGGACGCGACAACGGACTGAGCCGCTGGCCCGACGAGATCGACCAGCTCGACCGCCTGGGCCTGGCCAATCTCGACGCGATGGGCGCCGACATCGCCGAATGGGAGGTGGATGCCGACTGGGAGCGCGTGGGCGCTCTCGCCGTGGCGACCGAGCCGCACCAGCTGGAGTGGCTCGATGACTGGGCGCAGGATGCCGCGACGCGGGGCGAGCAGGGCGTGATCCGTCTGGACCACGCCCAGACACAGGCGGCCGTCTCTTCGCCCGCCTACCTCGGGTCGGTGTTCGAGACGCATTCGAACGCGCTGGTGCACCCGGGCAAGCTCGCGGCCGGCCTCGCCCGCGCGGCCGAGGAGCGCGGCGTGCAGATCTTCGAGCACTCGCCGGTGCGCCGCCTGAACACGTCCGGCAACGGCGGCAACGCCGGTGCGGGTGTCGAGGTCATCACCGACAGCGGGCGCATCTCGGCGGGCAAGGCCGTGCTCGCCACGAACGTGTTCCCCTCGCTGCTGCGGCGCAACTCGCTGATGACCGTGCCGGTGTACGACTACGTGCTGATGACCGAGCCGCTCACCGCGCAGCAGCGCGCGGCGATCGGCTGGAACGATCGGCAGGGCCTCAGCGACCTCGCCAACCAGTTCCATTACTTCCGGCAGACCGTCGACGGCCGCATCCTGTTCGGCGGGTACGACGCGGTCTACCACTATGGCGGGCGCGTCCGCGCACAGTACGAGAACCGACCCGAATCGTTCGAGAAGCTCGCGAGCCACTTCTTCACGATGTTCCCGCAGCTCGAGGGGCTGCGGTTCACCCACCGCTGGGCGGGCGCGATCGACACGTGCTCGCGCTTCTGCGCGTTCTACGGCAGCGCGCGCCACGGCAAGGTCGCGTACGCGGCCGGGTTCACCGGTCTCGGCGTGGCCGCGACCCGTTTCGCGGGCGAGGTCATGCTCGACCTGCTGGGCGGCATCCCGACCGAGCGCACGTCACTGCGCATGGTGCGCGAGAGGCCGCTGCCGTTCCCGCCCGAGCCGGTCGCAGCCCTGGGGATCAACATGACGCGCTGGTCACTCGACCGCGCCGACCACAACCGCGGCCGCCGCAACGTGCTGCTGAAGACCCTCGATGCGCTCGGGCTCGGGTTCGACTCATGATCGCCTGCTGAGCCGAGGGCCGTCGACCTGGTCGAGGCGCGCACGTACGAGCGCCGTCCTGACCGCGACCCCGACCGGGCATCACGGCGCCGATGGTGACGCCCTCACCGGCATCCGTGGGCAGGTGAACGTCACCATCCCGCTCACGACCGCCGCAGGTGTCGACGAGCAGCCGGCACTGCTGAGCGGGTACGGACCCGTCGACACCGGCCTCGCCCGCTGCCTGATGGCCGAGGCTCCTGCGTGGAACCTCGTACTCGTCGACATCTCTACCGGAGCCCCGGTCGCCGTCACCCGCTATCGCCCCTCGGCGGAAGTGCAGCGATTCGT
>NZ_WOYP01000015.1 GCF_011620715.1 Microbacterium sp. | reverse complement strand
ATGGCGTTCAAGATCGCCGGCTCGATGGGCTTCAAGGAGGCCGCCCGCAAGGCGAACCCCGTGATCCTCGAGCCCATCATGGGCGTCGAGGTGCGCACGCCCGAGGAGTACATGGGCGACGTCATCGGAGACCTGAACTCGCGTCGCGGCCAGATCCAGTCGATGGAGGACGCCCAGGGCGTCAAGGTCGTCAAGGCTCTGGTGCCGCTGTCGGAGATGTTCGGCTACATCGGCGACCTGCGTTCGAAGACCTCGGGCCGCGCGGTCTACTCGATGGAGTTCGACAGCTACGCCGAGGTCCCCCGCAACGTCGCCGACGAGATCGTCCAGAAGAACAAGGGCGAATAGCCGTCACGGATGCCGGGAGCCGGGCTCCCGGCATCCATTCCACAACTGAAAACGGTCGTCGAGTAGCGCGCCAGCGCGTATCGAGACACACATCACTAAGGTAGAAGCAATCCCCGTAGAGAACCGGTCGCAAACCAGTGCCCGGCGCATCTACATGAACGTCCTGAGGAGGACCCAGTGGCTAAGGCCAAGTTCGAGCGGACCAAGCCGCACGTAAACATCGGAACGATCGGTCACGTCGACCACGGCAAGACCACGCTGACCGCTGCCATCTCGAAGGTGCTCGCCGACAAGTACCCGTCGGCCACCAACGTGCAGCGTGACTTCGCGTCGATCGACTCCGCCCCCGAAGAGCGTCAGCGCGGCATCACGATCAACATCTCGCACGTCGAGTACGAGACGCCCAAGCGCCACTACGCGCACGTCGATGCCCCCGGCCACGCCGACTACATCAAGAACATGATCACCGGTGCGGCTCAGATGGACGGCGCGATCCTCGTGGTCGCCGCCACCGACGGCCCGATGGCCCAGACGCGTGAGCACGTGCTGCTGGCCAAGCAGGTCGGCGTGCCGTACCTGCTCGTCGCCCTGAACAAGGCCGACATGGTCGATGACGAGGAGATCCTGGAGCTGGTCGAGCTCGAGGTCCGCGAACTGCTCTCCAGCCAGGGCTTCGATGGTGACAACGCACCCGTCGTGCGCGTCTCGGGCCTGAAGGCGCTCGAAGGCGACCCCGAGTGGACCGAGAAGATCGTCGAGCTCATGGAAGCCGTCGACGAGTCGATCCCCGACCCGGTGCGCGACAAGGACAAGCCGTTCCTCATGCCCATCGAGGACGTCTTCACGATCACCGGCCGTGGCACCGTCGTGACGGGTCGCGCCGAGCGCGGCACCCTCGCGATCAACTCCGAGGTCGAGATCGTGGGTCTGCGCCCGACGCAGAAGACGATCGTCACCGGTATCGAGATGTTCCACAAGCAGCTCGACGAGGCCTGGGCCGGCGAGAACTGTGGTCTGCTGCTGCGCGGCACCAAGCGTGACGACGTCGAGCGCGGCCAGGTCGTCGTGAAGCCCGGTTCGGTCACCCCGCACACCAACTTCGAGGGCACGGCGTACATCCTGTCCAAGGAGGAGGGCGGCCGTCACAACCCGTTCTTCACGAACTACCGCCCGCAGTTCTACTTCCGCACCACCGACGTCACCGGCGTCATCACGCTGCCCGAGGGCACCGAGATGGTCATGCCCGGCGACACGACCGACATGACCGTTGAGCTGATCCAGCCCATCGCCATGGAGGAGGGCCTCAGCTTCGCGATCCGTGAGGGTGGCCGCACCGTCGGCGCCGGCACGGTCACCAAGATCATCAAGTAGTACCGGATCCTGAAGTAGACGCGAGTCGGACAGCAAGCGATCCTGAGAGGGTCGGGCCTGAGGGTCCGGCCCTCTCCGTCGTCGTGCAATGCCATCGCCGGGCGCGACGATCGCCGGCGTCGACCCGGCGTTCACGGCGCTTTCCGGGCTTGTCTGGCTAGGATTCCCTGGTGCCCGAACCACACCCGAATGGTGACCTCATCGACGAGCGACCGCGCCGTCGGCGGCGCCGCCGCGCGTGGCCGTGGGTTCTCGGGATCGTCGGGCTGCTGATCGCCGGGCTGGTGGTGGCCGGGTTCATGGCCGCGAAGTTCTTCGAAGAGGCCATGGATGTGCGCGCCGATCTCGAAGCCGCCCAGTCGCGGCTCGGCGGCGTGACCGAGCTCGTGCGCAGCGGCGACCAGGCGCAGTTCGACGCCGTCGCCTCGGACGTGCTCGCGTATACGACGAGCGCCGACGAGACCGTGCAGGGGCCGCTCTGGGAGTATGCGTCGTGGGTCCCGTTCGTCGGGCAGAACATCGCTGCGATCCGCTCCACGACCGAGGCCACCCACCTCCTCGTGCGCGATGCGCTCCCGGCGAGCTTCACCGTCCTCGGCGCGATGCAGCGGGAGAACATCCGCTTCGAAGGCGGAGGCTTCAACCTCGAGCCGTTCCGTCAGGCGCTCGGCTCGCTCCCGGCGGTGGATGCCGCGTTCACCGAGGCTCAGCGGAAGGTCTCCGGCATCAACCGTGATGATCTGCTGCCGATCGTGGACGACGCGGTCGGCCAGGTGATCGAGGTGATCGACCAGGCTGCGCCGGTTGCGCACACGGCGACGGCAGTCCTGCCGACCGCGCTGACCATGCTCGGCGAACAGGGGCCCAGAACCTACCTGGTGATCTTCCAGAACAACGCCGAGATCCGTGCCACCGGCGGCGCGGGCGCCGCGGCCGTATACGTCCGTGCAGACGGAGGGCACCTCACCCTCGAGGGGCAGACCGGATCCACCACGTTCGAGTCTCCCGGACTCACCGGCGTGCAGCATCTCGACCTGCCCGCCGACACGCTCGCCCTCTACGACGACGAGTTCGCGCGGTTCTCGCAGAACTACACGAAGACGCCGAACTTCCCGACGGCCGCGCGGATGTTCCAGGCGATCGCAGCGAAGACGGGTTACGGTGTCGACGGGGTGATCTCGCTCGACCCGGTCGTGCTCAGTGACATCCTCTCGGTGACCGGGGGGGTGACGGTTGACGGCATCGACGTCAACGCAGACAACGCGCTGCAGATCCTGCTGAGCGACACATACCTGCGCAACCCCGGCGACCAGGCGCCGGCGGACGCGTTCTTCGCAGCCACCTCGGCGACGGTGTTCCAGAAGCTCGTCTCAGGCGACTGGGACCTGATGAAGATGCTCGATGTCTTCGCGGCAGCCGGCGATCAGGAGCGGCTGTACGGCTGGTTCAGCCGCGAGGAGGAGGAAGCGGTCGCGCGCGAACTCGGAATCGACGGTGCCATGAAGGCCGACAACGAGAGTACGACCGAAGTGGGCATCTTTCTGAATGACGCAGCCGTCAGCAAGCTCGAGTACTACCTCTCGACCTCGGTCGCGGTCTCATGCAATGCCGCCGACCGCACCGTCACGACATCCATCACCATGACGAACTCCGTGGACCGCGACGACCTCACCTACCACATCCTCTCCCTCCGCTCGCCGAGCTACGGAGGCAGCGGGACATCGATGCTCCTGGACGTGCTCTACTTCGCGCCGCCGGGCGGGACGATCGCCGGCGTCGACCCGGCTGAAGGCGATGCGGCGGATCTTGCGCGCACCAGCACGGAGGACGGCCGGAACGCCCAGAGCATCGCGGTGCTGCTCGATCGCGGACAGACTCGAACCGTCACCTACACGAGCGTGCTGCCCGAAGGACCCCTCGGGCCGCTCTCGGTGCGCTACAGTCCCACGGTCACGGATACGCCGGTCACAATCGCTGCCTCGTGCGCGGAGCTGACCGGACCGTAGCCGACCGCATCGGGCCGGAGGTCGGCCCCCTCGTCACGGCCG
>NZ_WOYP01000097.1:11195-18706 GCF_011620715.1 Microbacterium sp. | reverse complement strand
ATGACCCCCGCCTCTCAGGACGGCGCTGCGGGATACGCCACGCCGATGCCGCTTGCCTGCGCTGCCGTCACGTCCCCGACTGCGGGCACGGAGTCGGCGTGCACGCGCGCGAGCAGCGACCGACCGTCCGTCGTCGACAGCTCGACGATCGCGTCGTGCCCGCCGTAGCGAACACGCGTGACGCGCACGGAGATCCCCTCCGGGCCGAGCGTGAGCTGCTCGGGCCGGAGCATCACCGACACCGGCCCGACGGCATCCGAGGTCAGCGACACCTCGCCGAGCGGCGTGGTCGCGCGACCCCCCTGGGCGATGCCATCGAGGAAGTTCGCCTCTCCGAGAAACGCAGCCGTCCACGCGGATGCCGGGCTTCGGTAGGCCTCGAACGGAGTGGCTTGCTGCACGGTGGCTCCCTCGCGCATGACGATCACCGAATCGGCCACGAGAAGTGCTTCACCCTGATCGTGGGTCACGAGCACCGCGGTCACTCCGAGCCGCCGCAGCATCGCCGCGAGGTCGTCACGGAGTTCGGCACGCAGCTGCGGATCCAACGCGGCGAACGGCTCGTCGAGCAGGAGGAGATCGGGCTCGGCAGCCAGGGCGCGCGCGAGGGCGACGCGCTGAGCCTGGCCACCTGAGAGCTGGTCGGGGAATCGACCGGCGAGGTCGCTGAGACCGGTCAGTTCGAGCAGCTTCTCGGGAAGCGGCGAACGCTGGGCACGTCGACGCCCCCCGCCCCACCTGGAACCTCCGAGTCCGAACGCGACGTTCTGCGTGACGGTGAGGTGCGGGAACAGCGATGCCGCCTGCGGAACCCATCCCACGCGCCGACGTTCCGGCGCCACGAACGTCGAGCCGTCACTGAGCGTGGTCTCGTCGAGCTGGATGCGGCCGGCCACAGGTCGCACCAAGCCGGCGACCGCTCGCAGCAGAGTGGACTTGCCGCATCCGCTGGGTCCGACGATCACCGCGAGCGCGCCCTCGTCGACCTCGATCGCGACATCCTGAAGCACGCGATGCCCGCCGAGGTCGACGGCCAGGGCGTCGACGGTCAGCCTGCTCATTCTTCCCTCCCTTCCGAAGTTCCTGTCGAGATGCGTTCGCTCCGCGGCGAGAGCAGTACCGCCGGCACGGCGGCCAGAAGGACGAGCGCAAGCGCGTACGGCACGGCAGCTCCGTACGCGGCGATGTCAGTCTTTGCCCAGAGCTCGATCGCGAGGGTGTTGGTGCCTGTCGGTCGCAGCATGAGTGTCGCGGGAAGCTCCTTCATCGCTGTCACGGCGATGAAGAGCGTCGCCACGACGATACCGGGCCGCGCGAGGCGGGCGGTGATGTGCCACCACCGACGAAACGCCGAGTAGCCGAGCGTGCTGGCCACTTCTTCGAGTTCGCGGGGTACGCGCTCGAAGGACGAACGGATCGTACCGATCGCTTTGGGCAGGAACAGCACACCGTAGGCGAACGCCAGCATGACGGCGCTCTGGTACAGCGCCGGGACCGCGAGGAGCGAAAAGAACACCAGCCCGAGTCCGACCACGATGCCGGGCACAGCGAGCGGAAGCGACCCGGCGCCCTCGAGAATGCGGGCCGCGCGCCCCGGGAAGCGTGCCGAGATCGTGGCGATCGGCAGGGCGAGCAGCACGGCGATCACCGCGCCGGCCGCGGAGAGGGCGATCGTGTTGCCGGCAGCCTGCGCCAGCCCGACGACGTCGACCTCGCGCACGGCCTGCGCGCTCCACAGCCGGGCGAGGAGACTCGTCAGGGGCACGCCGACGGCGAGAACGGCAGGCAGCGCGAGGACCACAACAGCGAGCGAGGTGTACGATCCCCAGTCGACCTTCGCGCGGGCGTCCGATCGCGCGACCGACGTCTCGCGCGCAGGGCGCAGGCGCCGATCCAGCAAGAAGATCACGAGGGCGATCGCGACGAGGACTGCTGCGAGCACTGCGGCATAGTTGCGGTCGAACGACGCGCCGTATGCCTGGTGGATCGCGGTGGTGAGCACGGGGAACCGGAACAGCGCGACTCCACCGAAATCGGCGAGAACGTAGAGGCAGACCAGCAGGGCACCGGCGACGGCGGAACTGCGGATGCCGGGCCAGACGACCGCGGTGAAGGTGCGCACCGGACCGTAGCCGAGAGTGCGGGCGACCTCCGCGAGCGTCGCGGACGTGCCACGCAGCGCGGCCGCAACGGGGAGCAGCACGTATGGCGTGGTGACCACGGTGAGCACGAGCCACGACGGCCAGAAGCCGTTGACTCCAGGAAAGGCCGCGAGCCAGCCGAACGCCACGAGATACGACGGCACGGCCAGCGGCAGTACTGCGACCACAGCCAGAACCCGCGGAAAGGGGATGCGGACGCGACTGAGCACGAGGGCACCTGCCACGCCGACAACGGTCGAGGCGATCGTGACGGATGCCGCGAGCAGCAGGGTGTTGACCAGCAGCAGCCCCAGCCTCGGGCGGGCGAAGACGGCCAGTACGCCGTCGAGTCCGGCATCCGCAATCCGCACACCCAGGTAGATGAGCGGGATCGCCGCGAGCAACGCCGAGAACCCCGCGACCGCGATCAGCGGCAGCGGGGCCCTCGTACGAACGGCGGCGGACATCAGATGAGGCCGTGCGCCACCAGGAGCTCTTGCGTCTCGGTGAGCGAGTCGAGATCGCTCAGGTCGAGCTCCGGGTTGACCAGGCTCTCGAGTGACGGCAGGCCCTCGGGCGCGTCGATGCCCGGAACGAGGGGGTATTCGTACGTCTCCTCGACGAAGTACGTCTGACCGGCATCCGAGAGGAGGTACTCCACGAAGGCGAGTGCGTCGGGGTCGCCCTCGGCGCCGGCGAGGATCGCGGCACCCGTCACGTTCACGATTCCTCCCGGGTCGCCGGGTAGGAACTTCAGCTGCGCCCGCATGTTGTCGGCACCGACCTCAGACGCCGCTTCGAACCAGTAATAGTGGTTGATCAGACCAAGCCGCGCGGCTCCCGTGTTCACCAGCTCGAGCGAGTCACCGTTGCTCTCGGTCAAGACCGGTTCGTTGGCGGCGATGCCGGCGACCCATGCCTCAGCTGCAGCTTCGCCTTCGAGAACCCGGAGTCCAGTCACGAACGACTGAAAGCTCGCGTTCCCGGGGGCGAACGCCACCTGGCCGCTCCATTCGGCGCCGGTGAGGTCATCCGTCGAGTCGGGGACATCCGCCTCATCGAGCTGCTCACCGTCGTACGCGATCACGCGAGCACGGCCGGTCACGCCGACCCAGCTGTCGTCGGTGCTGGTGAAGCCTGCAGGAACTGCATCCGCGATCTCTTCGGGAAGCGTCGATGACAGCCCGGCCTCGGTGATCGCACCCAGGGCACCGGCATCCTGCGACAGGAAGACCTGCGCGGGCGACCGGTCGCCCTCTTCGAGCAGGAGCGCGCTCATCTCGCCTGTGGATCCGTAGCGCACCTCCACCTCAATGCCGGTCTCAGCCGTGAACTGTTCGATCAGCGGAGCGATGAGCTCCTCGCTGCGTCCGGAGTAGAGGACGAGCGACTGGTCCGACTCGGCGGAAGCATCGGGAGCAGCGGTCCGCTCCGGAGCGGCAGCGGTGCAGCCAGTGGCAAGGAGGGCAAGCGCTGCGAGCGTTGAGCCGGTGGCGATAAGTCTGCGGGCGGGCATGATGTGGAATGCTCCCTTCAAAGAGGTTAGGACAGCCTTACCTTATTGCTTTCCCATTCCAACTTCAAAGTGATGACGGTCGATGGATGTCCAGGTCCAATCACCGAGGCATGAGACGCAGCCATGAGGTAGCCGCTCCGCTGAACTTCGCGCGTCGGACTCCGCTGTCGGGCGCGGGGGCCCGGTCCGGCATGGGGTGGCCGACCCGACAGAATGGGGCCGACCAGCCGGTCGGCCCCATTCATTCGGTGGACCTGAGGGGACTCGAACCCCTGACCCCCTCGATGCGAACGAGGTGCGCTACCAGCTGCGCCACAGGCCCGTGAGCCTCCGACAGGCTATCACGCCGTCGGAGAGCGCCCATGACCGCCCGCCCTCACGGAGGCTGGTCAGCCGACGCGACTGGCCAGAAGCCGGCGCACGTGCGCTTCGATCTCGGCGTCGTCGATCGGTCCTGTGCGGACGAATTCGGATGCCGCAGCCGTACGCCGCGCGGTGCGCGCGGTCGCGATCGACGGCGGCTGCAGGTCGGCGGCGCTCTGACGCGCGGCGTCTTCCAGCGCCGCCTGGCGCAGCGCCTCGCGGGCGGCGGCGGCGTCGAGCACGGCGGCGGCGCGCGAGCCCGCCGACACGGTCAGCGGACGCGGCAGTGTGCGAGGTGCCCAGCCGCGCCGGTCGCTTGCGAGGGCGACATCCTGCACGCTGCCGGCCGCGTGAGTCGCGGCATCCGTCGTCACCGCGACGCGCGCGACTGCGCGGGCTCCGACGCGCGTCATGCGCCGCAGGAGCAGTGCGCAGACGGCGGCCACGCCGACAGCCGACCAGAGCAGAAACTGGGAGCCGGTCGTGACCACCTGCCACCCGCCCCATACGGCGACCGCGACGGCGACCAGGGCGACGGCGGTGAGGGTCAGCCGGGTGCGGCGTCGCGCGCGGGCGCGACGGGCGGCAGGGGTCGAGCGCGCCGCCGCGCGTTCGTCGCGAGCTCGCTGCAGATCGCTGCGCGCCTGCTCGAGGGCGGTGTGCTCGCGCTCGGCCATCGCCCGGCGTGCCAGCTTCTGCTGGGCCATGGCCGTTCGGGCGTTCAGCTCGAGCCGCACCTCCTGCGGGGTCTCACTCGTCTCGGCGAGCACGCGCAGCGCCTGATTGAGGCGCACGGCATTGCGCTCGGCGGCGTCGAACTGCCGGCGGCTGTGCCACGACGGGAGCAGGTACACCAGCCACAGGAGCACGGCGACGAGCACGATGACTCCCCCGCCCAGCACCTGCTCACCCATGGCGTCCACGGTAGGCGACCGCATGCTCACCCCCCGGCATCCCGGCGCGTGTCGTCCAGGCCCGAGTGCGGCCCGCGTTCAGCCGCGCAGACGGTCGCTCGGAGGCACGGTCGCGGCATCCTGCGGCGCTCGACCCTGCACCCACCGCTGCAGCACCCCTTCTGGCACGTCTTCGCGGGTCAGCGCGAACGCATAGTGGTCGCGCCAATCGCCGTCGATGTGGATGAAGCGGCGACGCAGTCCCTCGTAACGGAAGCCGAGCTTCTCGACCACGCGCAGGCTCGCGTGATTCTCGGGCCGGATGCAGATCTCCATGCGGTGCAGCCGCATCTCGTCGAAGCACACATCGGTCGCCAGAGCCACCGAGGTCGTGGTGATGCCGCGCCCCGCGAAGCGCTCGCTCACCCAGTAGCCGATCGTCGCCGAGGCGAGCGATCCGCGGGCGATGCCCCACACGTTCAGCTGGCCGGCCAGTTCGCCGTCAGCCTCCATGACCAACGGCACTCCCGTGCCGTCGCGATACTGCTGCAGCAGCCGGCGCACGCCGGCCCGCATATCGAACGAGACCGGGGCGTCGGGGCTGGTCGCCTCCCAGGGCCGCAGCCAGGCGCGGTTCGACAGCAGCTCCTGCTGGATCAGCCGCGCATCCCGCGGGCGCACGAGCCTGATCGCCACGTTCTCATGCCGACGAGGAGTCGTCAGATCCACGACACACCCCCGAACGAGCGGCGCTAGAGAGTCGCCGCGAACTCTTTGAACCAGGGTCGCAGCTCGGGTCCGAGATCCTCACGATCCGCGGCCAGCTGCACGATGGCCTTGATGTAGTCCACCCTATCCCCGGTGTCATACCGGCGGCCACGGAACACGACGCCGTACACGCCCGGGCCATCGGGATCCGCGGCAAGTTCCTGCAGCGCGTCGGTCAGCTGGATCTCGCCGCCTTTGCCGGGTTCGGTGCGCTCCAGGATGTCGAAGATGACAGGGCTGAGCACGTACCGGCCGATCACGGCGAGGTTGGATGGCGCGTGTTCGGGCTGGGGCTTCTCGACCAGTCCGGTGACGCGCACCACATCCGGGTTGTCGGTCGGCTCGACCTGGGCTGCGCCGTACATGCCGATGTGGGCGGGGTCGACCTCCATGAGCGCGATGATCGCCGCGCCGGTCCGGTCGTGCTCGGCGAGCATGGTGGTCAGCAGCGGGTCGCGCTCGTCGATCAGGTCATCGCCGAGCATCACCGCGAACGGCGAGTCGCCGACGTGGGCGCGGGCGCGCAGCACCGCGTGGCCGAGCCCTTTCGGGTCGCCCTGGCGCACGAAGTGCATGTCGGCCATGTCGCTCGAGGCCATGACGCGCTGCAGGCGATCGGCATCGCCCTTGTCCTTCAGCTTGACCTCCAGCTCCGGCACGGAGTCGAAGTGGTTCGAGATCGCGTTCTTGTTGCGCCCGATGATGACGAGGATGTCGGTGATGCCGGCGCGAGCGGCCTCTTCGACGACGTACTGGATCGCCGGCTTGTCGACGACGGGAAGCATCTCCTTCGGCATCGCCTTCGTGGCGGGCAGAAACCGGGTGCCGAGGCCCGCAGCGGGGATGACGGCCTTGAAGGGCTTGTGGGACATTCCTCAACACTACCGACGGCACCTGCGCACGCCGTGCCGGGCACGCGCCTTGCCCCCAGCCGGGCGGTGTGGCAATCGCGCCTAGAATCGATGTATGTCCGACCCGATCGCCGCCGCGAAGCGCGCCCAGCGCGCGGAGCTGCGCGAGCGTCGGCAGCTGCTCTCGGAGTCGGCACGGGATGCCGCGGCCGAAGGCATCGCGCGGCAGCTCGATGCGCTCGTGGACTCCCTCGGCGTCCGGTCGATGTCGTGCTTCCTCTCCACGACGACCGAGCCCGGCACCCGCGAGTTCGTAGAAGGGGCAGTGCGGCGCGGCATTCGCGTGCTGCTGCCGGTGACGCGGACCGACGGCTTGCTGGACTGGTCGGTCGCCACCCCCGACCTCGACATCACCGAAGGCCTTTTCGGGTCGCCCGAGCCTGTCGGCGAGCTGCTCGGCCCGATCGCGGTAGGCGACGTCGACCTGCTGGTGATCCCGGCGGCAGCCGTCGATGGCACCGGCATGCGACTGGGGTGGGGCCGGGGCTACTTCGACAAGACCATCGGCTCGATGGAGGGCTGCCCGCCCGTCTACGCCGTGATCTACGACTCCGAACTCGTCGACGAAGTGCCCGCCGATGTGCACGACCAGCCGGTCACCGGCGTCGTCACACCGACCAAGACCGTCCTCCTCGCGCCCGTCGGGCGCTGACCGCACGAAAGAGCACATGCCTACCTACGCCTACGCCTGCAAGCAGTGCGGCCACCGTTTCGACGCGGTGCAGTCCTTCGCCGAACCCACACTCACCGAATGCCCCGAGTGCGGTGGAGAGCTGCGCAAGGAGTACGGGTCGATCGGCGTGACCTTCAACGGCTCGGGCTTCTACCGCACCGACTCGCGCGCGGCCGAGAAGAAGGCGTCGGACTCGTCGTCCTCTTCATCCGGTTCGTCCTCTTCTTCATCCGGTTCGTCCTCTTC
>NZ_WOYP01000097.1:3390-11095 GCF_011620715.1 Microbacterium sp. | reverse complement strand
ACTCGTCGTCCTCTTCATCCGGTTCGTCCTCTTCTTCATCCGGTTCGTCCTCTTCGTCCTCGAGCGGCTCGCAGGGTGGCGGGTCGTCCGCGCCTGCGGCATCATCGAAGTCTGAGGCGAAGACCTCGCCCGCATCGTCGGGCACGTGACCGGCCGAAACCGGCGACAGGTGAGGAGCATCACGTGATCAAGGGCTTCAAGGAGTTCATCCTCCGCGGAAACGTCATCGACCTCGCGGTCGCGGTGGTCATCGGAGCGGCGTTCACGCTCATCGTGAACGCGATCGTCGCAGGGCTCATCAATCCGCTGATCGCGCTGATCTTCCAGGCCGACAGTCTCGACAGCGTCGTGTGGACGGTCACGGGGCTCACCGGAAACGAAGTCACCTTCGCCTTCGGGGCCATCCTCGGTGCGATCGTCAACTTCGTGGCCGTTGCTGTCGTGGTCTACTTCGTGTTCGTCTACCCGATGAACACGGCGAAGGAGCGGGCCGCGGCCAAGGCCGCGATCGACGAGCAGGAAGCATCGAGCCTGCCCACCGAGCAGGAGCTGCTGCTGCAGATCCGCGACCTGATCGCGACCCAGGGCAGCACCCCGCCCCGGTGATCGGGGTGCGCATCAACCCCCCGGTTGTCGAGTAGCGCGCCAGCGCGTATCGAGACACGCGCGCATCGACCCGCCCCCCGGTTGTCGAGTAGCGCGCCAGCGCGTATCGAGACACGCTCGCATCGATCCGCACCGCGTCAATCGAACCGCACCGTGTCAATAGTGCGGCGGAACGTCCTGCCGCATGCGGTCGTCGTTCGGACCGCCGGACTTCGGGGGATCGGATTGCGGCGCGCCGGCATCCGCCTCGGTCGGCTCTTCCGACGTGCCCGGCGCAGGCGTGAGCTTCACGCGCCGGGAGCCCGGCACGCGCTCGATGCGCTGACGTCTACTCGATGACATCGATCGGCTGCGTCTCGGTGTCGGCCGTGGGAGACTCCGGCGCGACGCCGAGCATCGCCGCGATCCGCGCAGCGACGCCGGCCGGATCGCTGTACAGGTCGAACGAGTGCACGCGCACGTAGTGCCAGCCGAGTCGGCGCAAGATCTGTGGACGCAGCCGCAGCGACTCCCGCAGCGACTCGCCGATCGTCTCGGGATCGCTCTCGGCGACGACCGCCCGCCCCTCGAACTGGGCGACGAGGGGAAGCAGGCCACGGTAGTGCACGTCCACTGAGACCCCGAGGCGGCGCAGTTCGCGGGCCAGTCCCCGCATCAGCGGATCGGCGAGATCCTCGAGGCGCTGGTCGCGGGCGCGTGAGGCGATCCCCCCGAGGATCGTCATCAGCGTGGCGGCGCCGTGCTCGAGTCGCCCCTCGTCGAAGGCTGAGGGCCGGATCGACGACACGATGACCATCGAGCGCCGCGCCCGCGTCATGCCGACCGTCAGCAGCCGCTCCCCGTCCGGCGTGGACAGGTCGCCGAAGTCGCTCAGCACGCGTCCGTGCTTGGTGAGGCCGAAGCCGAGCGAGAAGATCACGCGGTCGCGGCTCTCGGCCACGGACTCCTCGAGGGTGAGCACGGCGAGCGGCTCGGCCGTGTCGCGTGAGACGAAGTCCGCCACGTCCGATCGCCCGGCGAACGCCGCCTCCACCGCGGCACGCACGCGTTCGGCGTGCTTGGCGCTGGCAGTGACGACCATGAGCGACTCCGAGCCGCGGTTGACCGCGTGCTCGACGACCAGGGTCACGACCCGCTGCACTTCGGCATCGGGACTCTCCACGGCGCCGGTCACCGGGTCGGGTGCTCCCGTGCCGCCCTCGACGTAGTCGACGCTCAGGCTGCCGCGGCCCAGGTACGACCCGGCCCAGGGCAGCGAGACCAGCTCGCCACCGTAGAACGCGTCGTTGACGAGTTCGGCGAGGTCCTCGCCGCCGGCCCGGTAGCTGCGCGTGAGCGTCGCGACCGGGAAGATCTCGGCGAGGCGCTCGAACACGCTCGTGTCGTCGAACGGCTCGCCGAACGGCTCATCCTCGGAGCGGATCCCGGCCGAGAGCAGGAACGGCGTGGGCTTCTGGGTGACCGGATCGCCGAAGACCACAATCTGGCGCGCCCGCCGCAGCGCGGGAACGGCCTCCGCGAGACACAGGGCTGCAGCATCCGCGATGATCACGACGTCGAACGCGAGCTCATCCGGGATCTGCGGCACGTCGTAGGGCGAGGCCAGCCAGACCGGGGCGAGCGCGCGCAGCAGCGTCGGAGCCACTGCGGCGAGATCGGCAGGCGTCGCACCGCCGTTCTTCAGAGCGAGCTTGAGGGCGGCGGCTTCGCCGGCCTCGTCCACGATGCCGATGCGCCACTGGGTCGCCAGCTGCGCGGCCAGCAGAGGACCGGATGCCGCGGCATGGGCCTCATCCACCAGTCGGAAGTCGCGCTCGAGCCGGTCGACGACCGCCGTGTTGGCACCGAGCAGGGCCCGGTCGCTGCGCAGGAGGTACTCGAGCGCGGACTGCCACCAGGCGTATTCGAGCTCGGCGCCGACGAGTTCCTCGGGGACGTGCCGCACGGACAGTTCGGCCAGGAGCGGCTCCAGTCCCAGGGCGGCGAGCTCGGTGCGCAGCGTGGCGCGCTCCACGAGGTTGTCGAACACTTCGGAGTCTGCGGCGAGCCCGGCCAGCGTGCGGACGAGTTGCGCGACGGGCAGCGAAGCCAGCCGATCGGCGCCGGTGCGGCCGACGATCGCATCCAGGTCGCCCAGTTCGGCATCCACGCGCTGCCAAGCCACGAGCACGTCGGCGAGTCCGAACGGGACGGCGGGAATCACGCCGGTGTCGACGAAGCGCTGCCATTCGGTGCGCTGCTGCTGGATCCGCAGCAGTGCCTCGTGCATGTCGGCGATGTGCACGCCGGGTCGCACGTACTCGCGCGACAGTCGGCGCAGGCTGCGACGCTGGGCACCGGTGAGCGACGGCGCGTCGCGGCGCGGACCGTGCGCCTGAATGAGCTCGCCGAGAGGCCGCTCGAAGACGGTCGGGCTGAACCTGTCCAGCGAATCGCGGATGCCCTGCAACAGCGTGAGACAGGACCCGAGTTCGCCGATCGTGCGGAAAGGACGCATGCGCGTCTGCGCGATCAGCTCGTAGCCGCGCTCGAGCAGGTTCGGCACATCCTGCCGGTGGAGCTGGCCGGCCAGGGCGTGCGCCGAACGGGCCGCGCTCGTCGTCGCGAACGAGACGCCGTACCATGGCGAGTCGTCGGGTCCGAAGCGGAATTCGCCGAGCCGCGCGGCGGCGGCGAGCGCCGCCGCCGCCTCGGTGCGTGCCGGCGCGAGGCGTGAGAGCACGTCGATGTCGAAACGCGCGGCGGCGGCCGGGGGGGGCGTCTGGTTCGCGAGCTCGGCGAGGCGTCGCAGCACGTCGAGCACAGAGACGCCGAGCGAGGGATGCCGGGCGGTCACCGCGGCGCGGTAGTCGCGCAGCACACCGCGCAGACGCACGAGGGCGTCGTCGATCTCGCCGACCTTGGGCTGGCCGGCCTTCTCGTTGCGGCCGATCGCGCGGATGAGATCGCGCTGCAGATCCCTGGGCGAGACGGCGAGCCCGGGCAGGCCGATGCCGGTGAGACGGTGGCGCACGCCGTCGAGGGTCGACCGGCGCGCACTCACGACCAGCACGCGCTTGCCGTCGCGCACCAGCGCGCCCACCGCGTTGATCACGGTCTGGGTGCCGCCGGTGCCGGGCAGGGTGTGCACGGCGAGCGAATGGCCGGCGGTGATGCGTGCGAGAACGCCTTCCTGCTCGGCATCCGCATCCAGAAGCAGTGTGTCCGAAGCCGGAGCACGCTCGTCGGGGCTCACGACGACGGGCGCCTCGCGGCGGATCGACAGCCTCTCGCGGTCGTCGTGGTGACCGGCGAGCGCGTTGAGCACCGGCTGGTCGAGGTCGACGGCATCCCGTGCCATCGCGGCACCCACGTCGGCGAACGTGGACACCACCAGGCGCGGGTGCACGGTGAAGGTGTCGATCGATGCCGCCAGCGCGCGGATGTGGTCGATGACCGGCTGCGGTTTGAAGACTCCGCCTTCGTAGGCGAGGGCGGCCAGCGCCTGACCGTCGAGTTCGATGCCGAAATGCGTGCGCAGCGCGCGCACCAATTCGGGGTTCACCGTGAACGAGCCGTGCAGCTTGAGTTCGAAGTCGGAGTGGTGTCGGCGGATGCCGAGCGGGCGCAGCAGGACCGGCGCAGTGCAGGACAGCCCGCCGATCCGCCACGAGGCGAGCCCGACGGCCAGGTTCACCGGCTCGATGCCGCGCGCGGTGCGCAGCTCGACGTTCTTCGCGGTGATCCGCTCTGCCGCGAGCCGCGCGTTGCGCAGCGCAACCTCGTCGCGGAAGAGGTTCGACAGAAGCGTGGATCGGCCCGTGATGAACTGCGGGAGGCTGCCGGGGTGGGCTTTGGTGATCTCGATGCCGCCGTCGCCCGCATCGTCGAAGTGCAGCAGGGTGGACGGCCCGCCCAGTTGCGCCGCGAGCGCCCGCAGGCGGTCTCGTTCAGGTTCGGCGACGTGCATCACGGTCACTCCCGGTTCCGAAAGGCCGAGATCGCCAGGGGCCACCGTCGGCGCGTCGTCCTCTGCGCCGATAACGGCGCTGCCTTCTCCTCGCAGCACACGGCAACCCTAAGCGGCGTCGGCCCATGCGCCGGTGAGCGTCCCCCGAGTTTCGCCGGATTGGGCGACACGCCTGCTGATCAGGCCAGTTCCCCGCGGCGCGAAGGCTCCTCCCCAGCCGCCCGCTCCGCGCATCATCCCCCGGACCCGAGAGCATCGGCGCGGGGCGCCACCGGGCGGGACAGGATGGTCGTATGACCGCACCGTTGCACAGCCGCTTCCTCGTGCACCCCTCCCCCGTCGGCGAAGTGCTGATCGTCACCACCGACGAGGGCGTGGTGACGCTGCATCCACTGCGCGGCCCGCTGGAGAACGAGCTCGAGGGACTCTCGCGCGTGCTGCGCAGCACCCCCGATCGGGCGGACGATGACGCCGTCGCCGCCGAGGTCGCACGGCAGCTCGACGAGTACTTCGCGGGCGAGCGGCAGGATTTCGACGTGCCGCTGGACTGGCGCCTGGTGCGCGGGTTCACGCGCGAGGCGCTCGAAGCAGTGCGCGAGATCCCGTACGGCGAGACGGCAGCGTATGCAGAAGTGGCGGCGAACGCAGGCAGTCCCCGTGCGGCGCGCGCCGTCGGCACCGCCTGTGCCACGACGCCGTTCTCGATCGTCGTGCCGGTGCATCGCGTGGTGCGCGCCGACGGATCGATCGGCGAGTACGGGGGGCACCCCGAAGACAAGGTGTTCCTGCTCGAGCTGGAACGGGCCGCGAGCGAGTAGGCCGCTCGCGCGCCATGCGGCCCCGGGGAGATCTCGCCCCGGGGCAGCACATTTTCCGTGCTCTGGCACATCCGAGATTCGGAGTTTCGGCGGCAATTCGGACCGGCGAACCGGCATTCTCGAATTCGCGCGGCCTTTCCGAATTTCGGAGCCGTTGCGGGCCGCGAAAGACGCGAGTTGTCGCGCGCAAGTCCGGCAAATAGAGCAATCCCGCAAGTGCGCGTATTGTGCCAGTCATGGCCCGAAGAATTGTGCACCAACTCGTCGATGACCTCGACGGCTCCGTCCTCGACGTCGGCGAAGGCGAGAGCGTCCTGTTCTCCCTTGACGGCACCGCATATGAGATCGATCTGAGCGATGACAATGCCGCAGCGCTGCGGGACGCCTTCGCTCCCTACGTCGCCGCCGCGCGCTCCATCTCGTCCTCGCGCGGCGCTTCATCCGAGGCGTCGCGCAGGCGGCGGCCCGGTCAGCAGGATTACAGCGCGATCCGCGCGTGGGCGAAGGACAACGGCTACCAGGTCTCCGAGCGCGGCCGGGTTCCGGCATCCATCGTCGACGCGTACGAAGCAGCGCACTGACGATTTCGGCCCTTCGGCCGACACGACTTGTCGCATTGTCGCCGTGAAGGCGACTGAATCCGGCAGGTTCGACTTTGTCGCGCCACCCGTGGGGCGCGGACGACCGGCGAGGCGAACACCCGGTGCGAGGATGGTCGCATGGCTGCATTCGTCGTCTCTGAAGAGGTCTCCTCCGCGCTCGAGCGGGGGGCTCCGGTCGTCGCTCTCGAGTCCACGATCATCTCGCACGGCCTGCCGCGACCACGAAACCTCGACGCTGCCCGAGAGTTCGAGAGCATTCTGCGCGACCAGGGCGTGACGCCCGCGACGATCGCCGTGCTCGACGGCATCGCCCACGTGGGCCTGCATGCGCAGGGGCTGCGGCGCATCGCCGACGAAGACCTCGCGAAGGCGAGCGTGCGCGACCTGCCGATCATCCAGGCCGCCGGGGCGAGCGCCGCGACCACTGTGGCCGCCACTTCGCATCTGGCGGCGCTGGCCGGCATCCGCGTGTTCGCGACCGGCGGGCTGGGCGGCGTGCACCGCGGCGCGCACGACACGTTCGACGAGTCGGCCGACCTCACGACCCTGGCGAACACGCCGATCACCGTGGTGAGCGCGGGAGTCAAGTCGGTGCTCGACATCGCCGCCACCCTGGAGCGGCTCGAAACGCTCAGTGTGCCGGTGGTCGGCTACCGCACGCGCGTGTTCCCGAGCTTCTGGCTGCGGGAGAGCGCGTTCACCCTGGACTGGTCGGTGGATGCCGCTGCCGAGGTCGCCGCGATCATGCGGGCACAGGACGCGCTGGGCAACAGGCAGGGCATCGTCGTTGCGAACCCGGTGCCGGCCGATCAGGCCTGGGATGCCGAGGAGCATGATCGGGTACTCACTCAGGCGCTGGCCGAAGCCGATGCCGCGCACATCACCGGCAAGGCGGTGACCCCGTTCCTGCTGCTGCGCATCGTCGAGCTCTCCGAGGGCCGCAGCCTCGAGGTCAATCTCGATCTGGCCCGCAACAACGTGCGTGTCGCGGGCGAGATCGCGGCGGCCTGGGCCGCAGCCGGATGAGCAGCCGCGGCGTGGGCCGCGCTTCGATCGGCAGCCGCACATGAGTGCAGCGGCGCGTGCGGGCGGCATCCTGGTCGTGGGCGACGTCATCGACGACACCGTCGTGATCCCGTCCCGCCCGATCCGGCCCGACACCGACACCGTCAGCACGATCCGCCGGGTCGCCGGCGGCTCGGCCGCGAACACCGCCGCCTGGCTGGCCGCCCTCGGCGCCGACGTCACCTTCGTGGGCGCGGTGAACCGGGCCGACGTCGAGCGCCACACCGCGCTGCTGCCGGGCGTGGACGTGCACCTGCAACCCGTGGATGCCGCCACCGGAGCGATCATCGTGATCGTCCAGGGCGCGGAGCGGTCGATGCTCACCGACCGCGGCGCGAACGCCGAACTGGACTTCGGCGCGATCCCCGACGAGCTGATGCGCGCGCACGTGCACCTGACCGGCCACTCAATGGCGGCATCCGACGGCACGGCATCGGCCCGGTTCCTGCGACGCGCGAAGGCTTCTGGGGCGACGGTCTCGGTGAGCCCCGGCTCGGTCGCCTACATCGAGGCGCTCGGCGCGGAGCGCTTCGGCGAGGTGATCGCCGGTGCCGACGTGGTGTTCGCGAGCCTCGCCGAAGGCGCCGCGCTGGCGGGCGCCGCGCTGGCGGGCGCCGCGCTGGCGGGCGCCGCGGAGCCGACCGCGATCGCTGCTCGTGTCCAGG
>NZ_WOYP01000097.1:0-3290 GCF_011620715.1 Microbacterium sp. | reverse complement strand
GGCGCCGCGCTGGCGGGCGCCGCGGAGCCGACCGCGATCGCTGCTCGTGTCCAGGCCCCGACGCTCGTGCTGACGCTCGGTGCGGACGGCGTGATCGTCGAGGGCGAGCACTTCGCCGCGGTGACCGCGCCGACCGCCATCGACCCGACCGGCGCGGGCGACGCGTTCTGCGCCGGCTTCCTCGCGCGCTGGGTGAAGGACCACGATGCGGCCGCAGCGGCGCGCGCGGGCACCGAGGTGGCCGCGCGCGCCGTCGGGGTCGTCGGCGGGAGACCCGCCTGAGCGCTCAGGCCGAGGCCTTCACCGACGAGAGCACCTTCGTCAGCGTCTGCTTGGCATCGCCGAGCACGATCGACACCTTCGGGTCGTAGAACAGCTCGTTCTCGATCCCGGCGAATCCGGGGCTGAGCGAGCGCTTGAAGAACACGACCTGCTGCGCGTCGGCGACCGTGAGGGTCGGCATCCCGTAGATGGGCGAACCGGGCGAGGTCTTCGCCGCCGGGTTCACCACGTCGTTCGCGCCGATGACCAGTACGAGGTCGGTGGTCTTGAACCGCGGGTTGACCTCGTCCATCTCGATGAGCGCGTCGTAAGGCACGTTCGCCTCGGCCAGCAGCACGTTCATGTGTCCCGGCATCCGGCCCGCGACCGGGTGGATGCCGAACACGACGTCCACGCCCTGATCGCGCAGGATCTCGGCGAGCTCGGCCGCGGCGTGGTGGGCACCGGCCACGGCGAGCCCGTAGCCCGGCACGATCACGACCCGCTGTGCGTAATCCAGCAGGATCGCGACGTCGTCGGCCTCCATGGTCCGCACCGGACGGTCGGATCCGGCGGCCGACGTGGTCGAGGCGACATGGGCCCGGAATGCGCCGAACACGATGCCCGCGACCGTGCGGCCCATCGCCTTGGCCATCGCCATGGTCAGGATCGTGCCGCTCGCACCGACGAGCGTGCCGGCGATCAGCAGCAGGACGTTGGAGAGCACGAGACCGGATGCCGCCACCGCGAGCCCTGTGAATGCGTTGAGCAGCGAGATCACGATCGGCACGTCGGCGCCGCCGATGGGCAGGACCAGCAGCACGCCGAGCGCGAGGCCGACCACCAGCAGCAGGTATGCCCACAGCGAGTCGCCGGTCACGACGAGCGCGACTCCGAGACCGACCGCCGCGACCACGAGCAGCACCATCAGCACGCGCAGGCCCGGGAACGTGACCGCCTTCGTGGTGATGGTGCCCTGCAGCTTGCCGAAGGTGACGAACGACCCGGTCAGCGAGACCCCGCCGATCAGTACGGTGAACGCGACGACTCCGAGGGTCCACGGGCTCTCGCTGTGCGAGATCTCGACGAGGGCGACCAGGGCCGCGGCTCCGCCGCCGACACCGTTGAAGGCCGCGACGAGCTGAGGCATCTGAGTCATCTGCACGCGCCGCGCCGCGATCACGGCGATGACCGATCCGACGGCCATGGCCGCGATGATCCAGACCAGGTTGCGCAGCTCGACGCTCAGCATGTAGGCGACGATCGCGAGCGCCGCGCCTGCCGCGCCGAACAGGTTCGCGCGGCGAGCCGTGCGCGGATTGCTCAGGCCCTTGAGAGCGAGGATGAACAGCACGGCTGCGACGATGTAGCAGACCGTCACGACTTCGGGGGGCAGGAGGCTCATGCGCCGACCTCCGATTTCGCGGCCGCGACGCGGGGTTTCGCTGCATTCCCGCGCTTCGCTGTGAACATCAGCAGCATCCGGTCGGTCACCACGAAGCCGCCGACCACATTGATCGTGGCAAGCAGCACGGCGAGGATCGACAGCGCGAGCGCGATCGGGTCCTCGGCCTGACCGGCGACGAGGATCGCGCCGAGCAGGATGATGCCGTGGATCGCGTTCGCCTCCGACATCAGAGGCGTGTGCAGCGTGCTCGAGACCTTCGAGACGACCTCGAAGCCGAGGAAGACCGCGAGGATCGTGATGGTGATGAGGGCGAAGCCGTCCATCAGGCGCGCACCTCCTCGACGGTCGCCGCGACCCGGTCGTTGACGATCTTTCCGTCGTGGGTCACGGCGCTGCCCGAGACCAGTTCGTCGTCGAAGTCGAGCACGATGTCACCTTCTCTCATGATCAGCGCGGCGAAGTTGGCACAGTTCATCGCGTACAGCTTGGAGGCATCCGGCGCGAGGTCGGACTGGATGTCGCGGGCGCCGATCAGCGTCGCAACCCCGCCGGTGACTTCGATCGCCCGTCGCTCCCCCGCCACCGATCCCTCGATGTTGCCGCCCGACTCGGCCGCCAGGTCGACGAGCACAGATCCGGGCTTCATCGCGGCGACCATGGCCGCCGTGACCAGTCGCGGCGCGGCGCGGCCGGGAACCGCAGCGGTCGTGATGACGATGTCGGATGCCGCGATGTGCGGCGCGAGCAGCTCCTGCTGCCGGCGCGCGCGGTCCTCCGCGAGCTCCTTCGCGTAGCCGCCGCCCGCTTCGGCGGTGCCGAGATCCAGGTCGATGAACGTGCCGCCCACCGAGCGGACTTCGTCGGCGGATGCCGCGCGCACGTCGTTTGCCGAGACCACACCGCCGAGCCGTTTCGCGGTCGCGATGGCCTGCAGCCCTGCCACGCCCGCCCCCAGCACGAGCACGCGCGCGGGCGCGAGGGTGCCCGCCGCGGTCATGGTCATGCCGAACATGCGGCCGAACGCGTCGGCGGCGATAGTGACGAGACGGTAGCCGGCCAGCAGCGATTGCGAGGACAGCACGTCCATCGACTGCGCGCGGGAGATGCGCGGCAGCAGGTCGAGCGCGAACGAGGTGATGCCGCCGTCCCGGGCGGCCGCGACTGCGGCGGCGTTCTGGAACGGGTCGAGGGTGCCGACGGTGATGGCTCCCGGGGGCAGGGTGGCGATCTCGGCCGCCGTCAGCGGGCGGACGTGGAACAGGATGCCCGGTGCGACAGCCTGGTCGCGGGCGACGATGCGGGCCCCGGCCGCTTCGTACGCGGCATCCATGATCAGGGATCCGGCACCGGCGCCCGACTCGACCTCGACGGTGGCGCCGGCGGCGAGCAGCTTCTTCACGCTGTCGGGCGTCGCCGCGACGCGCTTCTCGCCCGTCGAGCGCTCGGCGCGCACGCGCACGTGGATCGTCACTGCATCCTCATTCCCGCCGCGACAGCCGTGTCGCGGCACTTCCGTCATCTTATCCGGCGACTCCGACGACTCACTGCCGAGAAGGTGCGCCCCCGCGCGAAAAGGTGCGCCCCCGCGCGAAAAGGTGCGCCCCCGCGCGAAAAGGTGCGC
>NZ_WOYP01000081.1 GCF_011620715.1 Microbacterium sp. | reverse complement strand
CACGGACGCAGGCGCGTGGAAGAGCCCCTCCCCGGGATTGCACGTCCTGCGGGAAGCCGCCCGCCGGGCACGGGTCTATGCGTCTGCAAGAATGTCAGAGCGTCGTCGCGATGCGCCCCGTTTCCGGGGCCGAACGAGGAGGTCTGGTCTGTGCGCATAGCGCTGCTGTCGTATCGCAGCAAACCACACAGCGGCGGTCAAGGCGTGTACGTCCGGAACCTGTCCCGCGAACTGGTGGCCCTCGGTCACGACGTCGAAGTCTTCTCGGGTCAGCCTTATCCCGAGTTGGACGCCGGCGTGACGCTCACGAAGCTGCCGAGCCTGGACCTCTACCGAGACCCCGATCCTTTTCGTACCCCACGTCCCAGTGAGATCCGCGACTGGATCGACGTGCTGGAAGTGCTGCAGATGTACACCGCCGGCTTTCCGGAGCCGCTGACCTTCAGCTTGCGCGTCGCTCGGGCACTCCGCGCTCGCCTGGATGATTTCGATATCGTCCACGACAACCAGACCCTGGGATACGGCATGCTGGATCTGCTGCGTTCGGGTCGCCCGCTGGTGACGACGATCCACCACCCGATCACCTTCGATCGTCGACTCGAGATCGCGGCCGCGCGAGGCTGGCGGAAGGTGACGGCGTGGCGATGGTACGGGTTCGCGACCATGCAGGGCCGGGTCGCGCGGCGGATGCCCTCGATCATCACGGTCTCGGAGTCTTCCCGCGGCGACATCGTCCGCGAGTTCGGAGTCGACCCGGCGCGCGTCCGAACGATACCGCTCGGAGTCGCGCCGATCATGCTCGAGCATCCAGTCACCGAGCGGGTCCCGGGTCGCATCGTCGCGATGGCGAGCGCCGATACGCCCCTCAAGGGGATCCCTACGCTGCTTCGGGCCGTAGCGCGTCTGCGCCAGCAGCGCCGAATTGAGCTGGTGATCGTCAGCAAGCCCAGGCCGGGTGGGCCGACCGAGCGTCTGGTCTCGGAGCTGGACTTGGGTCACACCGTGCGATTCGTCGACGGCCTGTCGGGGCCGGAGCTCGCGGAGCTCCTCGGTTCCGCAGAGATCGCCTGCGTACCCTCGCTGTACGAGGGCTTCTCGCTGCCGACCGTGGAGGCGATGGCCCGGGCGACGCCACTCGTTGTGAGCCGCGCCGGGGCAATCCCCGAAGTGGTGGGGCCCGCAGGCGAGTGCGCGCTGATCGTCGAGCCCGGCGACGAGGTGGCACTCGCCGATGCGATCGGCAGCCTGCTCGACGATCCCACTCAGCGCGCGCGCATGGGCGCAGCGGGCCTGGATCGCGCGGTGGCGCGTTTCAGCTGGCGGACGGTGGCCGAGGAGACCGTCCGTGCATACCGTGAGGCGATGAACACTCCGATGACGGCAGAGAAGGCAGACGTATGATCACCATTGATTTCGATCGACTCGGGGTGCGACCGGGCGACCGTGTTCTGGACATGGGATGCGGTGCCGGCCGACACGCCTTCGAGACGTACCGCCGCGGCGCCGATGTGGTCGCATTCGATCAGGACGTGGGCGAGTTGGAGACGGTCGCGCAGACTTTCGCGGCGATGGCCGCCGGTGCGCAAGTCCCGAAAGAGGCCCGGGCCGTGACACATGAGGGCGACGCGTTGGCATTGCCTTTCGAGGATGCCGAGTTCGATCACGTGATCGCATCCGAAGTGCTCGAGCATATTCCGGACGATGTCGCCGCGATCGCTGAGCTGTACCGCGTGCTCAAGCCCGGTGGCACGATCGCAGTGAGCGTGCCACGGCGGTGGCCGGAACGGATCTGCTGGGCACTGTCGGACGAGTACCACGAGGTGGAAGGCGGCCACGTGCGAATCTATGATGCGAAGGACCTGGCCGCGAAGCTCACTGGCGCCGGACTGAGGCTGGACGGCAAAGCATATGCGCACTCGCTGCACTCAGCCTACTGGTGGCTCAAGTGCGCGGTCGGCGTGGACAACTCCGAGCATCCCCTCGTGCGCGGTTATCACAGGCTTCTGGTCTGGGACATCATGAAGCGCCCGTGGCCCACGCGCGCGTTCGAGGCGGTGTTCGACCCGATCGCCGGCAAGAGCATCGTCTTCTACCTGACCAAGCCGCAGAGGTGACGGTGACCGACCTGCCCTCGCTCCCGGGAATCCTGAGCGTGGAAGACATCCGTCGGTCCGGTGAAGCGATCGCCCGCGTTCAGACATCGGACGGCTCCATCCCGTGGTTTCCGGACGGGCACACCGACGCCTGGGATCACGTGGAGAACGCGATGGCGCTTCTGGTCGCCGGTGAGCGCGCGGCCGCCGAGCGCGCTTACGACTGGCTGGCCCGGACGCAACGGGACGACGGGTCGTGGCCGATGAAGTTCGTTGGCGACAGCATCGCGGATCCGGGCACCGACGCCAACATGGTCGCCTACGTGGCCGTTGGCGTCTGGCATCACTGGCGCGTCACCGCGGACGAGCAGTTCCTGTTCCGCTCCTGGCCCACCGTCGAGCGGGCACTGGATCGGGTCGTGGCGCTGCAGCTGCCGTTCGGCGGGATCGCCTGGGCCGCGGGAGCAGACGGGCAGATCGCAGACTCGGCGCTGGTGACCGGCAGTTCCAGCATCTATCATGCGTTGCTCTGCGGGATCGGCCTGGCGAACCTGCTCGGCCGATCCCGCCCCGAGTGGGAGAACGCCGCCGGACGCCTCGGCCACGCCCTGCGCGTCCATGAGGAGCGCTTCGACGCCCGCGGCCGCCACTCGATGGACTGGTACTACCCGGTCCTGGGCGGTGCCGTCCGCGGGAGTGCCGCAGTGAAGCGGATGGAGTCTCGATGGGAGGAGTTCGTGGTCCCCGACCTCGGAGTCCGCTGCGTCAGCGACCGGCCGTGGGTCACCGGTGCCGAGACCTGCGAGCTGGCACTGTCACTGCATGCGATCGGCGATGACCGGACAGCGACCGACCTGGTCGCACATATGCAGCACCTGCGGGATCCGGACGGGTCTTATTGGACGGGGTATGTCTTCGCCGACGGGCTGCGGTGGCCCGTGGAGTGCTCAACCTGGACCGCCGCCGCGGTTGTTCTCGCCGTCGACGCGATCTCGGAGACCACCGGCGGCGCGGGCGTGTTCCGCGGCGACGGCCTGCCGGCCGTGCCTGACGTCCATGGTGAGTGCGGGTGCGTTGCGTGATCGATGAGGAGGACGCGGTGGACGACGACCTGCATATGCCGCCGGACATTCTGCCGTACGCGCTGGCGGCCAAGGGATTCATGCCCGCCGACGAGGGCGAACTGCTGCACCGCTGGGCGCGACACAGCCTCGATCGTGGCCCGGTGCTCGAAATCGGCACCTACTGCGGCAAGTCGGCGCTCTATCTCGGCGCCGCAGCGCGGGAGGCGGGAGGCACGGCATTCACGGTCGATCACCACCATGGCTCCGAGGAGAACCAGCCCGGATGGGAGTATCACGATGTCACGCTCGTGGACGAGTCCAGTGGAGTGCTGGACACCTTGGGCGAGTTCCGGCGCACCGTGGTGGCTGCGGGTCTCGAAGAGCACGTCGTCGCGATCGTCGGTCGTTCCACGACCGTCTCCGCGCTGTGGCGTACGCCCCTCTCTCTCGTCTTCATCGACGGCGGGCACACCGACGAGCACGCGAACAACGACTATGAAGGCTGGGCTCGCTGGGTCATGTCGGGAGGCGCTCTCGTGATCCATGACGTCTTCGCCGACCCCGCAGAGGGTGGGCAGGCTCCGTATCGCGTCTTCCGTCGCGCGGTCGGAAATGGTGACTTTCGCGAACTCCAGCATCGCGGTTCGATGCGCGTGCTCGAACGGGTTCGCGGAGACGCGGGTGATCCGGTGCACTGA
>NZ_WOYP01000041.1 GCF_011620715.1 Microbacterium sp. | reverse complement strand
GGGTCCGGGTCGTCATCGGCCCGAAGATCGATGTCGACGTCAGGCGGCCACATGAGGTCGCTGCTCCGACGCGCGACGAGAAGGCAGGAGCTGAAGACTCCACGCGAATCGCCGCCGGCATCTTCGGCGGCGCCGAGCGCCGCGATGAGAGTGCGTGCCATGGTCTCCACGGCGACGGTCACGAAGTCGAGAGGACGGCCGCTCTCATCGACGCGAACCGTATGGTCCGGGGTTTCGGCCGGTTCGATGGTCGCCGGGCGGCCGGCGAGCACTCTAGCGGCGGCATCGAGCACAGCGGCGCCGGCCAGGTAGTTGCCGATCGCAAGGTATCCTGGTCCGCTCCGCTCGCCGGCCCACGGCGTGCAGAGCGAACCGGTGTGCGAGATCGACCCCGCGTCCCAGGTGATCACGCCAACCTGGCGATACTGCGGTCCGGGATCGCAGGCGAGCGCGGACTCGAGTGCGTCGCGGGGACTGAGTCGCCGACGCAAAGCGGCCAAGATCTCGTGGCGCAGTGCGCGATTCGTCCAGGCCTGCGATGCCACAGCACCTGTCGACGGGTCGATCGCAGCGATCGAGTTGCCGACCGCGAGTGAGGCGCTCGCCGATGCGATGCCGATCACCCCGGCACCAGAGTCAATAGCCAGAACGGTGTATGTCACCAGCGCCTCCACGTTCGATAGTGCCGCCCGAGAGCCTCGGCCTGGTAGAGGGCGATTATGACGATCGTGTTACTCGTCGGCACTGCGGTTGAACCGAGAGCGCAAGTGTCTCATACTGATGGCACGATCACCAGATTGATCGCCTATTGTCTGCGCACGTGTAAACAAAGGAGTCGATGATGAAGAAGGTTCCCGCGTTTGTGGGCATCGCAGCTACCGGGATGCTGGTCTTGAGTGGATGCAGCGCCGGTGAGAGCGTCGATATCGATGGTGGTGGCGACGGCTCCGGCCGCACCTTGATCGCCGCGATCGGAGGCGAGCCCGATCAGCTGGATCCAGCCGTCACATCCGCTTACTTCTCCTTCCAAGTCCTCGAGAACGTGTACGACACCTTGGTGGAGCCTGACGAGAATCTCGAGATGCAGCCTGCGCTGGCGGAGTCTTGGGAGACCTCGGACGACCAGCTCACCTGGACGTTCACGTTGCGTGATGGAGTCACCTTCCACGACGGGTCCGAGTTCACTTCAGAAGATGTCGTCTACTCATACAACCGCATCATCGATGAGGAGCTCTCCCCCTCTTGGCGCTTCACTGCAGTGGAATCGATCACTGCACCCGACGATGCGACCGTTGAGATCACCGTGACACAGCCGACCCCCAACCTGCTGACCCTCATCGGCGGCTTCAAGGGGCTCGCGATCGTCGAGCAGTCGAATGTCGAAAGCGGAGACATCACCCGCAACCCGATCGGCACCGGCCCATTCGCCATGGAGGAGTTTACGAGCGGTGACCACATCACTCTGACGGCCAATCCGGAGTACTGGGGTGGGGAGCCCGCGATCGCGGGAGTGGAATTCCGCTTCATCTCCGAGGGCAGCACGGCGGTCACCGCTCTGAAGGCAGGCGAGATCGATTGGACGGACTCCATCCCCGTGCAGCAGGTCGATGCGCTGAGCTCGGATGAAGGAATCGAACTGGCTGTCGAGCCGAGCAATGACTACTGGTACCTCGCGCTCAACCAAGCCGAGGCACCGTGGAACGACGTTCGTGCTCGCCAGGCGGTCGCGTACGCGATCGACCGCGATGCCATCGTTCAGGCGACGACGTTCGGAACGGGCGCCCAGAACCAGCTCGCGATTCCCGAGCAGAGCATCTGGTACGCCGAGTTCGACGAGTACAGCCTCGATCCCGAGCGGGCACAGGCCCTCTTCGACGAGGTGGGGTTCACCGGCGGGACGCTGGACTTTCTCGCCACGTCCGACTACCCCGAGACGGTGACCGCCGCGCAGATCATCGCCGATAACCTCGCACCTTATGGCATCGAAGTGAACATCAACACGGTCGACTTCGCGACGTGGCTCGATCTGCAGGGCGCGGGCGACTTCGGAATCTACATGCTCAGCTGGCTGGGCAACCTGGACCCTGACGAGTTCTACTACGCGCAGCACCACACAGACGGATCGTTCAACTTCCAGGGCTACTCGAACCCCGAGGTGGACGCTCTGCTGGACGCCGGACGAGTGGAGGTCGACCAGTCCACGCGACAGCAGATGTATGCCGATGCAGCGACGCAGATCGCACAGGACGCGAGCTACATCTACCTGTACAACCCGTCGGTCATTCAGGCCTGGAACCCCAGCGTGGGCGGGTACGAAGCGCGTGGGGACCGCGCGATACGGTTCCGCGATGTGACCATATCGGACTGAGCGATCCTCGTGGCGCTTGCTGAAGAGGCGGCGGTCATGCCGGCCGGACGGATGCTCGGGAACCCGACGCTTCGATTCGTCGGACGTCGGCTGCTGTCAACGGCCGTCGTGCTGCTCGGCGTGATCGTCGTCGTCTTCCTGATGATCCAGCTCGTGCCGGGCGACCCGGTGCGGATCGCGCTCGGCACGCGGTACACGCCGGAGGCATACGCCGCACTGCGCGAGGCGTCGGGTCTCGACCAGCCGGTGTGGGAGCAGTTCTTCACCTATCTCTCCGGAGTGCTGACCGGCGATCTCGGGGTGAGCTTTCGCACCGGCCAGCCCGTGACGGTCGCCCTGCTCGAGCGCCTCCCGGCTACCGTGTCGCTTGCCGCCGTCGGCATCTTCATTGCTCTGATCATCGCCATTCCCGCCGGGCTCTGGTCAGCTTTGCGCGAGGGAAGGGTGAGCGACGCGATCATTCGCGTCGGAAGCCAGTTCGGCGTCTCGGTCCCCGACTTCTGGATGGGGCTGCTGCTGATCAGCCTGTTCGCCGCTACCCTCGGGTGGCTTCCGTCGTCGGGCTACGTTCCGCTCCTGAGCGATCCGTGGGAATGGGGCCGCCATGTGCTACTTCCGGCAGTGACCGTGGGGGTGGTCGCCGGCGCGATCATGACCCGATACGTGCGTGCGGCCGTCCTCGAGGTCAGTGCGATGGCGTATGTGCGGACGGCGCGGTCCAAAGGATTGCCGCCGGCAACCGTCACCTTGCGTCACATCGGACGCAACGCCCTGATCCCGGTGCTGACGATCACGGGGATACAGCTTGCTACGATCCTCGGTGGTGTCATCGTCGTGGAGGTCGTGTTCGCCTGGCCGGGCCTGGGCCGTCTTGTCTACAATGCCGTCGCCGTGCGCGACTACCCGCTCATCCAGGGTGCGATCCTGCTGATCGCGATCATGTTCCTGGCCGTGAACCTCATCGTCGACATCCTCTACGCGGTGATCGATCCCAGGATCCGGCTCTCATGATCGACACTTCCGCAATCCGAACCGCGGCGGCGGCCGACCACGCCGAGTCCGATCGCGTCCCCTCGTGGCGCCTCCTGCTGCGCAACCCGGTCACCGTTGCAAGCGCGCTGGTTCTTGTTGTCGTCGCTTTCGTCGCTGTCTTCGCACCCGGGCTCGCTCCCTACGGAATCAACGACATCGATGTGCCCAACGCCCTGCAGGCACCTTCGGCCGCGCACTGGTTCGGCACTGACGACCTAGGACGTGACATCTACTCGAGAGTGCTGGTGGCAACGACTGTCTCGATGCAAGTCGCTCTCGTCTCGGTCACCTTCGCCTTCGTGCTCGGAGTCAGCCTCGGCATCGTCTCCGGCTACTTCGGCGGGCCCCTCGACGCCGTCCTGATGCGCATCGTCGATGTGATGTTCGCGTTCCCGGTGATCCTGCTGGCACTCGCCATCATCGCGGTCCTCGGACCCGGGCTGCCGACCACGATGC
>NZ_WOYP01000109.1 GCF_011620715.1 Microbacterium sp. | reverse complement strand
CGGGGTAGCTCAGTTGGTGAGAGCGCACGACTCATAATCGTGAGGTCGCGGGTTCAAGCCCCGCTCCCGCTACGAACGACAATGCCCCCCTGGTGCGGCCTTTTCGTTCGTATGCCGGCGGTGGGGGACAAGCCCGCTCCTCTGCCACCCACCACGGTGCGCTGCGCACGCAGATGACGTTGCCCGGAACGACCTCGTCCGCGACCTCCGCTCGGGGGCGCTGGCGCGCGGTCGTCCGCCCGCTGACGCGCACTCGGCGATCTCTCAGAAGCCGGTGAGCGGTTTCCACTAAAGTCGCAAGAGCAAGGGGAGTACTCCCACACGGTCGGCCCGTCATTACGGATGCGCATCGCATCCCGGGTCACCGGTCCTCGATCTCGGGGATGGAGAAGACCTTGGCGTCGTCAGTCCACGCCGAAGTCTGGAGTCCTCATGAACGTCACCCTTCTCGTCTGGATCGTCACCATCGCGGTGACGATCGCCTTCTTCGTGTACGAGTTCTATGCGCACGTGCGCAAGCCTCATGAACCGTCGATCGGCGAAGCGGCCCGCTGGTCGGCCTTCTACATCGGCCTCGCCCTCCTGTTCGGGGTCGGCATCGGCGTCGTGTCAGGGTGGACCTACGGCGGTGAGTACTACGCCGGCTACCTGACCGAGAAGGCGCTGTCGATCGACAACCTGTTCGTGTTCCTGATCGTGATGACCGGGTTCGCGGTGCCCAAGATCTATCAGCAGAAGGTGCTGATGATCGGCATCGTCATCGCCCTGGTCATGCGCGGGGCCTTCATCGCCGTCGGGGCCGCGCTGATCGAGAACTTCTCGTGGATCTTCTACCTTTTCGGCGCGCTGCTGCTGTTCCTGGCCTACCGGCAGGCGTTCGCGCACGGCGAGTCCGACCCAGCGAACGGCCGCTTCATGCGACTGGTCCGGCGCTTCCTGCCGGTGAGCGACGAGTACGACGCCGACAAGCTGACCGTCGTCCGGAACGGTCGCCGGTTGTTCACCCCGATGTTCCTGGTGATCGTCGCGATCGGTTTCGTCGACCTCATCTTCGCGGTGGACTCGATCCCCGCGATCTACGGCCTGACCGAGGAGGCGTACATCGTCTTCACGGCCAATGCCTTCGCCCTGATGGGCCTGCGGCAGCTGTACTTCCTCATCGGCGGCCTGCTCGAGCGCCTGGTCTACCTCGCGCAGGGCCTCGCGGTCATCCTCGCCTTCATCGGCGTGAAGCTGCTCGTCCACGCCCTGCACAAGAACGAACTGCCCTTCGTCAACGGCGGCGAGCCGATCACCGTGATCCCCGAGATCCCGATCTGGCTGTCGCTGCTGTTCATCGCCGCGACGGTCACGGTCGCCACCGTGGCGAGCCTGCTCAAGACCCGCCGACAGGAACCCGCGATCAAGAGCGGTTCGGATGCCGGCGCCTCTCGCTGATCCGCTGTGGGGGGTTCTCGGAGCCCGGCGTGCGAAACCGCCCCGCAAGGGAAGAATCCGGCAGGCCGGGCCGGCGACCCATTCAGAGCCGGGTACATCTAGCTGCCCGATCGGGGCGCCGCGCCTGACACGTCGTGCAGCCGAGCCAGGGTCGCCACGACATCGCTGTGCCAGCGCCGTGCGGCGGGCAGCACACCGGTGAAGATCGCGGTGTCATGGGTCACGCCCAGGTATTGCACCGCGCTCGCCGCCACTCCGGCCGCGCGCAGCTTCGCCGCGTACGCGATACCGTCGCCGCGCAGCGGGTCGTATTCCGCGATCAGGATCACCGCCTCGGGAAGCCCGGCGTGCGAACCCGCCCGCAGGGGGGAGGCCAGCGGGTTCTTCGCGTCGGACGCGCGCGCAAGGTAGGTCCGTGCCACCGATCTCAGCTCGCGCAGCGCGATGACGCTCGGGATGCCGAGAGCCCGCGTCGCCCGCAGATCGAGGTGGCGGCCCGTGAGGTCGGCCACGGGCACCTCGAGCAGCACCAGGCGGATGGGCACCTGGGTGCGGTCGCGGTTGGCGATCGTCAGGGCGGCGGCGATCGACGCGCCCGCCGAGGTGCCGGCGACCCCGAGGCGCTCGGGGTCGATCCCGAGTTGCGCGGCGTTGTCGTGTAGCCAGATGAGCGCCGCGTGGGCCTGCTCGATCTGGGTCGGAAAGCGGTGCTCCGGCGCGAGCGCGTAGTCGACCGCGACCATCGCGACACCGGCGTCGACAGCGCGACGCCGGTTGGCGGCATCCGTCGTCGGATAGTCGATGCCGCCGATTCGGAACGCGCCGCCGAAGAACGTCAGCCACGCCGGAACCGGCCCCGCCGGCTCAGGGTCGGGATGATAGATGCGCACGCGGACGGACGGGTAGCCCTCGACGGGCACGTCGTGCTCGGTGATGCGGACGTCGGGCCCTGCCGTTCCGACGGTCTTCAGCTCGTTGCGGTCCCAGGCCAGAGCGGCGCGACGATGCTTCGCGCGTGCCCGACTGTGCGCGGACCCGGCCGGTTGCGGAAGCCGAGGTTCCGAGGTGACCGTCACCTCTGCTGCGGCGGAGCGCGACCACCCCAGGGGCGATCCCCCGGTCGTCATACGCCTGCGGAACGCATCGATGCGCTGGCGGATCAGGTAGCGCCGGTGCACCCGCAGTCGTTCGGCGAAGAACGGGTCGAGCGGCATTGCGAGCTCCTCGGGGATGGGGCTTCCATCGTAGGCGAGCAGTTCAGCAGGCCCGGCGAGAGACCGCCTGCACCACCGCGCTGTGGAGCGCAACCCCCTGACTCCGCGGGCACGGTGCTGTTGAATGAAAGGATGAGCAACTCGTCGTCACGGCCGAGCGCGTGAATCATCTTCCCGGTCCGTCGTTGACCGTGCGGGTGAGCGTCGTCGTCCCGGTCTTCCAGCCGGGCGCGGGCTTCGATGAACTGATCGCATCGCTCGATCGCCAGAGCCTCGACCCGTCGCAGTTCGAGGTCATCCTGTGCGATGACGGCTCCGGCTCAGCCACGCTCGAACGGCTGGAGCGGGTCGCCGCCGTCCGCCCGAACGTACGCGTGCTGCCGCTCCCGCACACCGGCTGGCCGGGCACTCCGCGCAACCACGGCATCGATGCGGCATCCGGAACCTACGTCTTCTTCGCCGACCAGGACGACCGCCTGTTCGAGTCCGCGCTCGAGCAGCTCTGCGACTACGCAGACCAGAACTCGTCGGACGTGGTGGTCGGCAAGGTCGTCGGCGTCGGCCGCGCGATTCCGAAAGCGATATTCCGGCGGGACGTGTCGGCGGCAGCGCTCGGCACGGATCCGCTGCTGGAACTCCTGACACCGCACAAGCTGTTCCGCACCGCGTTCCTGCGGCGCAATGACATCCGGTTCCCCGACGGCCGCGTGCGGCTCGAAGACCACCTCTTCGTGATGAAGGCCTACTTCGCCGCTCGCACGATTTCGATCCTCGCAAGTGTGCCCTGCTACGCGTGGATCAAGAACGAGGGCAGTGCGAGCTCATCCCGGATCGACCCCGAGGCGTACTTCCCGCATCTGGAGAGCGTGCTCGATCTGGTCGAGGAGAACACCGAACCGGGGCCCTTTCGCGACGAGCTGCTGCGTCATTGGTATCGCGGGAAGATCCTCAAGCGCATCGGCGGGCGAAGGATGCTCCGCTACCCCGCGGACTACCGCGAGCGGTTCTTGGACGTCGTCACGCCGATCGTGCGGGCGAGATTCTCCCCGGCTGTGGAGCAGGGTCTGACGTTCCCGCTGCGGATCCGCTCCGCTCTGCTGCGCGAAGGGCGTCGCGACGAGCTGCTGCGCCTCGCCGGGTTCGAAGCCGAACTGCGCTGCGAGGCCGAGTGCATGACTGCGAGATGGACGCGTCTGGGGAAACTCGACCTGTCGGTGCGATTCCGGTTCCTGAGGGAAGGACGGGACGCCCTCGTCTTCGAAGACGCTGTCGGCACGACGATGGATGCCGCGCGCTCGGGCGACGCGCACGCCGCTGTGTGGCGACCCCCAGCAAGCCTGGCCGCCGTTCTCGACCGCGAAGCCCTCGACGCGCGCCGGGATCTGCGCCATGACCGCGCCGACCTGTTCGTCCGCGACGGTTCCGGGGCCGGGCGTCGTGTTCGCGGCCGGCTGTCACGCGGCGGGACGGCCGCGACATTCACCATCGATCCCGTGCGAATGTTCGGACGCGCGGATCGCTCGCCCGGCGGACCGGTCCTGGTTCAGGTGCGGCACGCCGGCTGGAACTTCGAGACACCGCTGACCGCCCAAGCCGGAGTGGTAGCCGACCTCGGACGCGCGCCGCTGCTCGCGGGGCGTTCGGTCGAACTGCGCAGGGCGCCGGACGGCACGATCCGGCTGCGTCGGCACTGGCCTCGAGGTCGGGCGAAGGATGCGGTCGCCCGCGCGGCGCGATTCGCCTGGGCGGTCGCGCGCAGAGCGTCACGGCCCCTGCGGAAAGCGAACGTCCCCCGTACCCTCCGCGATGAGGGCACGGGGGACGTCGGCGCCGGTTAGGCCAGTGCCTTCGCCTTGAGACCGTCGAACTCGGCCTGGGTGATGGCGCCGGAGTCGAGGAGCTTCTTCGCGGACTCGATCTCGGCCGTCGGTGAAGACCCGGCGACCTCGCGGATGTAGCTGTTCTGGGCAGCCTGTGCGTCCTTCATTTCGGCGACGCGACGCTCATTCATGCTGCGTCCGCGGGCGATCAGATAGATGAAGGCGGCGAGGAACGGCAAGAACACCAGGAACAGCACCCACAGAGCCTTGGCCCCGCCGTTCAGACCCGGGTCGCGGAAGACGTCGGTGATGATCGTGATGAAGATCCAGATGCACGCGATGAAGATGTAGACCCAGAAGATCCAGATCAGGAATTCCCAAATGTTCACTTGACTGCCTTTTCTTTCGGTGGCGGCGAGGTCGCAGCCGATGATGAGGCCAACCTATCGAGCCGCCGTGAGGAGCGGCATCATGCGGATGGGGTGACTTTCCGCATGTCCACGCGAGGAGTCGACCGCGCCCAGGTCGTCAGTTCACCGCCGAGGTGAGCCGGGCCAGACCGTCGAAGAAGGTCGCCCTCAGCGGCTCCTTCCGCCATTGCGCGAGCGTGAGCTCGCGACCGGCGTCGCGGTAGCCCTGCTCGACTTCGCGCATTGCGTGCACGAACGACTCGCCCCGCACGAGCAGCGAGGATTCGGCGTTGAGGCTGAACGAGCGGATGTCCATGTTGCTCGAGCCGATGAAGGCGATGTCCTCGTCGATCGACATGTGCTTGGCGTGCAGGATGTAGGGCGCCGGGTACATGAAGATGCGCACGCCTGCCTCGAGCAGGTCGCTGTAGTAGGAGCGCTGCGCGTGCCCGACCAGCCACTGGTCGGCCTGCTCGGACACGAACAGCTGCACGTCGAGGCCGCGTTGGCATGCCGTCGTGATCGCATAGACCATCGCCTCGTCGGGCACGAAATAGGGGCTGGTGATGATGACCTTCTCGGTCGCGCCGTAGATGAGGGACAGGAACATGCGCAGGTTGTTCTCGGTCTCGTAACCCGGGCCACTGGGCACGACCTGGCACAGCAGGGCATCCGCTGCGGTCGAGCGCGCGATCTCCGGTGCCGGCACGTGGTCGGTGAGGCGCTCGCCGGTCTCGATGAACCAGTCCGAGAGAAAGACGGTGTTCACGCCTGCGACGACCGGCCCCGTGATCCTCGTCATCAGCTCCTGCCACTGCAGACCGCGCTTGATGTTCTTGGGGGAGTCGTAGCTGCGCGCGATGAGGTTCTGCGACCCCATGAACCCGACGCGCCCGTCGACCACGACGAGCTTGCGGTGGTTGCGCAGATCGGGCCGCTGGTATTTGCCCTTGAAGATCTGGACGGGGAGCATCCACGACCACTTCACGCCGATCCGATCCAGCTCGGCGAAGGTCTCCTTGCTGCCGGGGATCTTCGCCGAGGACAGGTGGTCGGCGAGGAGGCGAACCGTCACCCCCCGGGCGACCGCTCGCTCCATGGCGGCGAAGAAGCCGCGGGTGGTCTCATCCCACGCGACGATGAAGAACTCGACGTGCACGAAAGTCGTCGCGGTGTCGATCTCGGCGGTCATCGCGTCGATCGAACCCTGATAGTCGCCGAGGAGTGTCGCGTGGTTGCCGAACGATGCGGGGATGCCGGTGAGCTTCTCGTTCTGCAGCACGACCCGCTGGAACCACCGCGGCCACGAGTCGTCCATCGTCGCGAGGCCGGCGTCGCGGACGGTCTCGCGGATGACCTGATCGATGCGCGCCTGCTCGTCCCGGCGCTTCTTCGGGAGCTTGAAGGTGCCGATCAGCAGGTACAGGATGATGCCGACATAGGGGATGAGGAAGATCGCGAGCAGCCATGCCATCGCCGCCGTCGGCTTGCGGCGCCTCGGGATGACGATGAGCGCCGCGACCTTGATCGCGAAGTCCGCCAGCGCCGCGATGGTCCAGACGAGGTTGGTTCCTGAGTTGTCCATTTGCGGGTCACGCTATCGCTTCGCGCGAAGCGATGCCTCATCCGATGAGGACGAAACGCCCGGACGGCGCTCGGATAGGCTCTGACTGCGACCGGCGACCCCCGAGGCGGCGGCGCGAGAGGGACGAGCGCATGGCCACGACACCGCCCGGCTGGTATGACGACGGACGCGGCGCACTGCGCTGGTGGGACGGTGCCCAGTGGACCGAGCACGTCCAGGCGCCCGATCCGGAGCCCGCCGTGGACGCGCACCACGAACCCGCGCCCACTCTCGAGTCCGCTGCGATGCCGGATGCCGGCACCCCGGCGACCGCGACCCCCTTCGCCCCCGGCGAGCTCGCGCCGGAAGAGCTCGCCCCCGCGGCCACTTATCCTCCGTCGGCCCCTCCCGGGTATCCCGGCGGCTTCCCGGGCGGTTCCGCGCCGTCCGGCGCGTTCATCTCGGCGACCGAGCCGAAGAAGTCGAAGATGTGGATCCTGTGGGTCGTGATCGGAGTGGTGCTGCTCGGAGTCGTCGTCCTCGCCGCTGTGCTGCTGCCGATCGTGATCGGACTGTTCGGCGGTGTCGCCGGCGGCGGCAGCAGCGGTGCAGCCAGCGATGACCAGGCCGCCGCGGTCGCCGCGGTGGAACTGTACGACGAGGCGTGGGGCACCGCGGACTGCGAGAAGTTCCAGGCCGCGACGACCGAGGGCTTCCGCGAAGTGCTGCAGCTGCCGGACTGCGCCTCCTTCACGGCCGCATCGCAGGGTTTCATCGACTCGGTGCAGGACTACGAGCTCACCGTGACATCGGTGGAGAACGACAGCGACGAGCAGATCACCGTCGTCACCTCGGAGACCTACACGAGCATGTTCGACGACCAGGGCAACCCGGCCGAAGAGGCTCTGCCCTACGAGGACAAGTACGCCTACATCGTCGTTCCGGCCGGCGACGGCTGGGCGATCAACGAGGCCCTGGACGCAGGCGACGAGTGATGCAGGTCACGCGGTGCCGGTCTCGGCGGCCCCTGACTCCTCGGCGACCGGCCGCAGGGGCGTGATCGACCCAGCCTGCGCGGCCGGGTCGATGCCGAAGACCGCGGCCAGACCTGCCTCGAAGTTCGCGACCCTGCCGCCTGCGGCCAGTTCGCGGGCGCGCTGCGTCGGATCGTGCAGCAGGGCTCCGGCGAAGTGGCGCAGAGCCTCGGCGACGGCGGCGGACTGTGCGGCCGGGGCCGACTTCGAGGCGAGCCGCGTGAGTTCGCTGTCGAGCGCATCGAAGACATGGCGGCGCAGGGCCACGATCGCCGGCGCGGCGATCTGTTCGGCTGCGAACGCGTCCGCAGCCGACGAGACGAGTTCGCGCGCGGTCGCGTCGGGCGCGAGCTTCGGCAGCCGCGCGTGGGTCGCGATCAGCTCCAGGTCCATGAGCTCCACACCCGGGAGTCGGCCGACTGCCGGATCCACGTTGCGGGGCAGCCCCAGATCGATGATCGTGCGGCGGGACTCGTCGGGGATGTCGTCCACGGTCACGGTGTAGGTGTTCGTGCAGGTGATGACGATCTGGGCCGCGGCGACGGCACCGCGCAGGTCGTGCTCCGCGCGCATGTCGTACTTCTGTGCGAACTGTTCGGCGCGGCCGGTCAGGGAGTAGACGGCGAGTGCGGAGACACCGAGCGTGCGCAGGGTCGCCACGGTCGTGGCGGCGTAGTTGCCCGTGCCGACGATGAGCGCCCGGGTCTCACGCCAGTCGGTCACCCGGGTGCCGGCGAGCTGCAGCGCGAACTGCACCAGCGACCGGCCGGCCTTGCCGAGCGAGGTCGCAGTGCGCACATCGCGCGACACTTTCGCAGCCCGCTGGAACGCGGTGTCGAGTTCGGGTGTCGTGACGTGCGCGCCGCGAGCGGAGTCGTAGGCGCGCCGCACCTGTCCGGCGATCTCCTCCTCGCCGACGGCGATGGACTCCAAGCCCGACGTCACGGCGAACAGGTGGTGCAGCGCAGACGTGCCGGCGAGCACCTCCGCGCGGTCTCGCAGCGTGTCGTGCGGCAGGTCGGCGGCGCCGGCCAGGGTGCGCAGAGTGGCCTCGGCGATGCTCGTGTCGGCACCCGGAGATACGTCAAGATACGCCTCGACGCGGTTGCAGGTGGATACCAGAACCGCACCGTGAGCTCGGCCGTCTTCGATCAGCTTCCCCGCTGAGGTCGCGGTCACCGCCTCGGAGAGGCGACCGAGCAGATCGAAATCCGCTGTGCGGTGGGAGACGGAGACGCAGAGGAGCACCCCTCCATCGTACGGAACTGTCGCCGAAGGAAATGCGTGAGCGCAATTCCCGGACATCACCCGACCCCGCGGGCAACCTGGGCCGCGCGGCAGTGGGAGAATGGAGCATATGTCTTCCCCCGCGTCGCACCCGCTCGATGACGGTCGGACCACCTCATCGGCGCTGATCACCGCACTGCGCGGTCAGCGCCCCGAGCGCACTCCGGTCTGGTTCATGCGTCAGGCCGGCCGCAGTCTTCCCGAGTACCGCGCGCTGCGCGTGGGCACATCGATGCTCGACGCGTGCCTGAACCCCGAGCTCGCGAGCGAGATCACCCTGCAGCCGGTTCGCCGCCACCGTGTCGACGCGGCGGTGTTCTTCAGCGACATCGTGATCCCGCTGCGCCTCGCCGGGGTTCCGGTCGAGATCGTCGCGGGGCGTGGCCCGGTGCTCGAAACGCCGATCCGCACGGCATCCGACATCCTTCGCCTGCGCCCCATCGACCCCGCCGCGCTGGACCCGATTCGCGAGGGGGTGGCGCGCACCGTCGCCGAGCTGGACGGCACTCCCCTCATCGGGTTCGCCGGGGCGCCCTTCACATTGGCGTCGTACCTGGTGGAAGGCGGCCCATCCAAGGATCAGCAGCGGGCGCGCAGCCTGATGGTCTCGGACCCGCACGCGTGGGCTCAGCTGCTCAACTGGTGCGCAGACGTGTCGGGGGCCTTCCTGCGGGCGCAGGTCGAAGCAGGCGCCAGCGCCGTGCAGCTGTTCGATTCCTGGGTCGGCTCGCTCTCGCGACACGACTACCAGCGCCGTGTCGCCCCCCACTCGCGCCGGACGCTGTCTGCGCTGCGCGGTCTCGACGTGCCGATCATCCATTTCGGTGTGGGCAGCGGCGAGGTGCTCGACCTGATGGCCGGGATCGGCGCCGACGCGGTCGGAGTGGACTGGCGCATCCCGCTCGATGAGGCGTCCCGGCGACTCGGCGGCAATGTCGTCGTGCAGGGCAATATCGATCCCGCGTGGCTGGGCGCCCCCTGGGACAAGCTCCAGGCGCACGTGCTCGACGTGCTCGAGCGCGGCAAGTCCGCCCCGGCTCACGTGGTCAACCTCGGGCACGGGGTTCCCCCCGACACCGACCCGGAGGTGCTCACGCGCATCGTCGGCCTCGTGCACGAAGCGTCGGTCGGCGCCCTCGTCGCCTGACCATGGCGTCCCGACCGATGCAGCCCGCATCAGAACCCCCCACGACGTCGACGACCGAGTCGGCACGGATCGTCGTCGTCGGCGGCGGCGTGGCCGGGCTGATCGTCGCGCGTGATCTGGCCCGCGCCGGATTCGCGGTGACCGTCGTCGAGGCGTCGCAGCGCACGGGCGGTCAGCTCGCGTCGACCCGGGTCGCCGGGATCGAGGTCGATGCCGGCGCGGAGGCCTTCGCCACCCGCGGCGGAGCCGTCGAAGCACTGGCCGTCGAGCTGGGTCTCGCGGCGGACATCGTCCGTCCCCTCGACTCGCCGGCCTGGCTGGTGGGGCGCGGAGGCAGATCTCGGCCGCTGCCGGCCGCCAGCGTGCTGGGCATCCCGGCCGATCCGCGTGCGCCGGACGTCGTGCGCGTCATCGGCCGGCCGGCCGCGTGGCGGGCCCGATTCGACGCCGTGCTGCCGCTGCGGCATCCTGATTCCTACCGCACCGTCGGCGACCTCGTGCGCCGGCGAATGGGCGCCGGTGTTGCGCGTCGGCTTGTCGCGCCCGTCGTGCGGGGCGTGTATTCGACGACGCCCGACGCCCTCCCGCTCGAGATCGCCTCGCCCGGGATGCGCGATGCGCTGCGGGCCGCAGGTTCGCTGGGTGCGGCCGTCGGCCGGCTGCGAGCGGCCAGTGCGGCCGGGTCGCAGGTCGCGGGTCTGCGCGGCGGGGTGCACCGGCTCGCGGCGTCCCTCGCCGACGACGCCCTCGCGCACGGCGCCCGGATCGTGCTCGGCGCGCGGGTCGCCCGCGCCGACGCGACCGGGGTCTGGCTCGACAGCGGCGAACGGGTCGAGGGCGGGGTCGTCTTCGCCGCCGCCGACATCGCCGCTCCCGCCACACGAACCCGGACCATCATCGTGGCCATCGCCGTCGTGGATGCGCCGGAGCTCGACGGCGCGCCCCGCGGCACCGGCGCTCTGGTCGAGGCGGGGGCGGAGGGCATCACTGCGCGCGCGTTCACGCACTCGTCGGCGAAGTGGACGTGGCTCGCCGACGAGCTCCCGCCCGGCCGACACGCCGTGCGGCTCTCATACGATGGGATGCCGGATGACCCCGAGAACACGGTGCACACCGATCTGCGCGCGATCACCGGCGCGAGGATCGATCGCCTCGTCGGACTCGACATGCGGACGTGGACGAGAACGCTCGAATCACTGCCCGTTTCGAATGGCCTGGATGCCGTCGGAGAGGCGGCCTCCGTCACCGGACTGGCCTCGATCGTGGCGGGCGCGCGGGAAACGGCGCGCGAGATCGCCGAACGGAACAGCACTGACGTGACAGCCGCCCGATCGGGCGGCGCGGAAGGATGACGATGACGATGACGAACGAGACTCAGGCGACGGTCGGCTACACACTGTGGGCGGTCTTCGCCCGACCGGTCGGAGCCCCCACTGCAGCGGATGCGGCGCCGTCGCTCTCCGACGCGATCGACGCGCTCGCCGCGACCGGCGTCATCCTGCGCGGGATCTACGACGTGTCCGGACTCCGCGCCGACGCCGACGTCATGCTGTGGCTCACCGGCGACGACGCGCAGCGCCTGCAGGCCGCGCTGCGCGCGCTGCGGCGAACCGCTCCGTTCGCGCCGCTGACCCCGCGGTGGAACGCGCTCGGCGTGCACCGCGACGCAGAGTTCACCCGCGACCACACGCCGTCGTTCCTGCGCGGGCTGCCGCCCAAGCAGTGGGTGACGGTCTACCCCTTCGTCCGCAGCCTCGACTGGTACATCCTCCCCGAGGACGAGCGACGCGGCATGCTGGGCGAGCATGGCCGGATGGGCCGGGACTTCCCCCAGGTGCAGCCGAATACGGTCGCCTCCTTCGCCCTCGGCGACTACGAGTGGATCCTCGCCCTCGAGGCGGACGACCCGATCGATCTGGTCGACCTCATGCGGCACCTGCGCGCCACCGAGGCGCGGCGACATGTCCGCGAGGAGATCCCGTTCTTCACGGGTCGGCTCATCGATCTGGACGAGCTGGCCGAGGTGCTCTCATGAGCGCCGATGATCCGAGCACGATCCTGGCGGCGAGCCCAGCCGCAGCATCCGGTCTGCCGCACGTCGTGACGCCGACCGCGTACGACGGCATTCTGCTCGCCGGGTTCGGCGGGCCGGAGGGGCAGGACGAGGTCATCCCGTTCCTGCGCAATGTCACCCGCGGGCGCGGAATCCCGGACGAGCGGCTCGAAGAGGTCGCCCATCACTACCGGCACTTCGGCGGGATCAGCCCGATCAATTCACACAATCGCGCGCTGAAGGCCGCGCTCGAAGCCGAGCTCGCCGCGCGCGGCATCCCTCTGCCGGTGTACTGGGGCAACCGCAACTGGGCGCCGTTCCTCGACGAAGCGGTGCAGGATGCCGCCACCGCCGGTGACACGACGCTTCTGGCGATCGCCACGAGCGCGTACAGCTCTTACTCCAGCTGCCGCCAGTACCGCGAGGATCTCGCGCGCGTGCTGGAGGCGACCGGCCTCATCGGCACCGTGACGATCGACAAGGTGCGCCAGTTCTTCGACCACCCCGGCTTCGTCCACGCGTTCTCCGAGGGGGTCACAGCCGCCGTGAAAGAGCTGGTGGGCGACGGCGTCGCGGCGGACCGCATCCGCGTCCTCTTCTCCACCCACAGCATCCCGACCGCCGACGCGCAGCGCTCCGGTCCCCGTGACCGCGACTTCGGTCCGGGCGGCGCATACGCGGCGCAGCACGAGGCGGTCGCCGGGTTCGTGATGGCTGAGGTCGCGGAGGCGGTGCCTGCCGCCGCCGAGACCGGGTGGGAGCTCGTCTACCAGTCCCGTTCCGGCCCGCCCACTCAGCCGTGGCTCGAGCCCGACGTGTGCGACGTGATCGGCGAACTGCCCTCCCGCGGCGTCGACGCTGTGGTCATCGTGCCCCTCGGGTTCGTGAGCGACCACATGGAAGTCCTATGGGACCTCGACACCGAGGCGATGGAAGCGGCCGAAAGGGCGGGCATCCGGGCCGTGCGCACTCCGACGCCGGGCGTCGACCCCGCGTTCGTGAGCGGTCTGGTCGACCTGGTCGAAGAGCGCCGGAACGGCACGCCGGCGGCTGATCGCCCGCACCTGACCGACCTCGGACCCTGGTTCGACGTCTGCCGGCCGGCATGCTGTGAGAACGTCCGCGCCGGGTTCACGCCGGCGATCTCGGGAGTCGCCCCATGACGGCCCTGTTCAAGCCGGGCGCGCCGATGCGCGTCGGGACCCGGGCCAGTGCGCTTGCAGTCGCGCAGACGTCTGCGATCGCCGTGCAGCTGGGAACGCACGAACTCGTCACGATCACCTCGGAGGGCGATCGCTCCTCCGCGCCGCTGGCCTCGATGGGCGGCGCCGGCGTGTTCGTCTCGGCGCTGCGCGATGCGCTGCGCGCCGGCGAGGTCGACGTCATCGTGCACTCGTTCAAGGACCTGCCGACGGGGCCGGCCGACGGGATCGTTCTGGCAGCCGTGCCGCTTCGCGCCGATGCTCGCGACGCGCTGGCCACGCGCGACGGGGTGACGCTGGCCAAGCTCGCGCGCGGCGCACGAGTCGGGACGGGCTCGCCGCGACGGCGGGCGCAGCTGCTCGCCGCACGTCCGGACCTCGAGGTGGTCGGCATCCGCGGCAACGTCGACACGCGGCTCGGGCGCCTGTACGACGCCGACGACGACCGCCGGGTCGATGGTCTGGTCCTGGCCGCCGCGGGCCTGCAACGGCTCGGCCGGCTCGGCGACGCATCCGAACTGCTCGATCTGGCGAGATGGCCCACCGCGCCGGCGCAGGGCGCGCTCGCGCTGGAGATCCGGGCCGATGCCGCCCCCTCGCTCGTCGAGCGTGTCGGCGCCGTCGACCACGCACCGACCCACCGCGCGGCCACGGCAGAGCGCGGGGTGCTCGCGCGGCTGGAGGCGGGCTGTTCTGCGCCGATCGCGGCGCACGCCACCCTTGCGCACGGCGTGCTCACCCTCACGGCCACGGTGTTCGCGCCCGACGGTCAGAGCGAGCTCACGATTGCCGAGACCGGCGCGGCGGACTCCGACCGCGCGGCGCTCGAGCTCGCCGACCTCGTCGCGCTTGCCCTGCTCGAGCGGGGCGCGGCCGCGCTCGCGCCCCTGGGCAGCGCCCGATGAGCCCTGGAAGGACCCGCGCATGAGTGAGACCCCCGTTCCCGAGATTCGTCCCCGCCGCACGCGCGCCACCCCCGCGTGGCGACGGCTCGTCGCGCAGACGCGGCTGCATCCCGCCGACCTGGTCCTGCCGATGTTCGTGCGCGAAGGCGTGAGCGAGCCCGTGCCGATCTCGTCGATGCCCGGAGTTCTCCAGCACACCCTCGACTCGCTCAAGGCTGCTCTCCACGACGCCGCCGACGCCGGTGTCGGCGGCGTGATGCTCTTCGGCGTGCCCGAGCACAAGGACGCGCTCGGCTCGGGCGCCGACGATCCCGACGGGATCCTCAACGTCGCCACCAGGGTCGCCGCGGCCGAGGTCGGCGACGCCCTCGTCGTGCAGACCGACCTGTGCCTGGACGAGTTCACCGACCACGGGCACTGCGGCGTGCTCGATTCCGCCGGCCGGGTCGACAATGACGCGAGCCTGGAGCGCTACCGCTCGATGGCTCTCGCGCAGGCATCGGCGGGGTCGGCGCTGCTGGGGCTGTCGGGCATGATGGACGGCCAGGTGCGGGCGGTGCGCGACGTGCTCGACGCGAACGGACACGAGGATGCCGCGATCCTCGGCTATGCCGCGAAATACGCCTCGGCGCTCTATGGACCGTTCCGCGAGGCCGTGCAGTCATCGCTCGAAGGCGATCGCCGCACTTACCAGCTCGATCCGGCCAATGGTCGTGAAGGCGTGCGCGAAGCGTCCATCGACATCGACGAGGGCGCCGACGTCGTCATGGTCAAGCCCGCCTCGCTGTACCTCGACGTCCTGTCGCGCGTGGCCGCGGCATCCCCTGTTCCGGTCTGGGCGTACCAGGTCAGCGGCGAGTACTCGATGATCGAGGCGGCGGCCGCGAACGGCTGGATCGATCGCGAGCGCGCCGTTCTCGAATCGCTCGTCTCGATCCGCCGTGCGGGCGCCGACGCGATCCTCAGCTACTGGGCGGTCGAGGCCGCGCGCCTGATCCGCGACGGGGGCCGATCGTGACCAATGAGACCGAGTTCGCCCGGGCGCAGGCGGTCATCCCCGGTGGCGTCAACTCGCCCGTGCGCGCCTATCGATCCGTCGGCGGAACCCCCCGGTTCCTGGTGTCGGCCCGTGGGCCGTATGTCACCGATGTCGAGGGCCGGGAGTACATCGACCTGGTCTGCTCGTGGGGGCCGGCGCTGCTCGGTCACGCGCATCCGGAGGTCGTGGCCGCGGTGCAGGATGCCGCCACCCGCGGTCTCTCGTTCGGTGCCACGACTCCGGGTGAAGCCGAGCTGGCCGAACTGCTGCGCGAGCGCACGACCGTGCTCGGCACGCGCCTGTTCGACCGCGTCCGCCTCGTCTCCACCGGCACCGAAGCGACGATGACAGCCGTCCGGCTCGCTCGGGCAGCCACCGCCCGCGATCTGATCATCAAGTTCGCCGGCCACTATCACGGACACTCCGACGGACTGCTCGCAGAGTCGGGGTCGGGGGTGGCCACTCTCGGTCTGCCGGGCTCTGCCGGGGTGCCGGCCGATGTCGCCGCGCTCACGATCGTGCTGCCGTACAACGATCTGGCCGCCGTGGAGGCGACGTTCGCGGCGCACCCCGGCCGGATCGCCGCGATCATCGCCGAAGCTGCCGGTGCCAACGCGGGAGTTCTCGTGCCCGCCGACGGGTTCAACCAGGCGCTGTCCGACCTCGCGCACCGCGAAGGCGCGCTGCTCATCCTCGACGAGGTGCTCACCGGCTTCCGGGTCGGGCCTGCCGGCTGGTGGGGTCTCGAGGCCGAGCGCGCGGGTGGCGCCCTGTGGACACCTGATCTCGTCACGTTCGGCAAGATCGTCGGCGGCGGCCTTCCGCTCGCCGCCGTGGCAGGCCGCGGCGACATCATGGAGCTCCTGGCCCCGCAGGGGCCGGTCTACCAGGCCGGCACGCTCAGCGGCAATCCGCTCGCGGTCGCGGCGGGCCTCGCGACTCTGCGTGCCGCCGACGCCGGCGTGTACGCGCGCATCGACCACTCGGCGGCGCGCCTGGCGGGAGCCGTCGAAGACGCGTTCGCAGCGGAAGGATCGCCGGTCCGGGTCTCTCGTGCGGGCAGCCTCTTCTCGCTCGCGTTCCGCGACGGCGCCGTGCGCGACTACGACGACGCGAAGGACCAGGACGTGTGGCGGTACGGCGCGTTCTTCATGTCGATGCTCGCGCAGGGCATCAGCCTGCCGCCCAGCGTCTTCGAGGCGTGGTTCCTCTCGGCTGCTCACACCGACGTCGAGCTCGATCGCATCGTGGCCGCGCTGCCGGCGGCCGTGCGGGCTGCAGCGGTCAGTGACCCTCGCCCCGAACCGGCAGGATGAGAAGCATGCCCGACATCGAAGCGCCCGACACCTCCGAGCCGAAGGGCGCGAAGTACATCTTGACCTGCCTGGGCATCGGCCTGCTGGCCGGGCTCCTGTCGGGACTGTTCGGCGTCGGCGGCGGCACCGTGATCGTGCCGCTGCTGGTCCTGGTGCTCGCCTACAACCAGCGGCTCGCGGCCGGCACCTCGCTCGCGGCGATCATTCCGATCGCGTCGGTCGGGGTCATCTCGTACGCCATCCATGGATCCGTCGCGTGGATCCCCGGCCTCATCCTCGCCGCGGGGGCGGTCGTCGGTGCGCAGATCGGCACCTGGCTTCTGCCCCGGGTGCCGCTGGCCGCACTGCGCTGGAGCTTCATCGGGTTTCTCGTGGTCGTGATCGTGAGCTTGTTCATCGTCGTGCCGTCCCGGGACGCGGGCCTGCCGCTGAACGCCTTCACGATCGCGGGACTCGTCGTGCTGGGCGTGGCCACCGGGACCGTCGCGGGACTGATCGGCGTCGGCGGCGGCATCGTCGTGGTGCCGGCGCTCATGCTGCTGTTCGGCACCAGCGACCTCATCGCGAAGGGCACCTCGCTGCTCATGATGATCCCCACCGCGATCTCGGGAACCGTCGGCAACCTCCGCCGCGGCAATGTGGACCTTCTCGCGGCCGCGCTCATCGGCATCGCCGCGTGCACGACCACTGCGCTCGGGGCCTGGCTCGCCACCGTGGTCGACCCCTTCTGGGGTAACGTGCTGTTCGCCGCCTTCCTCACCTTCATCGCCGTGCAGCTCGGTGTGCGCACGGTGCGCGAGCGGCGCGCCTGAGCCTGCGAGCTCCGATCGCCGCTCAGTAGACTGACACGGTGCCAGTGAACCCCGAGCTCGTCGGGCGCGTCTTCCCCCCGACAGCGCCCTACCTCGTCGGCCGCGAGAAGGTGCGCGAGTTCGCGCGTGCCGTGTTCGCGAACGACCCGCAGCACGTCGATCCCGCCGCCGCGCGGGCCCTCGGCTACGCGGACGTGATCGCCCCGCCCACCTTCGCGATGGTCGTGCAGGACCAGACCCTCCAGCAGCTGCTCGCCGAGCCCGATTCGGGCATCGTGCTGCAGAACCTCCTGCACGCCGAGCAGCGCTTCCGCTACAGCCGCCCCATCGTCGCCGGCGACGAGCTGACCGCAACGCTCTCGGTCACCGCCGTCCGCGAGATGCGCGGCAGTGCCATGGTCACGAGCGAGGCCGAGATCACGGATGCCGCCGGCCGGCATGTCGTGACCGCGACCTCCGTCCTCCTGGTCGGGGAGGACGGGAAATGACCGCCGCCGGCATCGCCGTGGGAGAGATCGTCGCGGAGCGCACCGTCCACCTGACGCGTGAGTCGCTGGTGCGCTATGCCGGCGCCTCGGGCGACTTCAACCCGATCCACTACCGCGACGACGTGGCGGCATCCGTCGGTCTGCCGGGGGTGCTCGCGCACGGCATGCTCACGATGGGTCTCGCAGTCCAGACGATCGTGCCGTGGCTCGGCGACTCCGGACGCATCCTCGACTACGGCGTGCGCTTCACCCGGCCCGTGGTCGTGGACCCCGAGACCGGTGCCGAGCTTCGCATCGTCGCCAAGGTCGGCGCGGTCCAGGACGAGGCCGCGCGCATCGACCTGACCGTGACCCACGGCGAGACGACCGTGCTCGGCAAGGCGCAGGTCCGCGTGCGACTGCTTTAGCCGATGCCCGACGTCGAACCCATCCCGCTCGCCCGGCTGACCTCGCTGCGCACCGGCGGCGTACCCGGGCGCATGATCGAGGCGCACACCGCCGACGAGCTCGTCGGCGCCCTGCGAGAGGCATGGGCGGAGGGCGAGCCGCTGCTGGTCGTCGGCGGAGGGTCGAACCTGTTCGTCGGCGACGAACCGTTCGAGGGCACCGTCGTGCGTGTGCGGACGACGGGCATCGAGCGGATGCCGTCCCCTCGCCCCGGCTTCGTCCGGCTGCGCGTCCACGCCGGGCACGACTGGGACGACCTCGTGGCCTATGCGGTGGCCGAAGGACTCGCCGGGATCGAGGCGATGTCGGGCATCCCGGGAACCGTCGGCGCCGCGCCGGTTCAGAACATCGGCGCGTACGGGCAGGAGATCGTCCAGACCCTCGTCGAGGTGCAGCTCATCGACGAGAGCACCGGAGACATCTCGACGGTGCCAGCCGACGAGCTGGGGCTCGGATTCCGCACGTCGGTGTTCAAGCAGCACTACGGCTCGGTCGCGCAGCGCGCTGCGGTGATCCTCACGGTCACCCTCGAGCTCGCCGACGTCGGCCACGGCGATCGCCCCGTGGCCGGAGATCAGCTGCGGACGGCTCTCGGTCTCGAGCCGGGTGCGACCGCCTCGCTCGCCTGGGTGCGCGACCACGTGCTGGCCACCCGTCGGCGCAAGGGCATGGTGCTCGACCCCGACGACCCCGATACGTACAGTGCGGGCTCGTTCTTCCAGAACGCGATCGTTTCGGCATCCTTCGCCCGAACCCTGCCCCCCGAGTGCCCGCGCTGGCCGGTGACGCCCGACCTCGACCCCGTTCTGGTGATTCCGCTTGCGGCCTACGACGGGTACGTTCCCGCGTCGTCGACCGAGGAGTCCGATGTGAAGGTGAGCGCCGCGTGGCTCATCGAGCACTCCGGGCTGCGCAAGGGCTTCAAGCTGCCCAGATCGCGCGCCGCGCTCTCGAGCAAGCACGCTCTCGCCCTGACGAACCGGGGCAACGGCTCGGCCGAGGAGCTCGCGCAACTCGCGCGCTTCGTCCAGGGTCGCGTCCAGGCCGAGTTCGGGCTCATCCTTCAGCCAGAGCCGGTACTGGTGGGCGTCGAACTGTAGTGCGGCGCCCTCGCTGTGCGGGGTGATCCCGCACTCGGTGGCAGACCACGTTCCAGGACATCCGAACCCTGACCGAGCGAGCCGGGGCCCGGATCGTCGATGGCGACAAGCGAACGGAATCAGGCGCTGAACAGATCAGGCGCTGAACAGATCAGGCGCTGAACAGAT
>NZ_WOYP01000103.1 GCF_011620715.1 Microbacterium sp. | reverse complement strand
GTTACGGGTTCAAGTCCCGTAGTCGGCTCCATTCCGCTCCAGGTGCGCAGCGACCGTCTCGGCGAACGCGGTCGGGGCGTCCCATGCTGCGAAGTGCGACGCACCCTCGATCGTGGCGACCTGGTAACCGAGTCTGGTGTGCAGGGCATCAGCGGCTTCGTGGCGGATCGGCGGCGACATCGCTCCTACGGTGACCAGAACGCGTCCCTGTCCTGCGGGCACCGGGGCGGGCTCGAAGGAGCGGAACATCGCGAGTTCGCGGGGGATCGCTGACAGATCGCCGCCCGCCATATCCGATGACCACGTGGGACCGTAGAGTGTCGAGCCGAGTCCATCGACCCCCCGCTCGGCGAACGCGGCGGCGGCCGGGGCGAGAAGCGCGGGAAGCAGGCTGCCCACCGCTGGCTCGTGGGCGATCCCACCGGCGATCGGATGGCCTGAGCAGGCGAGCGCGAGGACGAGCGTGGCTCCGCCGCTCTGGCCGACCACAAGCGCCCCCTTCGCGAGCGGGGCGATCGCCTCGACTTCGTCGGTGAGCGATCCGGTGCACGGCCGCTGGATGGCGACGACATCCCTCATTCCGAGCACGCCGAGCGATGCGATGACCCTGTCCCAGATCGCCGCGGTGGTTGCCACTCCGTGCAGCAGGACGATCCGTTGACCCATGGACACACGCTAGCGGCCTCCTGCGGATGGCCGATCGTCATGCGGACCGTACCTCAGTGAGATTGCGAAACACACTCGTTACCTGGCGCGACCGCGGAAGAAACAGTGATGGGCCATCCTCGCCTCTATGGATACGACTTCGGATCCGACATCGGATACAGGAATGAAGGGCCGCAAGCGCGCCGCGCGCTCGCGTCGGGAGGCGGCATACCTCGAGATCCGCCGGATGGCACTCGAAGGCGAGTTCCCGTTCTGGCAGCGGCTCCCGGAGGAGGGCATTTCGGAGCAGCTGGGCGTGTCGCGAACGCCGGTCCGGGAGGCGTTCGCGCGCCTCGACTCGGACGGCATCCTGAGCCGCTACGACGACGGCGGCTACTATGTCGCCGAGCCGAACCTCATCGATCTTCGCGACCTGTACGAGTTGCGTCTGACTCTCGAGCTGCGTGGCATACTCCGTGCGTCCGAAGACGAAGTGGAGCACGATGCCGAGCTCCTGCAGGCGCTGCGGGAGGAGTGGCTCCTGATCCAGGCGAGCCCGCCGCCTGCGGACGGCAGTTTCATCGAGCTCGATGAGTCCTTCCACGTCGGGCTCTCGCGCGCCTCGGGCAATCTGGTCATCACCGAGACGCTGGAGAGCGTCAACATCCGCATCCGCCCCGTCCGGATGCACGACTTCCTCGATGCCGAGCGCATCGAGATCAGCATCGCCGAGCACCTCGAGATCCTCGACGCGGTGATCGCGCACGAGATCGATCTGGCGGCGGACCTGCTGCGCCGACACATCGGGATCTCTCTCGATGTCGTCGAAGAGCGCGCCGCCCGCGCGATGACCAAGATGATGCGGCTCAGAAGCAGGCGGAGGTAGGACAGATGACGAACGTCGTGGGTGCTCCAAACGAACCGGAAAGCTCCACCGCGCTCGTCCCGATACTTCGTGTCGAGCGCTTCACGAAGCACTTCGCCGAGGTGAAGGCCAACACCGACGTGAGCCTCGACGTGCTCCCCGGGGAGGTGCATGCGCTCGTCGGCGAGAACGGCGCCGGCAAGAGCACCCTCTTGAAGATGATCTACGGCGTCTACACGCCCGACTCGGGTCGCATGCTCATCGACGACACCGAAGTGAGCCTCGGCTCGCCGGCCGAGGCGCGCAATCTCGGCATCGGGATGGTCTTCCAAGACCTGCGGCTCGTCCCCGCCCTCTCGGTGACGGAGAACATGGCGCTCTCCCTCGACGTGGGAGCGATCCTCCGTCCGCGGGCTCTCGCGAAGCGGATCGCGGCGGCCAGCGAAGAGTACGGGCTCGCGGTCGAGCCGCGCGCACTCGTGCAGCACCTCTCCATCGGCGAGCGGCAGCGGGCCGAGATCCTGAAGGTCCTCATGACCGGTGCCCGGCTGGTGATCCTCGATGAGCCGACCAGCGTCCTCGCGCCCCAGGAGGTGCAGGCCCTGTTCGGTGTCGTCGACCGGCTCCGATCGCAGGGATTCGGCATCCTGATCGTCACCCACAAGTTGAACGAGGTGCGCGCCATCGCCGATCGCGTCACCGTGCTGCGCGGCGGAGTCCCGATCCTCGAAGGCGTCGTGCCGGGCGAGTACACGGACGAGCAGCTCATCACGGCCATGGTCGGTCACGCCGTTCCGGCGCTGCCCGTCGAACGGTCGGCGGTCGATTCGGATGCCGAGCACGCGCTGTCGCTCGAAGGGGTGAGCTCACGGGGTGACAAGGGTCACGAGGCTCTCAAGTCGATCTCGCTCACGGTGCGACGTGGTGAGCTCGTCGGGGTCGCGGGCGTTGCGGGAAGCGGTCAGCGCGAACTGTGCGAGGTCGCGACCGGGTTGCGTGACGTGACGAGCGGAACCGTGAAGATCGCCGGTCTTGCCGCCGCTACTCCGCGGAAGGCGATCGATGCCGGTGCCGTCAGTGTCCCCGAGGATCCCGTGGCCGACTCGGTCGTGACGCAGCTGACGGTGCTCGAGCACATGCCGCTGGACGGTCGCCCGCTGCCGCGCAAGAGGTGGGGGATCGACTGGGCGCGCATCACCTCCAAGACCGCCGAGAGCAACGAACGTCTGGGGCTGCGCATCGCGCCGATCGGGCGCAAGCTCTTCGAGCTGTCCGGTGGCAACATCCAGCGCGTCATCCTCACGCGGGAGCTGAGTGCCGACTCGACGCTGGTGGTCGCCGCCTATCCGAGCCGCGGCCTCGACATCTCCAACGTACGGCGAACGCAGCAGGTTCTACTGGATCGCCGGGCCGGCGGCGCCGGCGTTCTCATGATCTCGGAAGACCTCGACGAACTCATGGCAATGGCGGATCGCATCGTCGTGCTCCACGACGGACACCTCTCCGGCGAGGTGCTGCCCGCCGACTACGACCGGCAGCACATCGGTCGACTGATGCTGGGAGGCGTGGCATGACCCTCACCGACGCACCGCCGACCGCGCAGCCGGAATGGCTCTCGACCGGCAAGAAGGCCGCCCCCGCTGTCGTGCGCTGGACGGTGGCGATCCTCGGTGCGCTCGCCGCTTTCAGCGTGATCATCGTGTTCAAGGGGGCCAGCCCGCTCGAGGTGTTCGGCGACATGTGGGTCTCGACGTTCGTGCGGCCTCGGTCGCTGGTCGAGATCCTCAACACCATGGCGCCGATCGCCCTCGCAGCGCTGGCAGTGGTCGTTCCGGCCCGTGCGGGAATGTCGAACGTCGGTGGTGAAGGGCAGCTCATCGTCGGGGCGATCGCCGCCGCAGGTGTCGCGCTCGCCACCGACCAGTTCCTGCCCGGTGAAGCGGTCATGGTCCTGATGGTGCTGGCAGGAATCTTGGGCGGCGCGGCATGGGCGGCGATCGCGGGGATGCTGCGCCTCGTCTTCCAGGTGAATGAGGCCGTCAGCACCCTTCTGCTCAACTTCGTCGCCCTGGATCTGCTGCTGTTCCTGATCTACCAGCCCTGGCGCGAGGATCCCTCAGGCCAGCCCACGTCCCGCGAACTCGCAGACACCGCCAAGCTGCCGGAGATCTCCGGCCTCGGAATCGGAATCGGAATCGTCATAGCCGTCGTCGCCGCGATCGCCGTGTTCTTCGTCTTGAAGTACACCCGCTGGGGCTTCAAGCTGTCGGTCGTCGGCGGCAACGCCGAAGCCGCCCGTCGCGCCGGGCTGAACGTCCCGGTGCTGATTCTGTCCGCGCTTCTGGTGGGCGGGGCCCTTGCGGGCATCGCCGGCATGATCCAGTTCGCCGGAATCGAGTACAAGCTGCGTTCGGGCTTCGGGCTCCAGATCGGCTACATCGGATTCCTGGCGAGCTGGCTCGCCCGTCACCGCCCGTTGCCGGTCCTCCTGGCCTCGTTCGTCTTCGCCGCGCTCGCGGTCGCGGGCGACAGTCTGCAGCTGGATGCCCAGCTGCCCGCCGCCACCGTCGGCATCCTCACGGCGTTCATCCTGATCGCCGTCCTCGGCTTCACCCAGAAGAAGGGAGCGGCACTGTGAACCTCATCATCGACGTCCTGACCGGCGGTGTCCGCGGAGGCACGTCCATCCTCTACGCCGCGCTCGGCGAGACGATCTCGGAGCGCGCCGGCGTCATCAACCTCGGCACCGAGGGGTCCATGCTGCTCGGCGCGCTCGCCGCATACATGGTCGCCGCCGACACGGGCAACCCCTGGCTGGGGGCACTGGTGGGCGGCCTGATCGGCGCCGTTCTGTCTCTCTTGCATGCCCTTCTGGTGGTCTGGCGCGGAGCGAACCAGTTCGCCAGCGGCCTCACGATGCTGTTCCTCGCACTCGGACTCACCTCCCTGTTCGGCGCCGCGTACGTCGGGCGCACCATCACACCGTTCGAAGTCTGGGCGATCCCGGTGCTCAGCGATATTCCCTTCATCGGCCCGATCTTCTTCGAGCAGAACGCGCTCGTCTACCTCAGCTACCTCGCCGTCCCGACGGTGTGGTTCATCCTCTTCCGCACGAAGTGGGGTCTTCTGATTCGCACCGCGGGCGAGCGTTCGGACGCATTGACGGTCAACGGGTACCACGTGAAGCGCATCCGGATCGCCGCGGTGACCGCCGGCGGATTCCTCGCCGGGGTCGGCGGAGCGCAGCTCTCGATCGCTTATACGAACTCCTGGTTCGAGAACATGGTCGCCGGCCGAGGGTTCATCGCGGTCGCGCTCGTGATCTTCGCCTCGTGGTCACCGATCAAGGTGATGGGCGGCGCGTATCTCTTCGGAGCGGCCCTCGCACTGGGACCGGCGCTGCAGGCGCGCGGAGTGGGGATCAACCAGTTCGCGCTGCACGTCATCCCGTTCGTGCTCACCCTTGTCGTTCTCGCCGTACTCGGCAGGCGCACCATCTCTGCTGCGCCCGCCGAGCTCAAACGGGTGTTCGAGAACGGCCCACCGACGACCTAGCGCTCAGGCCAGGCCGTCGAAAGCACCACACTCCTCATCCCTTCATCACTCCCGCTCAGTTGCAGCTGGGCGGGGGACCGCGCCGGGACCAGCCCGGCAACCCGAAAGGAACACCATGCGACACATTACCCCGCGGCTTCTGGCCGCGGCCGGACTCACCGCGGCAGTCCTGGCCATCGCCGCCTGTTCGCCGGCAGGCACCGGCGGTGCCGGCTCAGGATCCGACGCGGCGGCCGACGCACCCGGCGTCGGCGGCACCGCGATCGGCTTCATCATGGTCGGCCCCAAGGACGACTACGGGTACAACCAGGCGGTGTACGAGGCATCCCAGGTTCTGGCGGACGAATATCCCGACCTCGAGATCCTGACCGCCGAGAACGTGCCCGAGGACGACACGGCAGCCACGACGATGGAGCAGATGATCGACCGCGGGGCCAAGATCATCTTCGCCACCTCCTACGGCCATCTGGATGCGGCGCAGCAGGTGGCCGAGGATCACCCCGATGTCGTCGTCGTCCAGCAGGGCAACACGATGGCCGAAGAGGACATCCTGCCCAATGACGGCACCTACTTCGGCACCGTGTACGAACCGATGTACCTCGCCGGCATCGCAGCGGGCGCGGCAACCGAGTCGGGCAAGCTCGGCTATGTCTACGCATTCCCGATCCCGCAGACGATCGCGAACATCAACGCCTTCCAGCGCGGCGCCGAAAGCGTGCACCCCGGTGTGGAGACGATCACGGTCGCCACCTCGAGCTGGTGCGACCCGGCGGCCCAGCGCGACGCGGCGAGCAGCCTGCTGAGCCAGGGCGTGGACGTGCTCACCCAGCATCAGGACTGCACCAAGACCGTCATCGACGCCGCTGAAGCGGCCGGTGCGTACACCGTCGGCTACCATGCCGATGCGTCCGAACTGGCCCCGGAGGGCTGGCTGACCGGCGCGGTGTGGGAGTGGGCGCCGCTGTACACCTCGATCGTCGACACGATCCTGGCCGGCGACTTCACCGGCAGCGAGTTCAACGCGAACTACCGCGTCGGCTACAAGACCGGCACGAACCCGTTCGTCCTCGCTGAATTCGGCCCGTCCGTGACCGAGGACACGATCGCGTCGATCGACGAAGCCGAGGCCTGGCTGGCGACCGACGAGGGCTCGCCCTTCGCCGGTCCCGTGCTCGCGCAGGACGGTACCGAGGTGGTCGCAGCCGGTGTGGTTCCGGACTACGCCGAGATCGACGCGATGGACTACTTCGTCCAGGGTGTCGTCGGCAACCTGGCGCAGTGACCGATGGCGACCACGACCGACGACCGGATTCGCACCGGTCATGTTGCACAGACGACGCCGTATGCCTGGCCATGGAACGGGGTGCTCGATGCCACCGGAACTGCGGTTCTGGTGGTCGAAGCCCCGGGGGACTCGGGCGCGATCGATGACGGCGGGCTGCGCAATGCGGAGGTCGTGGTCGCCACCCTGCGGCGGGCGGGGTGCATCGCGATACGCGTCCTCACCCGCCGCGTACCTTCCACCCGTCCCTTCGGCGGCGCGGCTTCGGCCTTCTCCGCCGAAGGGACGGGTGAGATTCCCACCGATGCGACCGTCTCCTCGCAGGGCGTGGACGGCTTCTTCGGGAGTCCGCTCGAGAGCATCCTGCGCCGAGCCGGAATCGAGCGGCTCCTCCTGGTCGGCGCATGGCTCGAGACGAGCGTGCATTCCACCATGCGCACCGCGAACGACATGGGCTTCGAGTGCCTCCTCGTCGTCGACGCGTGCGTTCCGGGCGAGACGGACCTCGTCGCGAACAGCGTTTCCATGATCGAGATGTCCGGCGGGATCTTCGGAGCCGTCGGCACTACCGCGCAGGTCGTCGAGGCCTACGCGCAAGAAGGAGAACGAGCATGAGTGCACCCACCACGGTCGAGACCGGCATCGTCTACGGCCCGGTCGCCGCCGAGCCGTACAGCTGGCCGTTCGACGGCGGATTCCGTCCCGAGCGCACGGCGCTCATCAACATCGACTGGCAGGTCGACTTCTGCGGCGTCGGCGGCTACGTCGACCGGATGGGCTACGACCTCAACCTCACCCGAGCAGGCCTCGGCCCCACTCAGAAAGTCCTGGCGGCTGCGCGAGAAGCCGGTCTGTATGTCGTGCACACGCGGGAGGGCCACCGCCCCGACCTGGCGGACTGCCCGCCGAACAAGCTCTGGCGCTCGAAGCAGATCGGCGCCGGCATCGGCGACGACGGGCCGTGCGGGCGCATCCTGACGCGCGGTGAGCCCGGATGGGAGATCGTCGACGAGGTTGCCCCGATCGAGGGAGAACTGGTCATCGACAAGCCGGGCAAGGGCTCCTTCTATGCCACCGACCTGGATCTGCTCCTGCGCAATCGGGGCATCACCCACATCATCTTGACCGGAATCACGACCGACGTGTGCGTGCACACCACGATGCGCGACGCGAACGATCGCGGCTACGAATGCCTGCTCCTGACCGACTGCACCGGCGCCACCGACGTCGGCAACTACGAAGCGGCGCTGAAGATGATCACCATGCAGGGTGGAGTCTTCGGGGCGATCGCACCATCGAGCGCCCTTCTCGATTCGCTCGCCGAGGGAAGCATCGCATGACGGCGGCCCCGATCCCGGGGTCGCCTCTCGCCACAGCCGGCGTCTTCGAGGTCGGTGCCCTCGGCGATGCGTATCGGTCGGGCGCCCTCACTCCCGCGGATGTGATCCGCGAGGTGGGGCGCCGCATCCGATCCCGCGGGGATGACGGCGTCTGGATCGCGCTGGATCTGGAGGGGGCGCTGGCAGCGGCGACCGAGCTGGGGACCGAACCGGATCCTGCCCAGGCGCTGTGGGGCATCCCATTCGCGGTGAAGGACAACATCGACGTCGTGGCCTGGGAGACCACCGCGGCCTGCCCGGGCTTCGCGTACACCCCCGTCGAGACCGCGACCGCCGTGCGCAAGCTCGAAGAGGCGGGCGCCATCCTCGTCGGCAAGACGAACCTCGACCAATTCGCGACCGGGCTGAACGGAACGCGGTCTCCGTATGGCATACCGCGATCCGTCTCCGACCCGAGCATGATCTCTGGCGGATCGAGCTCCGGCAGCGCGGTCGCCGTCGCCGCTGGCCTGGTGGCGTTCGCGCTCGGCACCGACACGGCCGGCTCGGGCCGGGTCCCGGCGGCACTCAACGGTATCGTCGGCCACAAGCCGAGCCGGGGGCTGGTGAGCACCGCCGGTGTGGTGCCCGCGTGCCGGAGCCTGGACTGCGTGAGCGTCTTCGCCCACTCCGTGCGGGAAGCCACAGCGATCGTCGACATCATGGCCGGCGTGGATCCGGCGGACCCGTGGACGCGTGCGCTCCGTGCACCGGTCGGCGACGAGTTCGTCGCGCGTGGCCTGCGCCTGGCGGTGCCCATTGCGCCCGAACTGAGCGAGGAGCACGGTTACGACCAGGCGTGGATCGCCGCACTCGTACAGCTGACGGAGGCCGGAGTGGAACTGGTCGAGGTCGATCTCGCCGGATTCACCGAAGCCGGCCGGCTGCTCTACGAAGGGCCGTGGCTCGCTGAACGGCTCGCCGGTACGGCGGAGTTTCTCGGTGAGCGACCCGACCACGTTCACCCCGTGGTCCGTGCGCTGCTTCAACGCGGGAGCACGGTGTCGGGCGTCGACGTCTTCGACGGAATCGATCGCCTCCGCACCCTGGAGCGCGATGCCGCAGACGTGCTGGGACCAGTCGATGCGCTGCTCGCGCCGACCACTCCGACGACCTTCAGTGTCGAAGAGATGCTCGCGGATCCGATCGACCGCAATGCCCGCCTGGGGCAGTACACGACATTCGGCAATCTGCTGGACCTCGCGGCGATCTCGATCCCCACCGCGACGGGCCGTCCTGACCGTCCGTTCGGCGTATCGGTGATCGTGGCTGCGGGCGCCGATGCGCAGATGCACGGTGTGGCCGCTGCACTCGAGCGCGTTCTCAGGCCCGGCTCCACGCACCGGCTCGAGGAGGCTCGGGCGCCCGCACCCCCCGCCGAACGGACGCTGCCGATCGCGGTCGTCGGTGCGCACCTCAGTGGAATGCCGCTGCATGGAGAACTGACCGCCCTGGACGCTCGCCTGCGGACCGCTACTGCGACGGCACCCGAGTACCGCCTCTACGCGCTGAACACCGTTCCCGCCAAGCCGGGCTTGGTCCGTGTCGCAACGGGCGGCTCCGCGATCCAGGTGGAGGTCTACGACCTGCCGATCAAGAATGTCGGAGTGTTCCTGGCCGGGATCGCCTCGCCGCTGGGACTGGGAACCGTGCGCCTGGAGAGCGGCGAGGAGGTCCACGGATTCCTCTGCGAGCCCATCGCGACCGAGGGCGCACCGGATGTCAGTGCGTATGGCGGCTGGCGCACATATCTTGCCTCGCGGTGAGAGACCGTCGGCTCCATCAGCCGCCTGGCTCGAAGGTCAATGTCACCGGCGTCGCGCCGCTGCCGTCGCGGATCGCCCGGCAAGATGGGGGAGTGACAACCGCCCGCGTGCCCGCATGGATCGCGATCGGCGGGGCGGTGCTGGTGGGTGTGCTGACGGCTGTTCAGGCGAGGATCAACGGGCAGCTCGGGCTTCGCATCGACGATGGACTGGTCGCGGCGGCGATCTCGTTCGGGTCCGGTCTGGCCGTGCTGATCGTTCTCTCCCTGGCCCTGCCCGCCGGCCGCCGGGGTTTCGCGACTCTGGTCACGGGAGTCCGCTCGCGGGGTATTCCGTGGTGGATGCTGGCGGGCGGCGCAGCGGGAGCGCTGACGGTCGCCACCCAGGGCGTCGCCGTCGGCATCATCGGAGTGTCGCTGTTCACCGTCGGAGTGGTCGCCGGCCAGGCGGTCTCCGGCCTGATTCTGGACCGGATCGGCTATGGTCCGGCCGGGGTCGTGGCCGTGACACTCCCGCGGCTCGCCGGCGGAGCCTTGGCGCTCGTTGCGGTCAGCATCTCACTGACCGGCTCCGGCCTCGACGGCATTCCCGCCTGGATGCTGATGCTGCCGGTCGCGAGCGGCATCGGAATCGGCTGGCAGCAGGCGACGAACGGCCGGCTGAACCAGCGCGTGAAGGCTCCGCTGACCGCGACGCTGGTCAACTTCAGCGGTGGCACGCTGATCCTCGTGTTCGCCGCAGCCGTGCACGTGGCGATCGTCGGTGCACCGCGGGACCTGCCCGCAGAGCTCTGGCTCTATGCCGGAGGCCCCGTGAGCGTCATCTACATCTTCCTGTCTGCGGCGCTCGTCGCTCAGACCGGAGTGCTTCTGCTCGGGCTCGGAGCGGTCGTCGGGCAGCTGCTCACGTCCGTTGCGATCGACGCGCTGTGGCCCGCGCCGGCGAGCCCCGGCCCCGTGCAAGAGCTTGCGATGGTGCTCGTCGCCCTGCTGTCGGTCGTGGTCGCGACCGTGCCGTGGGGGCGGCTGCGCCGCGCGGGCTGAGCCGCACCAGGCGCGCCCGAGCTGCTACGCCTGGGCGTCGAGCTCCGACAGATCCCTTTCGTCGACACGCTTGGCCGAGGGGAGGCGCGAGAAGTGGCGTCGCGCATCGACGACCTTGCGGCGACCCGGGCGTGCCTTCGGTGGTTTGCCGCCGACATAGAGCCACCCCATCAGCTCTTCGTTCTTCGCGAGGCCGTGCAGCTTGGCGACGGCCTTGCTGCGCGTGTAGTGACCGGTGCGCCAGATGACGCCCCAGCCGGCTTCGTCCAGCAGCAGGCTCAGCACGTGCGCGACGCCCGAGGCGACCGCCTCCTGCTCCCAGCGGGGCACCTTGTCGCTCTTGCGGTAGGTCGCCACGACCGCCAGCAGCAGGGGAGCGCGCAGCGGTTTGGAGGAGGAGCCCCCCTGCCCTTCGGCCTTGTTGATCGCCCGACCCAGGCGTTCGCGGTCGGATCCGCGCAGCTCGATGACCCGCCAGGGCTCCATCGACGAGTGGTCGGCGACGCGCCCTGCTGCCGACACCAGGGTCAGCAGCTCGGCGCGCGTGGGGGCGGCATCCGTCACCTTCGACCAAGAGCGGCGGCTGCGCACCGCCTCGAGAGCGCTGGTCACGCGTCGGCTTCGGGGGTGAACGCGAGCGCGATCGAGTTCATGCAGTACCGGTCGCCCGTGGGGGTTCCCACGCCGTCCGGGAACACGTGGCCCAGGTGCGAACCGCACGCCGCGCAGCGCACCTCGGTGCGAAGCATCCCGTGCGTGCGGTCTTCGAGCAGCTCGACCGCCTCCGGACGCACCGACTCGTAGAAGCTCGGCCATCCGCAGTGCGAGTCGAACTTGGTGCCGCTCTGGAACAGCTCCGCGCCGCACGCCGCGCACGTGTAGAGGCCGGCGCGGCTCTCGTCGAGAAGCTCGCCCGTCCACGCAGGTTCGGTCGCCGCCTTACGCAGCACCTGGTACCGGTCGGGATCCAGCTCGGCGCGCCACTGCTCGTCGCTCTTCTCCACGCTGTAGGTCATCGGGGGTCCTCCTTCGCCAGAGTCCATTCAACCCCACCCGTCGCCGCCGGGATCCCTGCCGACTGCCCGTTCTCCGCGAGAATGGGACGATGGATGCCGCTGCCACCGTCGCCGCAGAGGTCGCCGCAGAGGTCGCCGAGCGCTTCGGCCGCTTCGCCCGCGAAGAGGCGCCCGGCCGATCGGAGCTCTACGCCGAGTGGGCGGCCGGAGTCGTCTCCGACGGCGAGGTGACCGCGATCCTCGGCCGAATTCCGGCGAGGCACCGGCAGCCGCCGCTGGTGTTCGCCGTCACGCGCCTTCTGGGCGCCCCGGAGCGGTCGTACCGGGACTGGGCCGAGTGGGTGCGCGAACACGCGGACGATGTGGTCACGGGGTGCACCGCACACAGCCTGCAGACCAACGAGCCGCTGCGGTGCGCCGCGCTGCTGCCCGCACTGAGCGCCATCGACGGTCCTGTCGCGCTGCTCGAGGTCGGCGCGAGCGCGGGCCTGTGCCTGTACCCCGACCGCTACTCGTACCGGTACCTCGGTGGTCCCGACCTCGACCCTCGCGACGGGCGATCGGCCGTCATCCTCGACTCGGCGCTGCGTGGCGGCGGCCCGTCGTTGCGGATGCCGGAGGTGGTCTGGCGGGCAGGCATCGACCTCGCCCCGCTCGACGCAGCGGATGCCGAGGACCGGCGCTTCCTGGTGAGTCTGGCGTGGCCGGGGGAAGCGGGCCGCGCGGCGCGGATTGAGGCCGCACTGGACATCGCGGCCGCCGACCCTCCTCTGCTGGTGCGCGGTGACGCGACGGAGCGCGCAGCGCTCCAGGCGCTGGCCGCGCTCGCTCCGTCGGGCGCGACACTGGTGATCACCACTCCCGGGGTTCTCCCGCACATCCCGCGGGAAGGCCGCGACCGGCTCGTTGCGAATATCGCCGACATCGATGCGGTCTGGGTGTCCATCGACCCTCCGGACCTTCGATTCGAGGGCGTTGCGCCGATCGATCCGGCCGCGTGGGGAGGGTTCGTGCTCCGCCGTGACGGCCGCGCCCTTGCGGCCGTCGACCCACTCGGAGCTTTCGTGGAGTGGCGCGACCCGGGAGCCCGCAACGCGCGCTAGCGTGACCTCGTGCCTCTGACCGACCGCGACCGCGCCATCCTCGATTTCGAGGCCGCATGGCGTCGGCACGCCGGCGCGAAGGAGGAGGCGATCCGCGCCGACATCGGAGTCTCGCCGGCTCGGTACTACCAGCTGCTCGGCCGGCTGATCGACACCACCGAGGCCCAGGAGTACGATCCCATGCTCGTCAAGCGGCTCCGGCGCATCCGCGATGCCCGACGGCAGGCGCGGATCGCCCGCGCCGCCGGCGCACCGCGCTGACGCGGACGGACGTAGGCAGGCATCAGCCGCGTACCGGGTACCATCGTGGGGTGCCGAGAACGACCTTCCCGCGGGATCGCTTCGACGACCTTCCCGCGGATGCGGGCCGGGTCGGCGCCCATCGTGCCGAGAACCCGCGCATGCGCGGGTGGGTCGTTCTGCTGTGGGCGATCCTTGCCACCGTTGTGCTCGTCGCCGCCGGCATCTTCGGCACGCTGCTGGTGACGGGCCGGGTCGTGCTGTTCCCGACTCCGACGCCGACCGCCACTCCGCTTCCGGTCGTGACGCCCGTCGTCGATCCGTCCTACGCCGTGCTCGCACTCAACGCCACGCCCGAGCAGGGGCTCGCGACGCAGATGAAGGATGTCGTCGTCGCCGCCGGGTGGGCCGAAGACACCGTCTCGGCCGGTGAGGCAGGATCCACCGACTTCCTGGAGACGACCGTCTACTACTACCTGCCCGCCGACGAAGCGGCCGCGGCGGGCCTCGCCGGGGTGATCGGCGGCGCGAAGATCGTGCAGAGCGACGCCTACCAGCCGGTGGACGACCCCGAGGCCAAGCAGCTCGTGATCGTGATCGGACTCGACCGCACGGCGAATCCGCCGAGCGCGACACCTTCGCCCTGACCCATCGGCGGTCGCGTGTTTCACGCCGGTAAACACTTCGATGCATGTGTGTCAACACTTGCCCTTCCCGTGATTGCGGGCGGATCCGCGTGCATACGATGGCCCTGTTCCCCCGCATTACAGGAGATTCAGATGACCCAGGGCACCGTCAAGTGGTTCAACGCCGAGAAGGGCTTCGGCTTCATCACCGTGGCTGATGGGCAGGATGTCTTCGTCCATTACTCCAACATCGACATGAGCGGCTTCCGCGTGCTCGAGGAGGGCCAGACCGTCGAGTTCACGGTCGGCGCCGGACAGAAGGGTCCGCAGGCCGAGTCCGTTCGCGTCGTGGCCTGATCCGCTTTCTCACCGGTTTCGTTCGATACCCCGTCGCGCGTCGCGACGGGGTATCGACGTTTCCTGACGCCGTGGATGCCGCATCCGTCGTTGCGGCTTGCACTCGGTAGGGTCGAGTGCCAGAATGGATTAGCACTCGACTCATCTGAGTGCTAAGACATCGCAACGTCCGGGAGGGACGAAAAACACATGGCTAAGATCATCGCTTTCGACGAGGAGGCCCGTCGTGGTCTCGAGCGCGGCCTCAACATCCTGGCCGACGCCGTCAAGGTGACACTGGGCCCCCGCGGTCGCAACGTCGTACTTGAGAAGAAGTGGGGCGCTCCCACCATCACGAACGATGGTGTGTCGATCGCCAAGGAGATCGAGCTCGAGGACCCCTTCGAGAAGATCGGCGCGGAGCTCGTCAAGGAGGTCGCCAAGAAGACCGACGACGTCGCAGGTGACGGAACCACCACCGCGACCGTGCTGGCTCAGGCGCTCGTCAAGGAAGGCCTGCGCAACGTCGCGGCCGGTGCCGACCCCATCTCGCTGAAGAAGGGCATCGAGAAGGCCGTCCAGGCCATCTCCGACGAGCTGCTGGCCTCGGCCAAGCCCGTCGAGTCCAAGGAGCAGATCGCCGCGACGGCATCCATCTCGGCGGCCGACACCACCATCGGCGACCTGATCGCCGAGGCGATCGACAAGGTCGGCAAGGAAGGCGTCGTCACCGTCGAGGAGTCGCAGACGTTCGGCACCGAGCTCGAGCTCACCGAGGGCATGCGCTTCGACAAGGGCTTCATCAACCCGTACTTCGTCACCGACCCGGAGCGCCAGGAGGCTGTCTTCGAAGACGCCTACATCCTGATCGCGAACCAGAAGATCTCGAACATCAAGGATCTTCTGCCGATCGTCGACAAGGTGATCCAGGACGGCAAGGAGCTCGTCATCATCGCCGAGGACGTCGAGGGCGAGGCGCTTGCGACTCTCGTGCTCAACAAGATCCGCGGCATCTTCAAGTCGGCGGCCGTCAAGGCTCCCGGCTTCGGCGACCGTCGCAAGGCGCAGCTGCAGGACATCGCGATCCTCACGGGTGGCCAGGTCATCACCGAGGAGGTCGGTCTCAAGCTCGAGAACGCCACCCTCGACCTGCTCGGCCGTGCCCGCAAGGTCATCATCACCAAGGATGAGACCACGATCATCGAGGGTGCCGGCGAGGCCGCTCAGATCGAGGGTCGCGTCACGCAGATCCGACGCGAGATCGAGAACACCGACAGCGACTACGACCGCGAGAAGCTCCAGGAGCGTCTGGCAAAGCTGGCCGGCGGCGTTGCCGTCATCAAGGCCGGGGCCGCGACCGAGGTCGAGCTCAAGGAGCGCAAGCACCGCATCGAGGACGCCGTTCGCAACGCGAAGGCGGCCGTCGAGGAGGGCATCGTCCCCGGTGGTGGTGTCGCGCTCATCCAGGCCGGCAAGGTCGCGTTCGAAACCGAGGCGCTCACGAGCCTGCTCGGCGATGAGGCGACCGGTGCGAACATCGTTCGCGTCGCGATCGAGGCTCCGCTCAAGCAGATCGCGCTCAACGCCGGTCTCGAGCCCGGCGTCGTCGCGAACAAGGTTGCGGAGCTGCCCGCGGGCCACGGCCTCAACGCCGCGACCGGCGTGTACGGTGACCTGTTCGCACAGGGCATCATCGACCCCGCCAAGGTCACGCGCTCGGCTCTGCAGAACGCCGCGTCGATCGCCGCGCTGTTCCTCACGACCGAGGCCGTCGTCGCCGACAAGCCCGAGAAGGTTGCCGCTCCGGCGGGCGACCCGACCGGCGGCATGGACTTCTGATCCACTGAGTCCGCACGACTGAACGCACGGAACGGCCCCTCCTTCGGGAGGGGCCGTTCCGTGTTTCAGGCGGGGATGACCTCGACCAGCCCCTCGAGACCGGCAAAGTCCCTGACATTGTGAGTGACCACGGCGGCATCGTTCGCGTGGGCGATCGCGGCGATCATGAGATCGATTGCGCGAGGACGCACATCGCGGCCGCGGGCGTGGATGAGCGCAGTGATGTGACCGTAGCTGGCTGCGGCGTCGTCGTCGAAGGGGAGCCCCGGACCAAGGATCTTCTGTGCTCGCTGCAGCGCGGCTCCGCGCACGGCGCGAGCGACCTCCTCCGGCGCTGCCGAGACGCCCCACGCCAGTTCCGCATAGGTGAGCGAGGTCACCGCCACATCGAAGTCACCGTCTATGAAGTCACCGAAGTCTCCGGCGATCACCACGTTGGTGTCGAGCACCGCCCTCACGATTTGCTCCACGGGTCGGTCATCGTCTCGGCGTCTCGCATCGCGTCGACTTCTGCGGCGAGCTCGCCATCGAAATGGAGCCTCCGCAGCGCCTCGGCGATGTCGCCGATCGGAGTCCACTGGCGCGGCACGTGCGGAATGACATCGGCAACCGGCACGCCACGATCGGTCACCGTCCAGTGCTGACCCGCACGCACGGCGCGGATCATCGCCGTCGGATTCTGCCGCAGTTGACCGACGCTGATCGTTCGCTCGTCCATGAACGCCAGTTTAGACACTGTTGTAGACAAAGATCTAGAAGACCGGTCGGGTCAGCGGAACAGGCTCGTCGTAGCATGCTCCGCATCCGCGTACTGCTGACCTGCGGCGGCGAGGGCGGCGTTGATGCCGGTGAGCGAGTCCTCGACCTGGCGCTGCGTGGCGCGCCATTGATCGACCACGGTGTGAAACGCCACGGCGGCGCTGCCCGTCCACGTCGCCTGCAGCTGGGTCAGCTGGGTCAGCATCGCCTGCGTCTCACCCTGCAGGCGATCGATGGTGCCGCGCACCGCGGCCGTGGTGGCGAAGACTTGGTCGCTGTCGACGGAGAAGACGGCCATGGGGAAACTCCTTGCTCGAGGGATGGGGGTCCCACGCTAGGCGCGTCTGCAACGGGTCTGCGCACCGACCCCCGCGCGCTGGGGGCGCGACGCGGTGCCGTCCGGGCTGGGGAGGAGCCGGCGTCACGCCGGCGGCGGCGTCAGCCGGTCGAGCGGCTGGGTCTCGATCAGCAGGTGCTCCGCGGCATCCCGCTCCTGCGCCAGCGGGAATGCGACGTGGAACGTCGCCCCGCCGCCGGGAGTCTCGACGACCGAGACCGATCCGTGCAGCGCCTCGACGATCGAGGCGACGATCGACAGCCCGAGGCCGGTGCCGCCGGTCTCGCGGGCGCGCGAGGTGTCGGCACGCCAGAAGCGCTGGAAGATCTTGTCGCGGATCTGCTCCGGGATGCCGTCCCCATGGTCGGCGACTTCTATCCAGCCCATCCCCGCGGCGGCGTCGACGCCGATGCGCAGTTCGATCGGCGAGTCCTCGGCGGTGAACCTGCGCGCGTTGCCGAGCAGGTTCGCCACCACCTGACGCACGCGGTTCTCATCCCCGAGCACGATCGGCGGTGCTGCTCCGCCCACTGCGGCCGGTGCGACAGGAGATACCGGAGGCATCTCGCCGGTGCCGGATGCCTGCACCGCCGAGACGGGGCGCGGCTTGCGGCGCAGCAGCGAGAGCGCGCCGCCGCCCGCTCGCGCGATGGCGGAGGTCGGGGGTCCGCCGCGGCGACGCGCGGCCGCGGCGGGTTCGGGGTCGGATTCGGCCTCGGATTCGGACGGCGGCTCGGGCTCCGGCGTGTGCTCGATCGTCGTGTCGATCACAGTCACCGGACGCAGCGGCGATGTCGCGCGCACATCGAGCGCGGCATCCCGCGCGATCGGCCGCAGGTCGACCGGACCGATGATCACATCGCGACGCTCGTCGAGGCGGGCAAGAGCGAGGAGATCCTCGACGAGGACTCCCATCCGCATCGCCTCCTTCTCGATGCGGTCCATCGCCTGGGCCACGTCCTCGTCACCCGAGATCGCCCCCATGCGGTACAGCTCGGCATAGCCGCGCACCGTCACGAGCGGGGTGCGAAGCTCATGGCTCGCGTCGCCGATGAACCGCCGCATCTGCCGCACCGACGCATCGCGCTGCGACAGGGCGGCATCGACGCGCCCGAGCATCGCGTTGATCGCCGACTTCAGCCGACCGACCTCGGTCGTCATCGGTTCGATGTCGGTGAGGCGTTGGCTGAAGTCGCCGGCGGAGATCGCCATGGCGGTGGACTCGACCTGACCGAGGCTCCGGAACGTGAGAGTCACCAGCCATCGGGTGAGGAATGCGCTGGCGATCAAGATGATCAGTGCGAGCAGGGTGTAGATGCCGATGTACTGCGCGACGACTTGATACGTCGAGGCGAGCGGCAGCGCCACCAGTTGCGCGTAGAGAGTACCCGCGCCCTGCAATTCCTGCACCGCGATCGCCGCGCGGAACTCGTACTCTGCGTCAGCCGAGTACAGCGAGAACGGCTGCAGCTGCCTGGACTGAGCGAGATCGAGGGGATACGTCTCGGGGAACGCGGGTTCGGGGCCACCGCGGCCACCAGCGGTTCCGACCAGTGCACCATCCGCCGATCCGTAGATGGCGACGAAGTACTCGACCGGCGGTGCATTGTCGACGGGCGTGGTCTGCAATTGACCGTCGGTCGCCGTGATCTCGAGCAGCGGCGCCGCGACATCGGTGCGTGCCAGGGCATCGAGCTGAGTTTCGACATTGGCGATGAGAGTCGTGCGCAGAAAAATCGCCGTGCCGAATCCGGCTGCGATGAGCCCTACCGCGAGCAGTGTGACGGTGACGCCTGTGACCTTCGCGCGCAGGCTGATGCCACGCCACCCTCGGGTGACCGCATCCGTCTTCCTCGCGTGCTTCTCGTCCAGAGCGGCGGCCCCCTTGGATCAGGGACCGCGTCAGGCGGTCTTGCCGGCCTTGAGCATGTAGCCGAAGCCGCGCTTGGTCTGGATGAGGGGCTCAGTGGAGTGCGGATCGATCTTGCGGCGCAGGTACGAGATGTAGCTCTCCACGATGCCCGCGTCGCCGTTGAAGTCGTATTCCCAGACGTGGTCGAGGATCTGGGCCTTCGACAGCACGCGGTTGGGGTTGAGCATCAGGTAGCGCAACAGCTTGAACTCAGTGGGGCTGAGGTCGATCGACGCGTCGCCGACCAGGACGTCGTGGGTGTCCTGGTCCATCGTGAGCTCACCCGCGCGGATGACCGACTCTTCATCGGCCTGCATCGTGCGGCGCAGGATCGCCTGGATGCGGGCCACGATCTCATCGAGGCTGAAAGGCTTGGTGACGTAGTCGTCGCCGCCGGCATTGAGGCCTGCGATCTTGTCCTCGGTCTCGTCTTTCGCCGTGAGGAAGAGGATCGGCGCGGTATAGCCGGCGCCGCGGAGCCGCTTCGTGACGCTGAACCCGTTCATGTCGGGAAGCATCACGTCGAGGATGATCAGGTCGGGCTCCTCCTCGAGGACGGCCGAGATCGTCTGGGCGCCGTTCGAGACTGCCCTGACCTGGAATCCGGCAAAGCGGAGGCTCGTGATGAGCAGGTCGCGGATGTTCGGTTCGTCGTCGACGACCAGGATGCGCGGTGCAGTCATTCCCTCATTATGGCCACCGAACCGATGTGCTGCCTGGATATCGCCCGGAGCGGCACCGATCAATCCATGCACGCGCGCAC
>NZ_WOYP01000058.1:7174-19823 GCF_011620715.1 Microbacterium sp. | reverse complement strand
TAGGTCTTCTTCTGCACGTTCGGGTCGAAGCGGCGCTTCGTCCGGCGGTGCGAGTGCGAAATGCTGTGACCGAAGCCGGGAACTGCTCCGGTCACCTGGCACACTGCTGCCATTGGTCTACTCCTCCTGAATACCGTGGAACCGGACGGTTCCACCCAAGATCCCTTGTCTGCACCCCCGCGCCGAATGCGGCCGCCTGCGGCCTGAGTTCGAAGGAGGGTACGTACTGCGCGCTGGAGTGCGCGCAGACAAAGATTCAGTTTAGCACGGTCGCGGGGCTAGTCAGCACGGTCGCGGAGCTGATCATCACGGTCGCGGGGCTGAGTTCGCGGCGCCCTCACGCGTCGCGGGCGCCACGCCCCCACCGGAAAGCCGAGACCGTCGGGTCGCTCTCGATCCAGAAGCGCCAGGGGAAGGCATCCGTGCCCGCCGTTCCGGCCACTCCCACCCGTGGTCCGCTCGCCAAGCGCTCGAGGGGCTCCGCGCGCAGCTCCAGCCGAGCCGTCGCGCCGGCATGGTCCGCGCCGGTGATCGCGTCGATGCCGTCGTGCACGGGATGCCGCAGCCCCACGGCATCGCCGAAGCGACCGGGTCCCCGGGCCAGGTCTCGGTCGGCGCGCACCGCACCCCGCCGCTCCCGCCGACGCCGGGTCGCGGCATCCCGCCCCTCGATCACCTCTCCGGCGCGCAGCAGGATCCCTCCGGCGACGCCTTCGGGGCCGCTGACCACGTTGACGCACGAATGGATGCCGTGGCTCAGGTACACGTAGAGGTGCCCGGGTTCGCCCCACATCGTCGCGTTGCGGGCCGTTCGGCCCATGCGCGCGTGCGAGGCGGGATCGGGCCGATCGCCGGTTCCGGCCCCGTGGTAGGCCTCGACCTCGGTCAGCCGGATGACGACGACCTCGCCGGATACCACCGTGGTCAGCGTGCCCCCGAGCAGCCGCGGCGCGACCTCGACAGGCAGGCCGAGGAGGTCGGCGCGTGTCGCCGGACGCAGCGCGCCGCCCATCGGCGCCCCGCTCATCCGGGCGGCACCTGACACCACGAGAGGTCGAAGCCCGACAGCGTCACGACTGTATCCGCTGGGGCTTCGCCCCGGACCCCCGGCTTGCCGGCGCGCGCCGCACCGGTCGCGATCTCGACGATGCGGGACTCGAGACTCTCGGGCAACGGCAGCCGGTACCGGTCGTAGGGGTTGGCGACGGCATCCGGCGCCACGGTGATCGCCGCGTATCGGCCGCTCGGCGAGACGCAGGTGTGCACGACGACGTCCGTCGACGGCAGCTCCATCAGCACCTCGGTGGTGCCGTCGCCGGTCACCGCGGTGACGGTCGTGCCGACGGGGATGCCGGACGCATCGGTCGGTGCCCCGATCCGCACCGTTCCCCCGCCCGGGACCGGGGTGATCGCGCCGCGAATGCCGAGGTCGACGTCGGCGTCGACGAGGTCGGTCTCGCCGGCATCCGACAGGCCGATCACCTTCATGCCCTCGAAGCGCGCCACGATCGCCTCGGATGAACCGCGGGCGATGCCTTCGATCGCGATCGCCGACCCCAGCGCCGTGGAGTTCTGCCCCGTCGAGTCCGTCAGCAGCAGCGAGCCGTCGAACGAGAGCAGCAGGATGCTGTCGGTGTCGGGCACGAATCGCCACTCGGCGATGCGCCCGTCGGCGCCCGTCACCGCGACCGGCGTCGGCTCGGCGTCGGCTTCGCTCTGCTTGAGCGATGCGGTGAACAGCGCGCTTTCCAGTCCTCCCGCGTCACCGAGGTCGGCATCCGAAAAGGTGTATCCGATGAGCTCACCGCGGTCCGCGCTCTGCAGGTTCGACACGTAGCCCTCGCCGGGCAGCGGCAGCATGCGCTCCTGCCCGCCTTCCAGGTCGGTGACGACGAGTTCGGATGCGTCATCGGCGATCACCGACACGACGAGGTGACTCGAGGTCGCCCGGAAGTCCTCGATGTGATCGTTGCGGTACACCGGCATGAGCTCGTCGCCGGACAGGTCGGTGCGAAAGATCGTGTCGCCGCTCGAGGTGCGCTGCAGCAGGAACAGCTGCGCCTGGGGCGTGCGGAACGTCTGGCTGAAGGTGGCCGCCGGCCCGCCCCCGCGGCCCCGGACGTCGCGGAAGGTCACGGTGTACTCGGTGTCATCGAAAAGGGGGAGGGTGAATCGCACTCCGACGCCGCGGCCGGATGTGTCCACCGTGAACGGGGTCGCGGGCGTCACCGAGACCTGACTCGCGTCGACCTCTTCGAGCGACTGCGAGGTGGTCACGATCAGCCGTGCTCCAGACGCCGCGGCTGCGGCGTCCGGATCGACCTGCACCGACGACACCCGGGGGCCCTGCGCGACGCTGGCCGCGGCGCCTGCCAGGCCCACGACGGCGAGTGCGCCCACGACGATCGCGAAGGTGCCGACGAAGACGCGGCCACGGCGTCTGCGCGTGCGGCCCGCGCGGGTCGGCGGCTCAGTACTCATACGGGTCGGCGGGTTCGTCGATCGGCTCGATCGAGGTCGGGTCGATCTGCAGGCGTCCTTCGGCGGTGGTGCTCACCGTCCCGGTGATCGTGACCCACTGCCCGGTCTCGAGCGGATCGGATGCCGCCACAGGAATACTGGCCGGCTGAGCGTCGATGACGCAGTGGGTGATGACGAGTCTCGTCAGGTCGTACTCTCCGGCGACGCCGTCGCCCGGAGTGACGAAGCCGGTCAGAGTGACCGTGTCGCCCTCGAACGCATCGGGATTCGTCGCCGTGGCGAACACCGTCGCCCACTCGCCGACGCCGAACGAGGCGGTGTCGCCGGTCGCGGCCAGGGTGACGGCATCCGACCCCGCGAACAGCGGCGGCGCCCCCACGTCGCGTGACATCGCGAGCTCGGCCGAGAGCGAGGCGGGAGGCAGCACGAGCGTGAGCAGCACGACGCCGGATGCCGCCACTCCGCCGATCGTGGTGGCGGCGAGCGCCGCGGGATGGGCCCGCGGGGCGTCGACCGTCACCGGCGCGTGGGCGTGGTCATCAGCGTGGCCGTGGTCGGCCTCGGCGCCGAGCGGGAGGCTGAAGCTCAGCGCGGCGCCGACGAGCACGACGACCGCCATCAAGATGGCGAACCAGGCCGAATCGGGGTTGATGTAGAGCCCGAGCCGGCCGGTGAAGGCGAGTGCGAGCGTGACGACGGCGAGGATCGAGGCCAGGCCGACGCCGAGCCACCGTGTGCCGACGAATCCCGCTGTGCTATGCAAGAAGGTTCACCGCCGTCCCGATCGCGAACGCCGACAGGATCACGACGATCACGATGCCCGCGAGGGTGCGGGTCGTGAAGGTGGTGCGCATGAGGGCGAGCATCTTGATGTCGACGAGCGGTCCGACCAGCAGGAAGGCGACGATCGACCCGGGCGTGAACGTCGAGGCGAACGACAGGGCGAAGAACGCATCGACGTTCGAGCAGATCGACACAACCAGGGCGAGCGAGATCATCGCGATGATGGACAGCGCCGGGTTCGACCCGATCGCCAGCAGCGCCTCCCGCGGGATGAGCACCTGCACCGCTCCGGCCAGGGCCGAGCCGATCACCAGTGCCGGCATCACCGCGCGCAGCTCGATCACGAACTGCGCGAGGCTGCGCCGGCCTCGACCGCCGGGCTCGTGCACGACGAGCTCGCAGGTCTCTCGGAACCGGTCGGTCAGCAGCCCGTCGGGGTCGGGATGGCGGCTGTACAGCCAGCCGATCAGGTTCGCGATCGCGTAGCCGCCGAGCAGGCGCGCGATCAGGATGCCGTCGTCGAACCCGAACGCCTGATGGGTCGTGATGATCACGATCGGGTTCACGATCGGGGCCGCGATCAGGAAGGTGAGCGTGTCCGGCACGGTGAACCCGCGCATCAGCAGCCCTCGCGCGAACGGGACGTTGCCGCATTCGCACACCGGGATGAACATTCCCAGCAGCGACAGCACGGCACGACGGGCCCATGCCCGGCGCGGCATCCATCGTTCGATCATGCCCGGAGGCACCCAGACCTGCACGACGATCGACAGCACCACACCGAGGGCGACGAACGGAAGCGACTCGATCAGCACGCTGACCGCGAGCGTCAGGCCGTCCTGGGCGCGCGTGGGCAGGGATGCCGGGAAGAATGTCGGAGCGAACGCGTCGATCAGGAAGAGCCCGGCGATGACGAGGACGCCGATGCCGACCCCGGCCCATGTGCGCGCCGCCCTGCTCGGCGCGACCGGGGGCGTTCCCACTGGGGCTGCGCCCCAGACCCCCGGCTTGCCGGCTCGCGCCCTACTCCGCGACACGCTCGCTCGCACGGGCCTGCGCGCAGGCCGCGCACAACCCGAAGATGTCGACGACGTGTTCGGCCTCGCTGAACCCCTGCTGCGCCGCCGTCCTGCGCGCCCACTGCTCGACATCGGTGGCTTCGATCTCGACGGTCAGCCCGCACGAGCGGCAGATGAGGTGGTGGTGGTGGCCGAGCGTCTTGCAGGCGCGGTAGAGACTCTCGCCCTCGGGGCTCTGCAGCGAGTCGGCGTCGCCCTGCGCGGCGAGTCCGGCCAGCGCGCGGTAGACGGTGGCCAGGCCGATGCCGGTGTTCTCGTCGCGGAGGGTCGCGTGCAGACGCTGCGCGCTCACGAAGCCGCCGGCGTCACCGAGCGCCTCGCGCACCCGATCGCGCTGCCACGTGTTGCGCTGAACCATGGTGGGGATTCTACCTATCGCCCCTGGCCAGAACCCGGGCGCGGACGATGCGCGCATTCACGCCGACACCGCCATCCGGCCGCGGCGCGCGCCGACGACGCGGCACACCACGTAGATCGCGAACGAGATCGTCGTGATGTACGGACTCACCGGCAGCGTGCCGGCGATCGCGAGCAGGATCCCGCCCACTGCCGAGACGAACCCGAACACCGCCGCCAGGAGGGGCACCCAGAGCGGGCCGGTCGCAACGCGCATCGCCGCCGCGGCCGGGGTGACCAGGAGCGCCATCACGAGCAGCGCACCGATGATGTGGACCGCAACGGCCACGATGAGTCCGAGCAGGAGCATGAATCCCAAGGAGATCGCCGTCGTCGGCACACCCCGTGCGGCCGCGGACTGCGGATCGAGCGAGTCGAAGCGCAGTGGTCGCCAGATGAGCAGAATGCCGGCCAGGACGATCACGCTGATTGCGATCAGCCATCCGAGCTGACCAGTCTGCACTGACACGATCTGACCCGTGAGCAGGCTGAAACGGTTGGCGCTGCGGCCGTTGTAGAGCGAGAGGAAGAGGATGCCCAGCCCCAGCCCGAAGGGCATGAGCACGCCGATGATCGAGTTGCGGTCGCGGGCTCTCGCCCCCAGCCAGCCGATCACGGCGGCGGCGATCAGGGACCCCACGATCGAACCCGTGACGACGTCGACGCCGATCAGGAGTGCGGCCGCAGCGCCGGCGAACGAGAGCTCGCTGATGCCGTGCACCGCGAAGGCCATGTCGCGCTGGATCACGAAGACTCCGACGAGCCCGCCGACCAGACCGAGCACGGCGCCCGCCCATACCGAGTTGGACACGAGCGCGAGGATCTCGCCGTAGACCGGAAGGCCGCCGAACATGGCGTTCCAGATGTCGTCCCAGTTCACTCGCGCGCCCCGTCGTGGTGGTGGTGCGAGGCTTCGGCATCCGGCGCCCCGACCACGACGAGCCGGTCGCCCGCCCGCAGCACGAACACGTTCGCGCCATACAGGTCGCTCAGCACGTCCGAGCGCAGCACCTCGTCGGGCGTGCCCAGGGTGAACCGGCCGTTTGCGATGTAGAGGATGCGGTCGACCTTTCCCAGCAGCGGGTTGATGTCGTGCGTCACCAGCAGCACGGCCGCGTCGTGCCGTCTGCGATGTCGATCGATCAGCCCGATGACAGCCTGCTGGTTGGCCAGATCCAGACTCGTGAGCGGCTCGTCGCACAGCAGCAGGTCCGGGTCATCGGCGAGTGCCTGGCCGACACGGAGGCGCTGCTGCTCGCCACCCGAGAGCACGCCGATCGGCCGGTCCGCGAAAGCCCCGGCGCCGACGGCTTCCACCAGCGCGGCGACCCGCTTCGCGTCGGCCCGACGAGGCACCGGCAGGCCGAAACGATGCCCGTTGACGCCGAGTGCGACCAGATCCCGGCCACGCAGCGCCGTGTCCGGTGGCAGGGGGCGCGACTGCGGAATGTAGCCGATCGTGCGGTTGCCCCGCTTGCGCACGGGCCTGCCGCCGACCGAGATCGTCCCGGCGCTGAGCGGCTCGAGACCGAGGATCGCGCGCATGAGCGTCGTCTTGCCCGACCCGCTCGGCCCGAGGATGGCCACCAGCTCGCCCGCGGCAACATCGAGGTTCAGACCGGACCACAGTTCGTTCCCGTCGCGCCGGAGCGCGGCATCCCGGATCTGCAGAACGGGCGCGGTGTCGGTCACTCCGCCAGCGCGGCGGCCAGCGCCTCGATATTCGCCTGCATCCACGAGATGTAAGTCTGGCCTTCGGGGAGCGTTTCGGAAAACGCGATGACGGGGATGCCGAGACCCTGAGCCTCGTCGACGATCTGCGTCGTCTCGGCGCCACCGGTCTGAGCGTTGGTGATCACGACCCCGATTCCGCCGTCTCGCAAGAGAGTGAGGGACTCCAGGAGGGTCGCCGGCGGGACGTCCTGCCCCTCTTCGACCGCCTGGCTGAACGCCGCGGGGGTCGCGTTCTCGAGACCGGCGGCGATGACCAGATACACCGGCACGGGTTCGGTCACGAAGACCTTCTGGCCTGCGTGGGACGCGTCGATCTCGGCGAGGGCGCTCTCCAGGCCCGCGATCTGAGCCACGTACGCCGCGGCGTTCGCCTGGAACGTCTCGGCGTCATCCGGCTGCAGCGCCGCGAGCTCGTCGGCGATCCCCTGTGCCAGAGCGGCAACCGCGGTCGGGTCGTACCAGACGTGCTCGTTGAATCCTTCGACGTAGTCGGTGCCGGATCCGGCGTCGACACCGGGCCACGCGGCCGAGAACTCGACGGCCGTGATCACGGGCGCCTCGCTGCCGCTGGAGTCGACGAGCGCTTCGATGAACGCGTCATAGCCGCCGCCGTTCTCGATGATCAGGTCGGCGTTCGACACCGTGAGCTGGTCCTTCGCGGTCGCCTCGAACGAGTGCGGATCCTGCGCCGCCGATGCAACGATCGAGGTCACGTCGACCAGATCGCCGCCGATCTCCTCGGCGATCTGCCCGTAGACGTTCGTCGAGGCCACGACCTGCAGTCGGCCGTCGCCGGATGACGCGGCATCCGTCCCGGTCGACGCACAGCCGGTGAGAGCGAGCACGCCCCCGAGAGTGAGGGCGATCAGCTGAAGGGCATGTTTTCCACGAGGCATACCCCGAGCATAGCGCTATTGATAATCATTCTCGAATCAGTCGAGCAGCAGCGCGGGCTCCTCGAGCACGGAGGCGATGTCGGCGATGAAACGCGAGACGCCGTCGCCGTCGACGACCCGGTGGTCGAACGAGCCCGACACCGTGGTGACCCAGCGTGGGCGCACTTCGCCGTCGACGACCCACGGCTTCTGCCGGATCGCGCCGAGCGCCACGATTCCGGCCTCGCCGGGGTTGATGATGGGCGTGCCCGCGTCGACGCCGAAGACGCCGATGTTGGTGATGGTGATCGTGCCGCCCTGCTGGTCGGCCGGAGTCGTCTTGCCCTCGCGCGCGGTGAGCGTGAGCTTCTCGAGAGCGCGCGCGAGTTCGCGGGTGTTGAGGTCCTGCGCGTCCTTGATGTTCGGCACGAGCAGGCCGCGGGGAGTGGCTGCGGCGATGCCGAGGTTCACATAGTGCCGCACCCGGATCTGCGCGCCTTCGTCGGTGTCGACCCAGGCCGCGTTCACCATCGGCGTGCGCCGCACCGCCCAGATCATGGCGCGTGCCATGATCAGCAGCGGCGAGACCCTCACGTCGGCGAAGTCCGGGGAGCTCTTCAGCCGCTTCACGAGCTCCATCGTGCGTGACGCGTCGACGTCGACCCACACCGACACGTGGGGCGCGGTGAGCGCACTGCTGGTCATCGCACTCGCGGTCGCCTTGCGCACCCCGCGCACCGGGATCGACTCCTCGCGACCGTCGACCGGCTCGGGGAGCGAACGCGAGGGCGCCGGGGGGACGGATGCCGCGGCATCCGGCACCGGGACGGGGATGGTCTCCTCGCGCACGGCACCCCACTCCGGCGTCTCGATGTTGCGGAACACGCTCGCCTGCGAAGCATGCTTCACGACGTCTTCGCGCGTCACCTCGCCGGCCGCCCCGCTGGGCACGACATCGGCGAGATCGACGCCCAGGTCGCGGGCGAGCTTGCGGATCGGCGGCTTGGCGACCACGCCGACCGCTGCGCGCACGACGCGCTGCGCCGTCACGCGGCGACGGGACTGCACGTGTCCGGCGCTGCCGTACCCGACCAGCACCGATCCTGCGCCGTCGGGTTCGGGCTCGTGCGGCTCGCCGTGCTCGCTCTGGCCCGCGGTGACCGGCGGCGCTGCCGCGTCGGCCCCCGCGATCGTGATGATCGCCGAGCCGACGTCGACGGTGTCGCCCTCGGCGGCGAGCAGGTCGCCGACGACGCCCGCGAACGGCGAGGGCAGCTCGACGAGCGACTTGGCGGTCTCGATCTCGACGAGCACGTCGTTGACGGCCACCGCATCGCCGGGGGCCACGCGCCACGACACGATCTCGGCTTCGGTGAGACCCTCGCCGACATCGGGGAGGAGGAACGTCTGAGTGCTCATCCGGTGTCCTTTCGCAACAATGTCAAGTGGGTCAAGTGGGTCAAGTGGGTCAAGTGGGTCAAGTGGGTCAAGTGGGTCAAGTGGGTCAAGTCAATACGAGCGTCAGGTCAAGTACGACGGTCAGGTCAATACGCGAGAGTGCGGTCGACGGCCTCGAGGATGCGGTCGGCATCCGGAAGGAAGATGCCTTCGAGCTTGGCCGGGGGGAACGGCACGTCGAAGCCCGACACGCGCAGCACGGGGGCCTCGAGCGCATAGAACGCCTTCTCCATGACCGTCCCCGCGATCTCCGAGCCGAGCGAGGAGAAGCCGGGTGCCTCCTGGGCGTAGACCATGCGGCCCGTACGGCGCACCGAATCCAGGATCGGTCCGTAGTCGACGGGAGAGAGCGAGCGCAGGTCGATGACCTCGCACGACGTTCCCTCCGACTCGGCGAGCGCGGCGGCCTGCAACAGGGTCGCGACCATCGCCCCGTGGCCGACGAGCGTCACGTCAGTGCCGCGGCGCACGAGCCGGCTCGCGTGCAACGGCAGCGCGCGGGCGGCGGCATCCACTTCACCCTTCTGCCAGTAGCGGCTCTTGGGTTCGAGGAAGATCACCGGGTCGGTCGAGGCGATCGCGTCCTGGATCATCCAGTACGCGTCATTCGGGGTCGACGGGCTCACGACGCGCAGGCCGGGCGTGTGCGTGAAGTACACCTCGGGGCTCTCCTGGTGGTGCTCGATCGCGCCGATGTGGCCGCCGTAGGGGATGCGGATCACGACGGGCATGCTCAGCGCGCCCTCGTGGCGGTTCGTGATCTTCGCAAGCTGCGAGGTGATCTGGTCGAACGCAGGAAAGACGAAGCCGTCGAACTGGATCTCGCACACGGGCCGGAACCCGCCCATCGCGAGCCCGATCGCGGTGCCCACGATGCCCGACTCGGCCAGGGGAGTGTCGAGCACCCGCTGCTCGCCGAACTCGGCCTGCAGCCCCTCGGTGACGCGGAAGACGCCGCCGAGCCTGCCGATGTCCTCGCCCATGAGCAGCACGCGATCGTTCTCGACCATCGCGCGGCGCATTCCGGCGTTGAGCGCGCGACTGAAGGGCAGCGTCTCGACGAGCGATGCCGGGCTCTCGATCGCGGTGCTCACGACGCTCCCTGCTCGAAGGACGCCTCGTAGTCGGCGAGCCACGCCTTCTGCTCGTCGATGAGCGGATGCGGCTCGCTGTAGACGTGGTCGAACATGATCTCGGTCGGGATGCCGCCGAGCGCCATCGTGCGCACACGGGCGTCTTCGGCGAACGCCGATCCCTCGGCCTCGACGTCGGCGAAGAACCCGTCGGAAGCTCCGCGGCCGCGCAGGTAGACACGCATCCGCGCGATCGGGTCGCGGAGTGCCCACGAGTCCTCTTCCTTCGACGTGCGGTACTTGGTCGGATCGTCGCTCGTCGTGTGCGCACCCATGCGGTAGGTCATCGCCTCGATCGCTCGCGGGCCGCCGCCGGCGCGGGCCTCGTCGAGCGCTACCCGGGTGACGGCGTAGCTGGCGAGCACGTCGTTGCCGTCGACCGGAATGCTCGGGATGCCGTATCCCGCGGCGCGTCGATACAGCGGCGCCCGCGACTGGGTGGCGACGGGCACCGAGATGGCCCACTGGTTGTTCTGCAGGAAGAACACCTCTGGTGTCTGGTAGCTCGCGGCGAACACCATCGCCTCGTGCACGTCGCCCTGGCTGGTGGCTCCATCGCCGTAGTAGACGATGACCGCTTCGTCGCGCGAGGGGTCGCCTGAGCCGCACCTGCCGTCGAACACCAGGCCCATCGCCAGGCCGGTGGCGTGCAGCGTCTGCGATCCGAGCACGAGGGTGTAGATGTGGGTGTTGCCGTTCTTCGGGTCGGACGGGTCCCAGCCGCCGTGGGTCAGGCCGCGCATGACCCGGATGATGTCCACGGCGTCGACGCCGCGGATCGTGGCGACCACGTGCTCGCGGTACGACGGGAACAGGTGGTCCTGCGCGCGCGCGGCGCGGGCCGAACCGACCTGCGCGGCCTCCTGGCCGAAGCTCGGCGGCCAGAGCGCGAGCTGGCCCTGACGCTGGAGGTTCGTGGCCTGCAGGTCGAATGCACGGCTGATGAACATGTCACGGTAGAAGCCCTCGAGCTCGGCATCCGCGAGGGAATCGACGATCTCGAGGTAGGGCTCCGCCGCGGGCGTCGGCGCGAGCGTGCCGTCGGCGGCGAGCACACGGACGAGTTCGGGTGCGTCACCCGCCGCGACAGCGGAGGGCGCCACGTCTTGAGACAGGGTCACCGTTCTACGCTAGCCCGCGGCCGGAATGGCCCTCTGGGAGGTCTCTTACAACGGATGCCGCGATCCATAGGACCTTCTCGACAGAGTCCTCTTCGCCGACGCTGATCCGGATGCCGTCTCCGGCGAACGGGCGCACGATGAGTCCGGCCGCGTCGAACGCCCCGGCGAGATCCAGTGTCTCGCGTCCTGCGGGGAGCCACACGAAGTTGCCCTGAGCCTCGGGGATGCGCCACCCGGCGGCGCGCAGCGCCACGGCGAGACGGTCGCGACGCTCGGCGATGATGCGCACACGCCGGAGCAGCTCTTCCTCCTGGTCGAGGCTGGCAAGCGCGGCCTCTTCGGCGTGCGCGGTGACCGAGAGCGGGATGCTGGTGCTGCGCGCGGCGTCGAGGATGCGCGGATGCCCTATCGCATAGCCGATGCGCAGGCCCGCGAGTCCGTAGGCCTTTGAGAACGTGCGCAGCACCACGACGTTGGGGTGCTGCCGCGCGCTGAGAACCCGCAGTCCGTCGACGGCGTCGGGATCGGTGACGAACTCGGCATATGCCTCGTCGAGAATGATCAGCACGTCGGAGGGGACCATGGCGGCGAATGCGTCGAAGTCCGCCTGGGTCACGATGGGCCCGGTCGGGTTGTTGGGGCTGCACACGATGACCGCCCGCGTGCGATCGGTGATCGCTGCGGCCATCGCCGGCAGGTCGTGGCGCGCGTCCTCGGTGAGCGGCACCTGCACGGATGTCGCGCCGGCGACGACCGCCAGTCCGGGGTATGCCTCGAACGACCGCCAGGCGAAGACGACCTCGTCGCCCGGGCCGGACGTCGCCAGTACCAGCTGCGTCAAGATCGACACGCTGCCGGCCGCGACGTGCACGGCGTCGTCGTCGACCCCGAACCGCTCGGCGAGGCGATGCCGCAGGCGACCGGCCGTCGCATCGGGATAGCGGTTCAGCGCGCTCGCGGCGTGTACGGCGTCGAGCACGCCGGGAAGCGGATCGAACGGGTTCTCATTGCTCGAGAGCTTGAACGCGTCTGCTTCGGCCTGCTTTCCCTGCTGGTAGGCGGGCAGGGCGGCGATCTCGGGGCGGACGCGGACGGGGATCTCGGGGGCGTCGGTCACCCTGTGAGTCTATGAGCCGTACGCCGCCGGGTGACAGAATGGCCAGACTATGGGCTTCCTCATCCGTGTCGTCGTCAACGCCTTCGCGATCTGGGTCGTCACCCTGATCCCCACCCTGCAGGTCTCGGTCATCGCCTTCCCGCCGGGGGAGACGCTGCAGTTCGTCATCACGCTGCTGGTCGTGGCTGCGATCTTCGCGCTCGTGAACACGATCATCGGCACGGTCATCAAGATCCTCGCGTTTCCGATCTACATCCTCACGCTGGGACTGATCGGCCTCATCATCAACGCGTTCCTGCTGTGGCTGACCGCATGGATCACCAGCTTCTGGAGCTGGGGCCTGCGCGTCGAGGACTTCTGGTGGGGCGTGGTCGCAGCGATCATCATCTCGTTGATCAACTGGGTCTTCGGCATCATCCTCCGTCCGAAGAAGCAGGATTGAGCGTCAGCGGCTCACGCGAAGGCGAAGGCG
>NZ_WOYP01000058.1:0-7074 GCF_011620715.1 Microbacterium sp. | reverse complement strand
CGGTGCCGGTGCCGGTGCCGGTGCCGGTTGCAGGATGCCCGCGCGCTCGGCCGAGTACTCCGTGACCTCGACGGATTCCGCGGCCCCCAGCCCGTCGAAGAGTTCACGCACCGCCCCCATGCGCGCATCCGTCGAGGCATCCAGGAGCCGCGCCGTCTCGGTGTAGGCGTCGATGCCGTGCGCGGGCAGCCCGTAGTCGTGAACACCGGGAACGGGGTCGGCGGTGCGCTCGGCGACGAAGCTGCCGGGAGCACCGACGGCGCCGGCGTGGCCGCCCGCAGCGAGCGCTGCCACGGGGTCGTCGGCGTGCCGCAGCGAGATGCTCATAGTGCCCTCGCCGACATCGGCCTCGACGGGTGAGCCCAATGACACGAGTGTCTGCGTGTCATAGCCCCCCTCCAGCGCCAGGTGCGCGGTGATCATCGCGCCCTGCGAGTGCCCGAACGCGTGCACGACGTCACCCGGCTCCGCCCCCGCGCGCGTGAGCGCGGCGAGCGTCGCGTCGTACGAGGCCGAGCGTTCGCCGGTGTACAGCGCGATATTCGATTCCATGTCGAACGGCTCGGTGCTGTTCGGCGCGACGGTCTGCGTGCCGGCGACGTAGACAGCGAACTGCCTCGTGCCGTCGGGCATCGTGTAGCGCTCGACGCGGATGCGGGCGTCGCCGCCTCCGGGAATCCTCGCTGCGGCATCCGCGAGCGATGCCGGCGCCGCTGTCGGTCCGTGCCCGGCCACCGGTGTCACCACCACGGCGTTCGGCGCTCCGCTCAGGCGCGCGCTCGATGGCACGGTGCCCGCACCGACCGCGCCGATGGCCCGCTGCACCGCCCAGGCGAGCGGAATCGCGAGCGAGTGCAGTCCGGGCGCGAGCCACCAGACAGCTCCCGGAGCCTGCAGCGCCAGCCCGTTCGGCCAGCTGAGCCAATGGCCGAACACTCCGAGCGTCGCACGGTCGTCCGCCGCGGGGTCCTCGCGCGTGATCACCGCCAGCTGAGCATCGATGCGCGCCAGCGCAGCCGCGTCGCCCGCCGCAGCCGCAGCCGCGCGCTCTGCGCGCAGTTCGACGATCTCGTACACCGCGGCCGAGCCCCGCAGGGCCTCGGCGGTCTCGTTCGCCGCCTCGGTCGCCGAGACGATGCGCCGGCGCACAGCGTCGATCGTGAGCCACGCTCCGAACGCCGCCGGCGACGCGTCGAGCAGCCGGTGCGCGGCGGATCCGACGAATCCGGCGATGTCGTCGAGTTCGGCGGCGAGTCCGGTGAACCCCGCGGCCGCCACGCGGAGGGTCGCGGTGTCGACGGCGACCGCCCCGCCGCCGCGGATGTCGAGGTCATCGCTCACCAGCTCCACCACCCGGCGCCCGCTTCGAGACCGCCCTGCACGCGTCGGAGGTGATCGCGAGCGTCGTCGACGTCACCGCCGAGGGTCACGATGTCCCGGCGCAGCGCCTGTGCCTTCGCGTGGAACATGAGCGCGGCATCGGTGCGCCAATCGGTCTGCGCGGCCAGTCCACCGGCGCGCACGGCGGCATCCGAGAGACGGCTCTCGGCATCGCCGAGCTGCCGCTGGATGGACGCGAGGATTTCGAGAGACCGCACCGTGTCGGGGTCGCCGGGTGTCGACATCCGCCCACTCTCCGCCGGGTCGTGCGACCTCGGATGCCGGGCGCGCGCACCTGGGGAGCGGCTCGAGACGACGTGTGTTGTGCAGGAGGCGGTCGACAGTCGCAGAATGTACCCATGACTGCCAGCGGGGTGGAGCCGTTCCACGTCGTGTTCGTGTGCACCGGCAACATCTGCCGCTCGCCGATGGCGGATGTCGTCTTCCGCTGGTTCGCGGATGCCGCGGGCCTAGGCGACAGGGTCTCGTCGACGAGCGCGGGCACCGGCGACTGGCATGTCGGCGAACGCGCCGACCAGCGCACGATCGATGCGCTGGACCGGCGCGGGTACGACGGCACACGTCACCGCGCGCGTCAGTTCACGCACGCGGACTTCGCGCACAACGACCTGGTCGTCGCCCTGGACCGCAGTCACGAGCGAATCCTGCGCGGGTGGGCGCGGACGCAGGCGGACGCCGACAAGATCGCCCTGCTCATGGCATTCGAGCAGGGGGCCCGCACCCTCGACGTGCCCGATCCGTACTACGCCGGTCAGGGGATGTTCGACGAGGTGCTGGTCATGATCGAGAGCGGCAGCCGCGCCCTGTTCCGCCAGCTGGAGCCGGCGATCCGCCCCGCTCTCCCGCGAGACGGATCGCCGGACCGAGAACGAGAGTTCGACGCCCCTTGACCGCTGACCACTCGGCGAACGCCCCGGTGGCGCGTGCGGTGCGCGGATAGAATCGAATCTTGTGACCTCTCTTCCCGCGCAGCCGCTCAGCCCGCTCGACGGGCGGTATTTCGCCGCGGTCGGCGCGCTGGCCGACTATCTTTCCGAGGCGGGCCTGAACCGGGCCCGCGTCGAGGTCGAGGTGGAGTGGCTCATCGCGCTCACCGAACGCTCGCTGTTCGGCTCGTCGCCGCTGCCGGATGCCGAGAGAGAGGGCCTGCGCGCGCTGTATCGCGACTTCGGCCAGGCCGAGATCGACTGGCTCGCCGAGAAGGAAGCGGTCACGCGCCACGACGTGAAGGCCGTGGAGTACCTCGTGCGCGATCGCCTTGCCGCCCTCGGGCTCGACGCGATCGCCGAGCTCACGCACTTCGCGTGCACGAGCGAGGACATCAACTCCGCCTCGTATGCGCTGACCGTCCAGCGCGCGGTGACGGCAGTGTGGCTGCCGAAGCTGCGTGCCGTGATCGCGACCCTGCGCGAGACCGCCCAGACGCATCGCGGCGCGGCGATGCTCGCCCGCACCCACGGTCAGCCGGCGACCCCCACCACGATGGGCAAGGAGCTCGCCGTGTTCGTCTGGCGCCTCGAGCGCGTCGCAGCCCAGATCGACGCGTCCGAGTATCTCGCCAAGTTCTCGGGCGCGACCGGCACCTGGTCGGCGCACCTGGCGGCCGAACCCGACGTCGACTGGCCCGCGCTGTCGCGCTCGTTCATCGAGGGTCTGGGCATCGGTTTCAACGTGCTGACCACCCAGATCGAATCGCACGATTGGCAGGTCGAGCTGTATGACCGGGTGCGTCATGCCGGCGGCATCCTGCACAATCTCGCGACGGACATCTGGACCTACATCTCCCTGGGGTACTTCGCGCAGATCCCTGTCGCGGGTGCGACCGGCTCGTCGACGATGCCGCACAAGATCAACCCGATCCGCTTCGAGAACGCCGAGGCCAACCTCGAGATCTCGGGCGGACTGCTGGCGACCCTCGCCTCGACCCTGGTGACCTCGCGACTGCAGCGCGACCTCACCGACTCCACGACGCAGCGGAACATCGGCGTCGCGCTCGGGCACTCGCTGCTGGCCTTGGACAACCTGCAGCGCGGGCTCGGCGAGATCTCGCTGGCTCAGCCGGTGCTGGATGCCGACCTCGACGCGAATTGGGAGGTGCTGGCCGAGGCGATCCAGACCGTCGTTCGGGCCGAGATCGCGGCCGGGCGCTCGCAGATCACCGACCCCTATGCGCTGCTGAAGGACCTCACGCGCGGGCGCCGGGTCGGCGGCGCGCAGCTCGCGGAGTTCGTCGAGGGCCTCGACATCGGCGACGCCGCGAAGCAGCGCCTGCTCGCGCTCACGCCCGCGACCTACACCGGGCTGGCGTCGCGGCTGGTCGACGAGCTGTAGCCAGTGATCGACGGGGGGCTCGCCACTCAGTCTTTCGGATCGCCGGATGCCGCGGCATCCGGATCGGCGCCGGCGGCCTTCTCGTCGGGAAGGAGCACCGGCCGGTCGATCTGCTTCTTGATCTGCGCGGGGTCGACGGCGAGCAGCATGAGTGCGACCATCACCAGCACCACGATGAACGTGATGCCGGCCACGATCAGCGCGAGCTGGAGGGCCGCCGGCGCCTGCTCGGGGCTGCGCTGCTGAAAGAAGCCCATCGAGACGAGCGTGACGATGCCGGCGAACAGCGCTGCGCCGAACGCGAGTCCGAGCAGTTGAACGGGCTTCATCAGGTCGCGGCGGGTGGGCTTGTCGTCGGTCATGCCGTGCCCCTCTCGTTGTTGGCGGATTCGCGGGCGTCCGCGTCGGCGGACTCTGCAGCGGCAGCGCCCGAGGGCTCGGTCGCGACGGCTGCCGGCCTGCGCGGGGAGAGTCCGGCGATCGCGAGGTACACGGCGACGATCGCGGCGTACCCGCCGAAGATCCCCACACCGATGATGATCCCGGTGAGCGTGAACGTCGCATTCGCGTCGTCGATCGTGTACTGCAGCGCATACTGCGTCGGCACGAACAGCAGGCCGAGACCGAGCACGATCGTGAGGATGCCGACCGTCAGGCCGTCGCGCGACTCGGAGCGGGCGGCATCCGACTTCGGCAGTCCGTGCGCGGCGCGCAGGCCGCGTGCACCGGTGATCGTCTCGACCAGGCCGGTCAGGAGCGCCCAGATGATCACTGTCACGAAGAAGCCGGTGACTGATCGGAAGAGGGCGACGCCGCTCGCGAGACCGGCGATCACGAACAGGGCGCCGAGCACGACCGTCGGCCAACGGGTGTCCACGGTGTAGACGAACCATCCCGCGGCCAGAAGCACGAGGCCGGTCGCCATCGCGTAGCCGCTGAAGATCGAGAGTCCGATCGCGGCGGAGTGGTCGGGCGAGAAGGTCACCATGATCGCCGCGATCGCCGCGAACGCGGCGCGCGCGAGCTGCACGTGCCGCACTTCGAAGCTGCGGGCGGCGGGGGCTTTTGTCACGGGATTTCCTGGCACGAATGATCCTGCAGATGCAGGAGGGGAGATGTCCCAGTCTATGGCGTCGGGTCGATGTCAATGCCCTGAGGATGCGGCCCTGCCGGTCGGCGTGCGGGTGTGACACCGCCTCGATGGGTTCGGCTCTGAGCACCGGCACCGCGGGATAGCCTCACAGTGTGACGACCCTGCCTTCCGCGGATGCCGCGGTGACCCAGTTCGCGGTGCTGGACGCCCTGCTCGCCGGAGCGTACGAGTCGGGCATCACCGTCGCCGCGGTCCGCGGGCTCGGCGACTTCGGCATCGGGTGCTGCGACCACCTGGGCGGTGAAGTGCTCATCCTCGACGGCGAGGTCTTCGAGTGCACGGTCGGCGAGGCGCCCGATCGGATGCAGGACGAGCAGATCCTGCCGTTCGTGGATGTGTGCCGGTTTCCCGTCGCCGCGGGGGCGGCCATCGCCGCGGCCGACCTCGCCGCGTTCACCGACCGTGTCGAGCGAGACCTCGTCAGCCGCAATCTGTTCCACGCCGTGCGGGTCGACGGCATCTTCACCTCGGTGCGGATCCGCATCACCCCCCGGCAGGAGCACCCCTTCCGCCCGCTCGCGGACGTCACGAGCGGACAGATCGAGACGGTGCTCAGCGATATTCCCGGGACGCTCGTCGGGTTCTGGGCACCCTCGATCTACCAGGGCATCACGGTCGCGGGACTGCACATGCACTTCCTGGCCGGCGACCGCAGCGTGGGAGGACACATCCTGGAGGTCGCGATCGGCGAGGCGGAGCTGAGGATCGCCGCGTACGCGCGCTTCGACCTGCGGCTGCCCGCCGACGAGCAGTTCCTGCGGACCGAGCTCACCCACGCAGAAGACCATCGCATCGTGACCGTCGAAGGCGGGCGACGCCGCTGAGTTTCGGGTTTGAGCCGCTCGATCTGAGGAGTCTCCATGAGGAACCGGCGTCAGGGCCCGTCGGCGAGACTACTGTCGGTGGAGACTGAGGCGACCGATCGCGCTTGCGCTGACAAAGTGTCGCCGACTCAAGGAGGTTCTCGCCGTGCGGTCCTCGAGCGCTCCTCCGGCGGGTATCTCGCCCTGGCGGATGATTGTCGGCCTCGGCACCGTGAGCCTCGCCATCGATATGGTCGCGGATGGCGCGATGTCCGTGAATGGCGCATTTCTCGCCCAGCTAGGGGCTTCGGCCCTGCTGGTCGGTCTGGTCACCGGCGGAGCCGATGCCGTGGCACTCCTTCTCAGACTGGTGAGTGGACCGTGGGCTGACAGGACCGGTCGGTACTGGACTTTCACCATCATCGGCTACGCGCTCACCGCGGTGAGCGTTCCGCTGCTCGCCGTCGCGCCGTTCGCCGGTGGTGCCGGTCTCGCCATTGCGAGCGTGCTGCTCATCCTGGAGCGAACCGGTAAAGCGATCAGGAGCCCGGCGAAGACCGTCTTGCTCGCCGATGCGGCAGGGGCCGTTGGGCACGGCAAGGGTTTCGGCGTGCATAAGGCGCTCGATCAGCTAGGCGCCTTCCTCGGCCCGCTGCTCGTCGCTGCGGTGGCTGCCGCGGTTGGAGTCTACTGGCCGGCGTTCCTCTGGCTTGTCATTCCTGGCGCGGCCGCGATGCTCATGCTGTTCTGGCTGCGCGCTCGGGTGCCCGATACCTCAGTGTTCCGACCGGAACCCGTGGAACCGGAGCCGGAGCCGGAGCCGGATTCGCCCGCCAAGGCTGCCCGGGTCGATACGCCTCGAGTCACCTTCGTGCTGTTCGCCTCCTTCGCCGCGCTGACCACGTTCGGCCTGATCGGGTTCGGCGTGATCACCTTTCATCTTGAGGATGCCGGTCTTGTGCCGTTGCCCGTTGTTCCGCTGGTTTACGCACTGGCCATGTTCGTCGCCGCATTCGCGGCACCGGCCACCGGGTGGTGCTACGACAGACTCGGTCCCCGCACGTTGCTCGTGGTGCCGGTACTGACCGCGTTCGTGCCGGCGTTGTGCCTGTCCGGCGAGCTGCCGCTCGTGCTGGTCGGGGTCTGCCTGTGGGGGGCGGCAACCGGGGTTCAGGACTCGACGGTCAAAGCATTCGTGGCAACTCTCGTTCCCCCGGCAGTCCGTGGGGCCGCCTACGGCAGATTCGCCGTGTTCCAGGGCACGGCCGCACTCGCCGGCGGCACAGTGGCCGGCGCACTCTACGGCAACGTCCCGCTGTTGAGTGCGCTCGTCGTCATCGCCCAGGCCGTCGCATTCGTCCTGCTCATCCTCGTGCTTCGGCGGCG
>NZ_WOYP01000042.1 GCF_011620715.1 Microbacterium sp. | reverse complement strand
CGCAGCGGCTGCTTCTCCCACTCCTCGAGCGTCAGCTCACGACTGAGCGCACGGTAGCTCGCCTCGACGTCGCGCATCTCGGCGACGAACGGCTCGCCGCGCACGAGCATGGAGATCTCCATGTTGAGACCGAATGACCGCATGTCCATGTTGCTGGAGCCGATGATCGCGACCTCGTCGTCGATCGTCATGGACTTGCTGTGCAGGATGAACGGCTTCCGGTACATCCAGATCTTCACGCCCGCGCGCAGCAGTACTTCGTAGTAGCTGCGTTGCGCGTGGTAGACGATCGCCTGGTCGCCCTCCTCCGAGACGAACAGCTCCACGTGCAGCCCGCGGTGGCACGCGGTCGTGATCGCGTTCAGCAGCGCCTCGTCGGGCACGAAGTACGGGCTCACGATGATGACCTTGCGCTGCGCGTAATAGATCAGACCGAGGAACAGTCGCAGGTTGTTCTCGAACTCGAACCCCGGGCCCGACGGGATGATCTGGCAGTCGAGGTCGCCTGGACCGGACTGCACGCTGAACAGGTCGATCTCGTCGGTGAGGATCTCGTCGGTCTCGCTGTACCAGTCGGAGAGGAAGACCGCGTTGACAGAGGCGACCACCGGACCCTCCAGGCGCGCCATGAGATCGACCCAGTGCAGGCCGCGCCTGATGTTCTTCCTCAGGTTGTAGGTCGAGTCGGTCACATTCTGCGAGCCCATGTACGCCACCAAGCCGTCCACGACCAGAAGCTTGCGGTGGTTGCGCAGGTCGGGTCGCTGGTACTTGCCCTTGAACGGCTGCACCGGCAACATGAGATGCCACTGCGCTCCCATATCCGTCAGGCGCCTGAGCGTCTTCTTGTAGAACGGCTTGCCGCGGTTCGCCCAGTGATCCAGCAGCACCCGGACGACCACTCCGCGGGCGGCGACCTCTTCGAGCGCACGAAAGAGATTGTCGGTCGCCGCATCCGTCTGGAGGATGTAAAACTCGAGGTGCACGTACCTGGTCGCCTCGCGCACCGCCTCCGCCATTGCGTCCAGGCTCTGCTGGTAGTCCGAAATCAGATGCGCGGCGTTGTCGCCGGCCAGTGGCATCGCACCCAGGTTGCGGTTGAGCGTCACCATCGAGGTGAACCACTCCGGCGCGTACGGGCGGAGCGTGCCGAAGTCGAGGTGCTCGCTCGTGTCGTGGATGTAGGTGTTGATCCGCTCCTGCTTGCGGCGGCGTTTGCGCGGCAGGCGCGGGTTGCCGATCAGCAGGAACAGCAGCACGCCGACGAACGGGATGAAATAGATCGCCAGCAGCCACGCCATCGCGGCCGTCGGCCGGCGGTTGCGCGGCACGATGATGATCGCTGCGATGCGGATGGTCACGTCGGTAATGAAGACCAGGATCACCCACCACGTCGCGTTGAACGTGATAGTCACAAGCTGCCTCCCCGCGGACTCTTGCCCAGCGTACTGGGAGTGCGGGTCAGCGCTCGGATGCCGCGGGTGTGGGAGGAAGCCCCCGCTTGGCGCGCTCCTCGGCCTCGATGCGCGCATACACGCGCCGCTCCGTGCGGTCCGCGCGAATGATGCTCCGGAGGATGTAGAAGAACAGCACGCTCACGACGACCGTCGGCAGTAGCGTCCAGAACACCGCGACCCAATAGTCATCCATGCCTGCAAGGATACCGGCCGCCCGCTCCTCCACAGCCCGCCCTCCAAAGGTCAGCATCCCCAGGCGAACCATCGTCCCGTCGTGAGCACCCCGCACCGACCAGGGTCGTCTCATGACCACGATCATCAAAGCCGCGAACGCGGCACAGTTCCTGTCCCTCGTTCCCAAGATGCTCGGCTACCGACCGACGCGCAGCCTGGTGCTCATCCCGTTCGCGGGCTCGCGCAGCATCGGCGCGATGCGCTTCGATCTGCCCACCGCGGCCGAATCCGCCGAGATCGACCGCATTGCGGCGACGCTCATCGGCATGGTCTGCCGCCTTCCCGAGGCGGATGCCGTCGCGGCCGTCGCCTACACCGATGAGTGCTTCGCCGACGCCGGGATGCCGCACCTCGATCTCATCGAGGCGCTTCAGCAGCGAGCCGATGCGTGCGGGGTGCGCATGACCGACGCGCTGTGCGTCGGCCCCGATGCCTGGGGATCGCGCTTCGACCCGACGTGCCCGCTCGAGGGAAGGCCACTCGAAGAACTTGACGCAGAACCGCGGGGCGCCGAGCACTTGTCCGTTGCCGAAGGCGATCAAGCGGCGGGGTCGGAGCTTCCCCCGGTCGACCTGGCCGAGAAGGAGCGCACCGCGCGGGCACTCGCAGCACTCGACGATGCCGTCGGCCTTCTGTGCGGACCGGAGTCGGTTGCTCGATCGTCGACGAGCACGGCAGCCCGCGAGAGCGCCGAGGAGGCGGCATCCGATCAGGAGTCCCCCGACGCCCGACGCGTCGACCCGCAGGCGCTCGCGACCGTGTGCACCCTGGACGATCTGCCGACACTGTTCGAGGAGGCCCTGGAGTGGGATGCCGAGGCACTCGCCCCCTTCGATGCAGCCGCACTCGCGTGGTGCCTCGCACGCCCCGCCCTGCGCGACATCGCACTCGTGCAATGGTGTGGAGGCATGTCGGCGGGTGACGAGGCGCTCGAGGCACAGCTGCGCTGGGAGTCGGGCGAGGAGTATCCCGCGGACCTCGCGATGCAGATGTGGGGGGAGGGCGAGCGGCCGGATCCCGACCGGCTCGAAGCCGCGCTCGCCCTCTCCCGACGCATTGCGGCGGCCGCGCCGCGCGAGGCACGAGCTGGGGTGCTCGCGACCTGCGGATGGCTGTCCTGGGCGCTCGGCCGGTCCACTCACGCCGAGCGATACGCGACGCTCGCCTGCGAGATCGAGCCCGAACACGGGCTCGCCGAGATCGTCCGGTCGTTCGTACTGGCCGGGCACCTCCCGGACTGGGCGTTCCGGCGGGGCTGACGCGCGGCTACTTGACCAACCGGAAGAGCGGGATCACTTGACCAGGGGCGAGAGCGAGATCACTTGACCAGCGGGAGGAGCGGGATCACTTGACCAGGGGGAACAGAATCGTCTCGCGGATGCCGAGGCCGGTGATCGCCATCAGCAGCCGGTCGATGCCCATTCCGAGTCCGCCCGAGGGCGGCATCCCGTGCTCGAGCGCGCGCAGGAACTCCTCGTCGATGCGCATCGCCTCCTGGTCGCCGCGGGCGACGAGCTTGGCCTGCTCGGTGAACCGCTCGCGCTGGATCACCGGGTCGACGAGCTCTGAGTAGCCGGTCGCCAACTCGAAGCCGCGGACGTAGAGGTCCCACTTCTCGACGACGCCGGCGATCGAGCGGTGCTCGCGCACCAGCGGGCTGGTGTCGAGCGGGAAGTCCATCACGAACGTCGGACGGACAAGGTCATCCTTCACGAAGTGCTCCCAGAGCTCTTCGACGAGCTTGCCGTGCGTGGAGAGCGGCGGTTCCTCGACGCCCTCGCGCGCGGCGAGCGTGCGAAGCTCATCGAGCGAGGTCTGCGGTGTGATCAAGACACCGGATGCCGCCGACAGCGAGTCGTACATCGAGATCCGGTCCCACTGGCCGCCGAGGTCGTACTCGGTGCCATCGACCCAGGTCACCGTGGTCGAACCGGCGACCGCGACCGCCGCGTTCTGCACGAGATCCTGGGCGAGGTCTGCAATGCCGTTGTAGTCGGAATAGGCCTCGTACGACTCGAGCATCGCGAACTCGGGACTGTGCGTCGAATCGGCGCCCTCGTTGCGAAAGTTGCGGTTGATCTCGAACACACGATCCAAGCCCCCCACGACAGCCCGCTTGAGGAACAGCTCGGGCGCGATGCGCAGGTAAAGCTCGGTGTCGAACGCGTTCGAGTGAGTGACGAACGGGCGTGCCGACGCGCCGCCATGCTGCACCTGCAGCATGGGAGTCTCAACCTCGATATAGCCGCGATCGGCGAAGGTCTGCCGCAGCGATGCGTTGACCTTCGCGCGTGCGCGGACGGTCTCGCGCGCCTGATCGCGCACGAT